>JAFLED010000025.1 GCA_017302045.1 Spirochaetota bacterium
CAACGATTGAACTGATAAGTCAAGAGGTGTGTAGAATTACTTGCATTATACAAACACAAATTGTAACTTTCACATGGAAAAAATTCAATCTTGTTTGGCTGTGTCATCTTCATATCTTCGTCTTCTTTCCCACTATTCAAGTGTGTCTAGCATGCGTTGACCATTGTTCTCAAATGAGACGATTTGTTCTCAAGGTTTTTTCGATTCGTGTGAATGCTGGGCACACATTAACGATCTGTTTCTT
This sequence comes from Spirochaetota bacterium, assembly GCA_017302045.1. Classification (GTDB taxonomy): domain Bacteria; phylum Spirochaetota; class Leptospiria; order Turneriellales; family Turneriellaceae; genus Turneriella. The sequence continues at coordinate 245 of JAFLED010000025.1, forward strand.
ATGTGATGAAATCCCGGCGGGATTCCCGCGGCACTACTTCAAAATTCCCGTTCCCGCCTGGCAGTAGATGGGAACTTCCCGCGCAAAATTTGAGGTCCAAATTCCCGTCCCGTCTGAACAATTTTCAAGATAGATAGATAGACAGGTTTATTTTAGACTGCTAAGGTCCTGGCGCCAGTTGAACCATTTTCAAGATTCCCGGCGGGAATTCCCGTCCCGTTTCGGAGCCCTAGTGCAGATTAGATCCTGAACTACTATACTAGGTAAGAAGCGACCAACCTTTTGAACATCCGTCAACAATGATGCAGTACACCTCAGCTTCTTTGCTACTGTTGCTCTGTGTATGTGGTGTATGTGAAGGGTTGGTATTGAAAGGAGTGATGGAGTTGAACTTGACTTCAGGAGAGGAAAGGGTGGTTGTTGAATTGCCTCAACCCATTGTGGTGTCCACCGCAGTGCAGGAAAACTGCAGACAACTGGTCAACTCACAACAGCAGTACTTTGACAACGTGGCATTAGTGTACTACAACCTATCCTATACACACTTCCTCACAGATACGCAGATCAAGCTTTTGCCTGAGACCAACCGTAGTCAAATTCTGTTCATGGATGTTCGAAAGAATCATGAAGAGGACAACACTTTGTATGCAATTGAAGTCATGCAAAAGGCTAAGGCATTGGGCTTCAATGGAGTCATTGTTCGAGACGTTGGGGACTTCACCATGTCGTCGTATCAAGCTTTGAGAGTCTGGAAGACTAAAGAATGCATCATTCCTAGATTTTACACATATTTCCCCGACAGTGAAGAGCAAAAGTTGGTTTCGATTTTCGCATCAAGCACCAGCTCTTCTGGGACCAGGTTGCAATTTGCTGTAGCTCATGTTACCTTTGATGCTGTCAACTCGGAAGTGTTGTTTGTTCGAACTCCTGGATATGTTCTGTTTGTAGCAATGCCTGCGTACTTCATTGCAACTTGGATGGCTTTTGCTTCAATGTACAAATTGTATAGAAACGGTTTTCCTCAGCAAATCAACTCCGCTAGTTGGCTGTGCATTGGAGCATTTGCTCTTTCTGTTGTCATGTGTAAGTCATGATCTATTTGCCAAAGGCTTGACAAGGCGGCGCGCCGGGCGGTCTTCAAAAACGCATGGCAAAAGAGAGTCTGACGATCAAAGAAGCGGTGGCGCGCAGCCCGCAATACCGTATACGCATGTTCAAGAGCGATTTTCTGGAGCAATTTTCGTATGTGCACCCGGTTGTGCCGTTTGTCATTTTTATCCCGGTAATCCTGTTTTCCGCGTTTGCATCCTTTTATTATTACCGCATTCCCGCGCTGAATTTTGCGCTCTACGTGCTTCTCGGGGTCGGTTTCTGGACGATTGTCGAATATTCGCTGCATCGCTTTGTCTTTCACCCGCCGATGATCAATACCTTCTTTAAGAAGCTGTATTTCTACTCGCATGGTATTCACCACGATGCGATGAACGACGCGACGCGGCTGGTGATGCCACCGGCGGTGAGTGTACCGCTTGCGATCGGCGTCTATTTCGCCTCAAAAGCGGCGCTGGGCCTCAATGGCCTGCCGTTTTTTGTCGGATTCGTAACGAGCTACATTATTTACGACTTTCTGCATTTTGCCACGCACTTTTTTGTGTTCAATAACCGCATATTCAAGATTTTAAAGAAGAAACACATGGTGCACCACCATAAAGACCATGATTCGAATTTCGGTTTTACGTCGCCGCTTTGGGACTACGTGTTCGGCACGTATTATAAAAAGCGCACCGAATAGTTTACCGGCGCGTCAGTAGCGCGCTGACCAGCATCGCAATGAGCCCCGCGCTGATGGCGAGCGACCAGTGAATGCCGAGCCAATGGCCCATGAGGCCGACACTGAAACCGCTGAACATACGCATACCCGAAGCCGCCATCGAGAAAACCCCGATCATTCGCCCGCGTTTTTCGGGCGGCGCATGCAATTGTACCAATGTTTGCGTCATCGAGTTAAATGAGAGTTCGAGAAAACCCGCGCTGAAGAGCAGTACCAGCGCCGCCGCGTAACTCGGTACCAGCGCAAAACCGCCGAGCGACAGGCACCAGAAAAGCGCGAGCAAGAGCGCCGTGCGCGGCTGCGGTCGCAAAAGACCGAATGTTTCGAGGGCGATGCCGGCCGAGAGTGCTCCCGCAGCGTCGGCTGCGAGCAGCATGCTGTAGGTAATCCCCGGATTGCCATAGCCCAGGTCGTGCGCAAAACCCGGCATCTGCGCCTGGTAAGAGTTGCCGATGAAGAATGCCGCGCCGCCTGCGAGCAGTGTCATGGTGGCGATCACGGGGTAATCCGCAATGTTACGAATGGCTGCAACAAGATCGCCGAGATTGCGCATCGCGACCGCGGGCTGCGTTTGCTCCTTACGAAACCTCGGGCCATAGGGTGCTTTCCATAACCAGAGAAAGAGCGGCAGATAAATCAGCGCATTAGCAAAGAGACCCCACGCGGGGCCGAAGGCAAGAAGAAAGCCGCTGCCGAGCGCGGGACCGATAAAGGTGCCGAGATAACGACCCGTGGCGTTGAGGCGCACCGCGCTCTGCAAGTGCTCGCGACCGACAATATCATGCAACAGAAGCTGCGTCGGCGGGCTCCACAAGACGCCGGCGCAACCGTGCAGAACCAGCAGCGCCGCGGCATGCCAGAGTTCGAGCGTATCGGTTAAAATGAGAATACCCCAGATGATCGATGCCGACATGAAAAGCGCCATGCCGCACTGAATGAGCCGCCGCGGGTCGACGCGTTCGCCGAGCGCACCGACGGGCACAGAAAAAAGCAGAAACGGTAACCAGTGTGCGATCACTGCAAAACCGCCCAGAGCAGGAGAATGGAATTTCTGAAAGACCACCCAGTAGGTAATCACATGCTCGACATTGTCAGCGAGCATCGCAAGAACCCCGCCGACGAAAAAAATGCGGTAGCCGGGGTGGCGCAGCGCCGCAAAGGACTGCGGCGCGGTTGTTGTGGCCGGTGCCTGGCTCAGATGGCGTCGATGATGGCGTTCAGCGTTGTGCTGGGGCGCATTGCCTTCGCCGTCTTCGCATCGTCGGGGTGGTAATAACCGCCCATGTCGACGGGTTTGCCCTGAGCACCGATGAGCTCCGCCGCGATCTTCGCCTCGTTATCGGCGAGGTCTTTCGCAATTTTCGCAAATTTACCTTGCAGGTCTTTGTCGGTGGTTTGCGCTGCCAGTGCTTCGGCCCAGTAGAGCGCGAAATAGAAGTGGCTGCCGCGGTTGTCGATTTCACCGACTTTACGTGCAGGCGATTTGTTGTTATCGAGAAATTTGCCGAAAGCCTGGTCGATGGTATTGGCGAGCACCGCCGCCTTGTCGTTTTTAAATGTCGCCGCGAGATGTTCGAGCGAGACGCCGAGCGCTAAAAATTCACCGGTGGAATCCCAGCGCAGGTAACCTTCTTTCTGGAACTGCTGCACGTGTTTCGGCGCAGACCCGCCCGCACCGGTTTCGAACAGGCCGCCACCCGCGAGCAGAGGAACGATCGAAAGCATTTTTGCACTCGTGTTGAGTTCGAGAATCGGGAAGAGATCCGTCAGGTAATCGCGCATGACATTGCCGGTCACCGAGATGGTATCTTTGCCGTCTTTGACGCGTTCGAGCGTGTATTGCATCGCATCCACCGCCGCAAGAATTTTGATTTCGAGCCCTGCGGTGTCGTGTTCTTTGAGATATGTCTCGACCTTCGCAATAATCTGCGCTTCATGCGGCCGGTTTTTATTCAGCCAAAAGACCGCCGGTGTATTGGTCGCACGCGCGCGCCGCACCGTGAGTTTTACCCAGTCGCGAATGGCTTCGTCTTTCGCCTGGCAGGCGCGCCAGATGTCGCCGGTTTCAACGGCGTGTTCTGTCAGTACTTTACCCGCGGCATCGATAATGCGGATGACCCCGTCGCCGGGCGCTTTAAAAGTTTTGTCGTGCGAACCGTACTCTTCGGCCTGTTGCGCCATGAGGCCGACATTGGCGACATTGCCCATCGTTCTGGGGTCGAATGCGCCGATCTGGCGGCTGAAGTCGATACCGGTCTGGTAGAATTCGGCATACGTTCTGTCGGGCAACACGGCTTTGCAATCCTGCGGATTACCATCGGGGCCCCACATTTTACCCGCGTCGCGCAACACCACTGCCATCGAAGCGTCGACGATGATATCGCTCGAGGTATGCAGGTTCGTGATACCTTTTGCCGAATCGACCATCGCAAGCGGCGGCCGGGTCTTGTAGACAGCCTGAATGTCTGCCTCGATGGCTTTACATTCCGCTTCGGGCAGAGTTTTAATTTTGAGATAAAGATCGCCGAGACCCAGGTCGGGGTTCACGCCGAGCTTTTCGAATGTTGCGGCGTGTTTAGCGAAGACATCTTTAAAATAGACAGAGACGACATGGCCGAACATGATCGGGTCAGAGACCTTCATCATCGTCGCCTTGAGATGTACCGAAAAGAGAATACCCTTCGCTTTCGCATCGGCGATTTCGTCTTCGATAAATTTTCTGAGCGCGCTGACGCTCATAAATGTGGCATCGAGCACCTCGCCTTTCAGAAGTTTCAGTTTTTCTTTAAGAACAGTCTGTTTGCCTGTTTTGTCTTCGAAGACAAATTTGACTTCGGTCGCTTCGGGAATCGTCAGCGATTTTTCATTGGCGAAAAAATCGCCGCTTTTCATGTGCGCGACATGCGATTTCGAATCTTTTGCCCATTGCCCGAGCTTATGCGGGTTCTTTTTCGCGTATTCTTTGACCGAGCGCGCCACGCGGCGGTCAGAGTTGCCCTCGCGGATCACGGGGTTTACGGCGCTGCCGAGTACTTTTGCGTAGCGCGCCTTAATCGCCTTGTCGGCGTCGTTCTTGGGTTCTTCGGGGTAATCGGGAACTTTAAAACCCTGGTCCTGTAATTCTTTGATCGCGGCCTTGAGCTGCGGCACGGAGGCGCTGATGTTCGGCAGCTTGATGATATTGGCCTCGGGTAACAAGACGAGTTTACCGAGGTAAGCGAGCTCATCCTGAATCTTCTGCGCATCGGTCAGATTCTCGGGAAAGTTCGCAAGAATGCGCCCCGCGAGCGAGATATCGCGCGTTTCTACGACGACACCCGCCGCCTGGGTGAATGCGTTGACGATTGGCAGCAGCGAATAGGTCGCCAGCGCCGGGGCTTCGTCGATTTTAGTCCATACGATTTTTGATTTGGTTTCTGCCATTTGTATCCAGATTTTTTTTCCGGTACGGGAGGGCCATTCCCTTTCGGGTTCCCGGCAGATGTAGCAGGGCGCGGGGATAGCGCACCCGAATTCAGATCAGGCGTTTTTGACGCCGCGCAGGAAAATCACGAGCGAAAGGATGCCCGCGACGAACATCCCGGTACCTCCCGCGATCATGAGCGGATAGAGAATCGGTGCACTGCTCATGGGTGAGAATTCGGGGTTCACGTACCGCCCAATGAAAAAGACGCTGTCGCGCAGCACAAAAAGCAGGCCGACCAATGCGAAGACCGAAGCCGTTTTGCGTATCGCTTTACCGGCGCCCGATCTGAAACCCACGACGATACCCGCGAGAATGTTCAGCAAACCGAACACGATCAGAAAAAGCCGCATGTTGAGACCCGATTCCCGGTAGAAATTAAACACGCGCACATACGCGTCGGGATAGACATTGTTGAAATACAGTCCGCCCATGCGGTACGCAGGGCCTTTCTTAATTTCGGAGACCTGATCGTCGTCGAACTGTGGGGTGTTTTTGGTGTCGATGACCGCCTGCGCCGCCTTATCGTGAAACTGGTGTTTCGCCCCAGCGCGCTCGATGAAGAAGGTGAGGGGTAGCGCGATGAGAATCGCGACAATGCCCGCAACGATGTTTTTATTGCCGTATTTCAGATCCATCGTCTATGACGATCGCCGGCGCGAAAGGGCGTCAAGCGATTCCAAATCTATGTCTGGTTGTTAACAATCCCCGCAGTTATTTTTCCCATTCGGGTTCGGCAACCGACGCAAGGTGGTTCAGGTAGCGCGCCAGAACGAAAAAATAATCCGAGACACGGTTAATGAAGGTGATAAGCAGATCGGCGGTTTGGGGCGCCGAAAGCATCGCGCGTTCGGCGCGCCGCGCAACCGAGCGGCAGACATGCGCGTGCGCGGCCGATGGACTTCCTCCCGGCAGAATAAAGTTTTTCAGCGGCTTTAAATTTTCTTCCATGCGGTCGATCGCGGCCTCGAGCAACACCACGTCGGTCATGTCGATGCGGCGTGGCAGCTTCGCGCGGAATTTTTCATCTCCCGCAGCGAGTTCGGCGCCCAGATCGAATAGCCGGTTTTGCAGAGTCTGGAGAAAATTTACCAGCGCGTCGGCCGGATTCGGTTGCTGGGGGAAATCCGCCTCTGCGATGCTGGTAATGAGTACACCAACAAAACTATTGAGCTCGTCGACTTCGCCATACGCCGCAACCCGCGCGTCGTTTTTTTTGACGCGACCGCCACCAAAGAGAGAGGTCTCACCCTTGTCGCCGGTCTTGGTATAGATCTTCATGTCGCACCGCCGAGGGTTCTGACCTGAATCGATTCGACGCGCTCGCTGCCCGCGATGATATCTGAAACAATCACAATCTTTGTACCCGCGGGCAAGAGTTTCTTCTTGATTAACAAGGCGAATGCGGTTTTAATCGTTTTTTCTGGATCGCTCGAAAAATCGATACGGTAGGGATAACACGCGCGGTTGAGCAAAAGCTTGCGGCGCACCTGCGACATATTGGTAAAGGCAAACACCGTCGCATAACGCGGATGGTAAGCCGTGACAAAGTCGGCGGTGAGTCCCCGGCGCGTAAACACAACGACGGCCTCTGATTTCAGGTGGTCGGCGAGCTCGACGGCCGATTCGGCGAATGCTGCCTTTACTTCGTCGGATTTAAAATCGCGCGACCAGCCGATACCACCCGAGGTTTCAATCCGCTTCAGAATTTTGTCGAGCGTTTCGACGGCTTTGATCGGGAACTTACCTGCGGCGGTTTCGCCCGAGAGCATGACCGAATCGACTTCTTCATACGCGGCATTGGCGACGTCGGTCACCTCGGCGCGCGTCGGTATGGGGTTCTCGATCATCGATTCGAGCAGATGCGTCGCAACGATGACACGTTTGCCCTGCCGTGCGCATTCTTTGACGATCCGGCGTTGTATAATCGGCAGCTCTTCAATCGGCACTTCGACGCCGAGATCGCCGCGCGCGACCATGATACCATGCGAAGCGGTGATGATCTCTTTATAATTCTGTACCGCCTGCGAATCTTCGATCTTCGCGATGACCTGCGCGTGGCCGTTGTAACGTTCGATCATGCGTTTGCATTCTTCGACGTCGGCGGCGGTGCGCACGAAAGACAGCGCGATAAAGTCGACGTCGTTCTTCACGCCGAACATGATATCCTGAACATCCTTTGCCGTGATCGACGGCAGGTTGACGCGAATGCCCGGCAGGTTGATATGCCGCCGCGATTTGATGACGCCGCCGTCGACGACTTTGCACATGAGGCCAAACTCGGTCTTCTCGATAACTTCCAGATTGATGATGCCGTTGTCGAGCGTGACGCGATCGCCGGCCTTGAGGTCTTTCAGCATGTCGCGGTAGTTAACCGTAATCACACTCTTGTTTTCGGTATTCTCAGAGCCGGCCGCGGTGATTTCAATCGAGTCGCCCACCGCGAGCGTAAAATTTTCCATAAGATCGCCGGTGCGTATTTCAGGCCCCTGCGTATCGAGAAGTATCGCGATCGGCATCGCCGCAGTCTTGTTGAACGATTTAATTTTCTGGATTACCTCGAGGTGGCCTTTCTGATCGCCATGCGACATGTTGATACGCGCGATGTTCATACCGGCTTCGGCCAGTTGCCGTATTTTATCGAGCGTGTTTGTCGCTGGTCCGATGGTGCAGATGATTTTAGTTTTTCGATAAGGCATTCTTTGATTCCTTTAAACTGATTATCGGCGTCGCATACGACTTAATGTTGCGGCAGTGCCAAAAAAACATCGCTGACGACATTGTCTGGAGTCTGCTCCGCACAGGCAATCGCCGAAGCCAGCCACGCAGTCTATCAAAAAAAACTTGTCCCGTTGGTTCGTTACCGCGGCTAAGGCGTAGGTCATGGAAGACTTATATACTCTTACCCCTTCGCGTTCTGAGCAGGCTCAGGAGTATAACCGTTTGCTCCGCCTGCTGGCGCAGGCGGGGCGGAGTAATTTTAAGAAATACCTCTACGACCCGCTGTTCAACGCAGCCTGGGAGCGCCGCGCGGCTGATGCGCGCAAAACTCTCGAGCATCTGCGTGCCGAGCTTAAAAACCCGGCCTACCGCACTACGCTGGCGCCCAACTGCAAACGCATGATCGGCGCGGCGATGGCGGAAAATTATTCGGTGCTCGGCGATTGCGCGCTTTTTTTCCTCGAAATTATCCAGATCATTCCGCAGATCGGCGAGGCGCGCGAGTCTATCGAGTTTCTCGGCATTCTGAAGGCGCCCATGGCAGAATGGCAGAAGGTCCAGGGCGACCGCAGCGCGCTGACCTTCGAGCGCGAACTCGACAGCATGGAAGACGTCAAGATCGCCGAAGCGCTCGAGCCGGTGAAGCTGGGCGTCACCGAAGAGCGCGCGCGTATCACACGCGAGATACAGATGCTTTATCAGCAGATTCTGATCGCCTCGCGTACGGACAATTTCAAACGCGCGGCGCAGCTCTTATCCCGGTACATGATGGAGTACAGCGATTCTGAAAACTACGCCGAAAAAGACGTCCGCAAGGTTATCGACGCGCTGAAGGCGCGCGACCGTACTTTCGAAGAGTCGCTGAACCAGCTTTTGGCGACCGACCTCTATTTCCGTATTTCGCAGGGTATCATGAAGGGTGATCTCAAAGCTGCAGTGCGGATGATCCGCAAATACGCAATGATCTTCGAAGGCAATTCGAATATCCGCTATTATTATGAAATTGACCGTCTTGAACGGATGCTTTATAACGTCATAACGAAAAAAGACCTTTGGAAAGTGATGAAGAAGGCTTAAAGGGGACTCCATGGCAGATGCGCAAATTGAAATCCGCGAGAAACTAAACGGCAAAAAGGCTGTGATCGAGCTAACGGGCGAGTTAGACGCGAAAACGACGCCGACGCTCAAGGCGAAACTCGACGAGCTGATCGGGAAAGGGGTCGACGCCTTGCTGGTCGATTGTACACGCCTGACGTATGTCGCTTCGGCGGGCATCGGCGCGCTGAACGCAGTGCTGAAAACGCTCAAAGACAAGGGCGGCAAGATGGCGCTTTCGTCCCTGACCAAAGAGGTGCGCGATACGATGGATCTGATGTTCTTCACGAAGCGCGTGAATGTCTATAATTCGCTCGCCGAAGGGGAAAAAAGCCTTTGAAGAAAGATTCGTTTCGACCGGGCGCTGAAAAAACCGTGGTTTGCGGTCAAAGATAATTTTGCGTACCGAAATTGCACTGAAGATTTCGGGCGACCTCGGCGAGCTCAAGGGTGTGCGCGAGGCGGTGCGCGCGTTTCTCGATTCGACGAAACATATCGACATCGGCGAAGACCAGAACGCCGGGCTCGATGCGATTCAGCAGAGCCGCATTATTCTCGCGATCGACGAAGCGGTGGCGAATATTATCGAGCATGGCTTCAGCGACGCGCAGGCCCTGGCCGCAGCGCAGATTTCGCTCACGATGTGTAAAGAGCCCAATCTCGTCGAGTTTGAGATACGCGACAACGGTATGGCGTTTAACCCGCTCGAGCATAAACCCGATACAGAGTTTTATTACGAAGAGGGTCTCGAGAACGGTCTGGGGCTCATCGCGATGACGACGCTCGATTCCGCGTATGAGCGGCGCGATAACCATAATATACTGAAGTTGCGGCGGGAGTGGGGTAAAAAATGAAAGCCATTTGGGCAAAGATCGCGCCGGGTATCCGGTTCAAGCTGACCGTGTTCACGCTGTTTTTTGTCAGCGCGCTGCTCGTTTTCAGTTTTATCTTCAGTTATTTCAGGCAAAAAGAAGAGCTGTCGAGCTCATTCGAGCGCGAAATGCATGCGCCGCTCGAGTTTGTTTCGTCGCATGTCGGCGAACTGCACAAGATTTCCGGCGGTCTTATACAGCTTGAGAATTTCAGGATACGGCTGCGGCAAAAAGCGGCCGAGGCGAAGCGGTTTCAGATTGTCGGCCGCGGCGATAAAGAAAAAACCGCGGGTAACTTTTTTCGCGGTGTGGCGGGCGCATTCGGTGCGCGCGTCAATTACACCTACCAGACGCGCCGCTTCGATACCTATTACAGTACGTATCTCACCGATAAGAACCTGAAAGATTTCGAGGCGATGTTGAAGTCGTTCGTCGACATGACGATGAATGGAGCCGCAACAGCGGCGGATTTCACACGCTGGAAAACTCTCGCGGCGCAGATCGCTGCCACGGAGATACGCATCGCCGCGCTGGAAAATCCCCCGGAGTGGCTGAAACAAAATGCCACGAAGCTCAGGGCGCGCCTTCTGGGCGACCTGCGGCGGCCCTTTGGGCCTTTATTCTCGGCCCGCCTCGAGCGTACGGGTTTTCGCCCCGAGTCGATACGAATCTTAAGTTATGACGCAGAGCAGGCAGAACTGCTCGATACCGCCGTGTTTTTTCCGCAGAGCGGCACCGCCACGCAGAAGCTCTTCAGAAATGCAGAGTTCGGTAAATTCAGGAATAACTTTTTCGGCGACGAAAAACTTCTGTTCGCGCGTTCTGAATTTAACGTACAGCAAACTCCCTTCGACGCGCAGTTTTCGCCCGTATTCGTGAACATACCTGTCGTCGAACGCGCCCGCCGCATCGCCGAAATGGGAAAAAAACCGGGCTTTGTCCTCGAAGAATTTATCGAAGCCGATAAAAAGGCGATCGCCGAGCTGAAGGGTTTTGCGCAGATCAAGGCCGAAAGAATCAAAATATTACGCGAAAAAGGCGTACCCCCTTTCCGCGATCCTGAGTTTATGGCCGCCGCAAAAGATTACCGCGCCGTCGCCGAGAAGCGCGACGCGGCGCTGGCCGCGGTGGTTAAATTCGCGCAGAAAGAAAAAGAACAGGCGCAAGCGATACAAGGTCTGGTGCAGGCACAGCAAGAAAAAATCGCCGCCGCGACAAAAAAAATCCGGGAGCTTGAAGATCTGTTAAAGAAGGTCGAGCAGAAAAAAGCACCTAAAGATTCGCCTTCGGCCGAAGAATTGCAGGGAAAAATCGAGGGTGAGCGCCAGATTATCGAGGCCGCCGAGAGCGAAAAATTCAGTCTGAAGGCCCGCGAGAGCAGCATCGCTGAGCATCCCGACCTGGTTCTCGCCGAGGCTCTGCTGCACCTGCGCAACGCCGCGCTTTATGCCAAAATAAGGCTCAGCCTCATTTCTGAGCAGGATGTTCTCACGCAAGAGTTGCGCAGCGCCGCGGCGCGCAAAGACCAGTTGCGCAATTTTGCCACGATCAGGCAGTTTATCTACGACGCGAACAACGAGACGCAGATGGCCGTGCCGCGTGGAGCAAAATCGCCGCTCGCCGGCGGTGTGCTCGCCGTCACGCGTACCGAGGCAGAAGAATACATGCACCTGCTCGATACGACCCCGCTTATCGGTCAGGGCGACACGCTGGCGAAACAACTGCTCTCCGAGAATGTCGTAGGTTTTAACCTCGCCATCATCAACAAGGCCGACGAGCTCAAACGTATCCTTGCATTTTCTTCAGGCATTGCGGTACTCGCGATCTTTGCGGCCTGGTATTTCTCCGGTTTTGCGGTGCGGCGCATCGCCTCGCTGAGTTCTACCTCGGCGCTCGTCAGGGATGGCAACCTGCAGGTCGATTTCGATGGCCGCGGTTACGATGAACTCGCTTCACTCGGGCAAAGCCTCAACAGTATGGTGGCGGGTCTGAAAGAACGCGAAGAACTCAAAGGCGAGCTGATGGCCGCCGAAGAAATTCAGAAGCGTCTCTTGCCCGCAGATAAGCCCAAAAATCTTGCGGGTAAGGCCGACATCGCCGGTTTCTATAAGGCGATGGTGGGCGTGGGCGGTGATTATTTCGATTATATTGGGCTGGGTAACGATTACGTGGCGATCGCCATGGGTGACGTCTCTAGCCACGGTGTCGGCCCGGCGCTGGTGATGGCGATGACGCGCGCGCAGCTGCACGCTCAGTTGCGCGAGAAAGAAATTTCGCTCAAAGAGATCATGCTGAAGCTCAACGAGCAGCTCTATGTCGAAACTCCCGCGCACATGTTCGTCACCTTTTTCCTCGGCCTGTATAACCTGAAAACCGGCGAGTTACAGTACATTTCGGCGGGGCACTCGAAACCGCTCATGTACCATAACTCGAATGGCAAAACCGAATATGTCGAAGCCGGGGGGATGCCCCTCGGCATGGACGAGAACGATTTTTTTGCGACAACGATCGAATTGCGTAAAGTCACGCTCGCGAAAGGCGACATCTTTTTGCAATACACCGACGGCCTCAGCGAAGCGATGAACCCGGCGCGCGAACAGTTCGGTTATGAGCGCATGGAGTCGGTGCTGAAAGGTGCTGCGAATGAAACCCCCGAGGCGATTCTCGCGGCGCTGGCGAAATCGGTCGAGGCTTTCGCAGAAACGCGCCTGGATCAGCCGGGGCCCAGCGCACTTTCTGACGATATTGCGCTGGTCTGCCTGAAAAGAGGTTAGGGGGCTTTGAAAAGTTCCGATAATGGTTTATGGCAATGACGCACGGGGCGCAGATTTTTTCGGGTAAGTCTATCTCGGGAGGCCGGCTCTGATGTTGACCGACGCGCAGAAGACCGAGCTCATGCGTAAGGGCAATCTGCTCTTTAACGAGGGGCGTTATTTCGAGGCCGGAAAAATATTCAGCACGATCGGTTACAAAACAGGTCTCATTCGCCTCGGTGATTTTTTTTATTTCGATAAAGAGATGCCGCTCGTGGCGTATGGATTTTACCGTAACGCGAACCATAAACCGATGCTCGACAAGATCGGCGACAGTTTTGTTTTCGCGTTAAAATGCCTTCTCGCCGATGACAATCCTGCCCCGGCAAGAACCGTGCAGCGCACCGACGATGAAGTCAAGGTACGTAGCGCGAATTCTCCCGACGCCGGCACGGCTACGCCGCCTGCTAAGGCCGAAGCGCTCGACAATAAAATCGCCCGCGCCGTGGCGATGCTGAAAAACCTGAATTAAATCAGGGAAGTTCTGCAAAAGTCATGTGCGCGCAAGCGCGCCCGAGGGAATACGCGCATTTGCGGAAAAATGTGCTCCTAATTTTGCCTTTTTCAGAACTTCCTGAGCAAAAATCCGCGTCGTTGAGCCGTCGTTTTGCCCGTCTAACACGGTATGAAGCGGATTCTGGTACTGGAGCTCCTTATTTCGCTGGTAATTGCCGTCTCATTTATCGGGGTGGGGGCGATTTCGGGGCATGGCAAGCCGGGGCCCAAGGCGCACCATGGCAGGCGCGGTCACGGCGGCGGGCATATGAATCGCCATCATGGCGGCGAGCATGGGCGTCACCGGGCCGTGCATGCACCGCAGCAGCAAAGACCCGCTCAACACGCGCCGACAACAACGCCCGCAGCTTCGGCGCCTGGTCCTCAGCAACCGACGATCGGCACAGTGCAACCACCACGCGATGGTAATGTGCCTGCTACCGCAGGGCAAACCGCGCCACCGGGGAATTCCCCCGCGGTGCAATAGATTTCAATAGCTTACATTTTGGCTTTTGCAGAACTTCCTTAGGTCGTTCTGGTCCGGCGTTTGCGTTTTACCGTTTCTGTAAAAGCCGGGTCATTGCCAATTTGCGGTTCGCCTGTGGGTGGCAAGGGCGTGTGCGCAGGCAACGCAGCGAGCGGCGTGTGAATCGTGAGCAGAGTGCGGTGTTCGCGTTCTAAACGCCTCAGCAAAAGATAGATACAGGGTACGATAAAAAGCGTAAATACCGTCGAGACGATGGTACCGCCGACGATCGTAAGCCCGATCGGAGTGCGGGTTTCCTGGCCGATACTGTTGCCCACGATGAGCGGTAATGCAGCCATGACCGTTGCCGCGGACGTCATCAGAATCGGCCGCAAACGCACGGGGCATGCTTCGATAAGCGCTTCACGCACGCCGATGCCGGGTTTGGCTTCGCGTACGTGATTCGTAAACTCGACAAGCAGAATCGAGTTCTTCTTGGCAATACCCATGAGCACAACGAGCCCGATGAAACTAAAGAGATTCAGCGATACGCCGGATATCCACAGCGTGATCAGCGCTCCTGTGACACTGAAAGGTAATGCCACCAGCACCGACACCGGGTGCACGAACGAGTTAAACTGCACCGCAAGAATCATGTAAGCGATGAGAATTCCCAGAAACAAAGCGACGTTGAGGCTCTTGAACGATTCAGAGAGGCCCGCGGCGCCGCCCTCGAGCGCAAAAGAATAACCTTTGGGCAGAATCTCGGCGGCGATTTTCTGCGCGCGTGCGAGCACCGTCGCCTGCGACTTTCCGGGTGTGACATTGCCGAAGATACCGATTGCGCGCTGGCGGTTGACGCGCGTGATCGACTGGAAGCTTTTTTTCTCGCTGAATTTCACGAGTTCGCTGAGCGGTACCGTGTTACCGGCGGCGTTGCGCACCAGCACCGAACCGATATCTTTCTGCGAGGCAATTTTTTCGTCGGGCAGCTTGATGCGAATGTCGTAACGCCGGCCGTCTGCGGTAAAGCGTCCCTGCCGCTGACCCGCGATGGTCGCACCCAGCGTCGAGGCGACGGTCTGAATCGATACCGAGCGCGCTGCCATCGCGTCGCGGTCGGGCAAAATCAGCAGTTCGGGAAAGTTGCGTTTGAAGTCGGTGTCGAGATCCTGCGCGAGGCCTTCTGCGGTCAGGCGATCCATGATCTCTTTGGCCTTGTCGTCGAGAATATCGAGATCGCTGCCAAAGATGTTGAATGAAACCGGGTATTGCCTGCCCGAAGTTAATCCGCGGGTCGAAAAGTCGCGCAGCGAAACTTTTACACCCTGCACGCTTTTGAATTCTTTGCGCAGCTCTTCCATGATCTGGATATGGCCTTTTTTGCGTTCGCCGCGCGGTTTGAATTTCACGAGAATCGTAAACTGGTTTATCTGCGTCGCCAGCCCACCCGCACCGGCGCTGGTAAGAAAGCGGTCGACCGCAGGATGTTTACCCACAGTCGCCTCGAGCTCTTTCGCGCGGCTCACCGTATAAGCGAGCGAAGCCCCCGAAGGTGCCTGGCCGCTGATGATGATGTAATCCTGATCCTGCATCGGCACGAATTCCTGCCGCACCTGAAAAATGAGCAACAACGAAAGCGCGAAGAGAGCCAGAGAAGCG
The DNA here is from genome assembly GCA_017302045.1 of Spirochaetota bacterium. Lineage (GTDB taxonomy): Bacteria > Spirochaetota > Leptospiria > Turneriellales > Turneriellaceae > Turneriella. The sequence goes on from JAFLED010000025.1 coordinate 15,663, forward strand.
AGGCTTGCCGCCTTCGGAAACCGCAGCACTTTTTCGAGAACAACCGCGTATTTGCGGCCGAGCGCTTCGAATTTGTGCTCGAGATAGACCTCGAGCCGCCCCTGTTTCGGTGCGGTGCCGAGAAACGCCGCCGAACGCATTGGTGTGATGGTCACGGCTTCGACCAGCGACAATAACACCGCCGCCGACATCACAATACCGAACTGAAAGAAGAAACGCCCGATGACACCATCCATCACGACGACGGGTAAAAATACCGCGATAACAGCAAGAGTCGCCGCGCTCGCCGCCGGCAGAATTTCCATCGAACCGTCGTATGCTGCCTGCGCGGCGCTTTTTCCCATGCGGTAATGGCGCACAATGTTCTCGAGCAGCATGATCGCGTCGTCGACGACGATCGAGATAGCGAGTGTCAGTGCGAGCAGCGTGAAGAGGTTCAGCGTAAAGCCGGCAAAATAAATAATGAGAAACGTGCCGACGATCGAGGTGGGTATCGAGAAGATAATATTGAGCGCGCCCTGCCAGCTGCCTAAAAAACCGAAGCAGACGAGAATCGTGACCAGCGCCGCGATGATCAGTTTTTCATAGGTCGTGAATACGGTTTGTTTTGTCGCGCGCGAAAAGTCGATATTAACCTGGAGTTTATAGCCCTCGGGTAACTGGCTTTGCAGCTCCGCGACTTTTTTATGTACCGCGTCGGCGAGCGCGACTTCATTTTGCCCGCGCTGTTTACGGATACCGATACCGACACCCTGCGCGTCCGTACCGTTGAGGCGCGCGAGGCGGCGCTGGTCGCTGAGAGCGTCTTCGACGCGTGCGACGTCGCCGATCTTGAGCGCTGCGCCCGAGGCATAGATGTTCTCGCCGCCGCGCCGCAGAATTCTCACCTTCGCGAGATCTTTCGGCGATGCGGCTTCGCCCATCCAGCGGACGCGCAGTTCGTCTTTGCCCTTGATGAATTGCCCCGCGGTGCTTTCGATATGCTGCGTCTCGATTGCGGTTACCAGATCAGACACTGTAATATCGTACTGCCGCATCTTCGCCATATCGGGCCAGACCCGAAGATTGCGCTCGGGATAACCCGCGATCGACGCTTCGCCGATACCAGGTATAAAACGGAACTGGTCGAGCAGAAAGACATCCATCCACACCAAAAGCTCATGCAGCGGGCGGTCAGCGAAGAGGCCGATGAACATAAAAGGCTGGTCTTCGGGGTTGGTCTTGTTAATGATCGGCGGATCTATACCGACGGGAAGCCGCAACTGGCTGAGCGCAGCCTGCACTTCTTGCAACGCGACGTCGACGTTGCGCCTGAGATCGAGTTCGAGTACGACTTGCCCCGAACCCTGCCGCGCATTCGAACGCATTTGTTTGAGGCCTTCGATGCCAAGCAGGCGTTCTTCAATCGGAATGAGCAGCGTCGATTCGACGACCTCGGGCGTCGCGCCTTCGTAGTTGACCGTAACGGTGAGAATCGGAAAGTCGATATCGGGTAACTGGCTGACGCCGAGCCGTAGCGCCGCGATCGCGCCGAAAATGATCATCGCCGACATGAGAATCCACGCGAAAACCGGGCGCAGAATCGAAGTTTGAATGAGATTCATAGGGAAAAAGGCCCATGCGATCGGCCCGCTGCGGCTCTGCCGCGTTACCGCTATGGCCGTAAAGGAGAATGCATAAAAATGTGGCCAAGTAACGTGCATATACACATATTGAAAGCATGATAATTGTTGAAAAGCTTGAGCGCTGGATCATCTTTTTTCTGGGGCTGGCCATCGTACTTGTCATCATGAATACCATGATGTTTAACCTCGCCCTGCCTTCGGTTGCGCGTGATTTCGCGCGCCCCATCTCAGACGCTTCGTGGATTGTTACCGGTTATTCGATCACGTTTGCGGTCGCTTCGATTACCTATAGCCGTCTCGCCGATTTTCTGCCGATACGCCGTCTTTTTGTCTTGGGTCTTGCTTCATTGGGCGGGGCAGCCATCGCGGGCTTCTTTATTAACGATTTTTTTCTGATGATTGCCGTGCGTGTCTTGCAGGCATCCGGGGCAGGCGCCATACCCGGTCTCGCGTTGGTCTTTGTTTCACGGTACATTCCGCTCGAGCGTCGCGGTCGGGCGATGGCGAAAGTCATGGCTGCGGTGGGCCTGGGGTTGGGGCTTGGCCCTGTGATCGGCGGCGTGATCGTCGAATATCTCGGCTGGCATTTTCTGTTTCTGCTGACCGCCGCGTCGCTGTTACTTATACCCGCTTTCGCGCGGCTGATTCCAGTCGAGGTTTCGAAGCAGGGCAGTTTCGACGCGACAGGGGCTTCGCTTTCGGCGATCGGCATCACCGCGCTCTTGCTCGCGCTGACACAGAAATCGCTGATCGCCACCGCGGTCGGATGTACCGCCGTTCTGCTCTTTGCCCTGCGCATACGTTCTGCTGCACAACCGTTTGTGCTGCCGGCGCTTTTTTCAAACAGCCGGTATTTGCTTCTGGGCGGCGCCGGCATCGGTGCCTATATGCTGAGTTTTGCGCTACTCTTCATCATGCCGCAGATGCTGATTCGTCAGTACCAGATGACTGCGATTGAGGCAGGGCTCGTGATTTTTCCCGGCTCGCTGGCCGCGATGCTGCTTTCGCCACTGGTCGGTAAGGTCATCGATCGCACCGGCAATGCGGGCATTTTGCGTTATATTCCCGTCTTGCTCTTCGCCGCGGCTCTGTTGTTTGCGCTGTTGGCGGCACAGTCGGCGTTCTGGATCATGGCCGCCTATACGCTGCTGAGTATCGCCTTTACTTTTCTCAGTACTTCGGTTTCGAATGAAATGTCGCGCATATTGAAAAAAGAAGAAATCGGTTCTGGCCTGGGGCTCTTTCAGCTGATGCAGTTTTTCAGCGGGGCATTCGGCGTTGCGCTCGCCGCCACCGCGCTTGTCTGGCAGAAAGATCTGCCGCCGCAGATAGCCTATTCGAATATTTTCAGGGGTATGGCGCTCGTTGCGCTTTTGAGCGTTCTTGCCGCACAGCTTTACCTGCGCGGCAAGGACAGAGGAGAGAAACTCTCTCCCGCTTAGGTTGCCTCTTTTTCGCGTTTCAGACCGAAAAAGAACAGCGCGGCGCCGAGTACAACGAGCCCGACACGGATGGCGATACCGGCCCCGCGGCCCCATTGGTCGATCCACATCAGCAGGCGAAATTCATAGTGCATCAGGTTGAGCACAAACGAACCAATACCAAAAAGCACCAGGGTAATTCCGAATTGTTTCATAGATTCTCCTTAAAGTCAGTTTTGAGCGATGTGCCGCATAACCGATCGCGGCAGAGCGGTCAAGCCGTAGCTTAGGGTCAGGGCAGTATTTTCTGGATGGCGGCCTTTAGTTTCTCGCCGTTAAACGGTTTATTCAGATAATGTTTGGCGCCCGAGGCAAGCGCCTCGACGATCGTCGCTTGGTTTGAAATCGCCGAAGCGATCAGAATGCGCGTATCGGGTTTGATCTTCAGCATCTCTTTCATGGCCTTGAGGCCGTCCATTTCAGGCATCGTGATATCCATGGTGACATAGTCGGGCAAGTGCTGCCTGAAAAGTTCGAGTGCCTCGAGGCCGTTCGCGGCCTGCCCGACAATCTCGAATGGCATATCTTTCAGAAAAGTTTCGATAGCGCTGCGTATCAGTGTAGAATCGTCGACGATGAGTAATTTCATGCTTTGTCCTGCCGGTTTTCAGTTTCGAACTCGAAGACGAATTCGATACCTTTTCCGGGTTTTGTCCTTAATTTGGTTCTGCCTTTCAGTTGACGAACATTTTCCTGTATGATATCCATGCCGACCCCGCGGCCGGCATCCTGGCCGACACTTTCAGCCGTAGACAATCCTTTACGAAAAATCAGGGCATAGACGCGGTTATCTTGCCAGCCGGCGATCTCTTCTGCCGTGACGATACCTTCTGCGACCGCCTTTGCCCTCAGCTTCGCGGCGTCGAGCCCCGCGCCGTCGTCGCTGTAGCTGAGTTTTAAGACGCCGTCTGTTTCTTTGAGACCTAAGGAAATCAACCCTGTGGCCTTTTTGCCTGCGCGCAGTCTCTCTGTCGTATCTTCGATACCGTGTGCAAAACTGTTACGGATCATCTGGATGAAAATTTCCTGCGCAAGGCGGGTCATACGCAAAGGCAGCCGGCTTTCGTCGAAGAGGGCGGTATCGAGTTGTACTTCTTTGCCGCTGGTGAGTTTGAGCCGCCGTACGAGGTTGTAGAGCGTATCTTTGAGCGGCGTCTCAGAAACGCTGTTTTCTTTGCCACGGTGCGCGCGTATCAGCGATGTCAGTTCGTGTACCGTTTCGAAAATCTGGCGCAGCGCGCCCAGATCGACAACGAGCGGTAAAAGATCGGCTCCCGTCACCGAGGGGCGCGTCTTTAGTTCTGCGATTTTCTCTTCGACCACATGTGCGCGTTCGCCGACGGCGTCGAGCCCCAGGGCGCGGGCATCGCCTTTGATGGTATGCACCTTGCGAAAGGCCCTATCGAGCAGTTCGCTGTCGACGTCGGTTGCGCCGCTCAGCAGGCTGTGTATCTCTTTCTCGTAGGCGCCGGCGGTTTCGAGAAAGTCGTCGAGCAGTTTCGGGTTAGTATGCAGAATCTGGAGCAGCAGCGCCGTCTGTTTTGCATCCGACTCGCCGCGTGCCGCGAGTTCGCGTTGCAGCGTCACCTCTTCGGTCTTGTTTTCGATCGAACACATCACGCTTTCAATCTTGCCGGATTTCATGCCCGCGACACGGTAGAATGAAAAAGAGAGAATACGCTCGCCCTCGACGGTCTTCAAGGGATTCAGATCGGCGAGCATCGCCTCGTCGAGATCTTCTTTATAAAGCAGCGCGAGGTACTGTGCGAGGCCGTCTTCATTGATATTCGGGAAACTCTCTTTCAGCAGGGGGATGAATTCCTTACCCGCGATGTGATCCGCAGCGATCATTTTTTCGACCACACCCGAAAATTTCGAACCGATGAAAAAGCCGCCCCCGCGTTCTGTCAGCAAAAACAAACCTTCACGGATGGCATGGAAGATGTCGTCGGTTTCTTTTTGCGCGGCGAGCATCTTGGTTTCGGCGTCTTTGCGGCTATACTCGAAAATGTACGTGATGCCGCTGAGTACAAAGAGCGAGCCCAGAAAACGGCCTTTGAAGGCCCCGTCGTACTGCGTGCGTGCGGCGCCTGGTACAAAGAGCACCACTGCAGTGGCTGCCAGCAGAAAAATGTTGAGTGCAATTGCCGAACGACCGCCAACGAGAAAAAAGCTGAATAACGGGAAAAGGTAGAACCACAGCGGCCCGGTATTTTTGTCGCCGCCAGTCACTAACAAAAAGAGGAAAAGCAGCAAAATCAGCAGTGTCAGCGCGATACCGACCGCGCGTACGCGGTGACTCAGGCGCAGCCAGATCAGAAGCGCGACGTCTATAAAGACAAACGCACCGTCCATAAGCGCTAGCGGCAGATTGCGCGCGCTGGCCGCGCTCAAAGCCGCCAAAGACAAAGAGAAAAACCCCAGGAGCAGAATACCGTTGATGAGAATGACGCGGCGGCGGTCTTCGGTCGAGAGCTTCGTTGCCCCCGAAAGGAAAAAATTGGCGACGAGGTTACGCAACTAGGGCAGGACGTGTTTGTTTTTCAGAGAGTAAACCGTATATTGAGCATTCGTTCACCTTTTTCTTGCCGGCGTCTCTCGAACCTTAACTCTATCGCATGTTACCCGACTATTACCAGTTTTCTCTGCCCACCAATGTTCGTTACGGCATCGGCCTTGCTTCGCGCCTCGGCGAAGAGCTGAAGGGTTTTAAAGGATCCCGGGCCTTACTTGTCACCGACAAGGTCATTGTTGCCGCCGGTCTTGCCAAAAAAGTGCAGGAGGGCCTCGCGGGTTCGAGCATCTCGATCGCCGCTACCTACGACAATGTACCTCCCAACAGCGAGCTTAAAGTCGTCACCGAGGCCGCCGAACTCGGCGTGAAGAAAAAGTGCGATATGGTGATTGCGATCGGCGGCGGTTCGGTGCTCGACTCGGCAAAGGTTATTAATCTGCTCATGGTCAAAGGCGGGCCGTTGCAGCAGCACATGGGTGCGCAGCTGCTCAAAGAACGCCTGCTCCCCTCTGTTTTTATTCCGACAACTTCTGGCACGGGGTCAGAAGTCACACAGTTCGCGATGGTCTCCGACGATGCGAATTCGGTGAAGCTGCCCTTCGCCGAAGATTATTTTCTACCCGACATTGCTATTCTCGATCCCGAGATGACGCAGACCATGCCGGGGAAGGTCACTGCCGCAACAGGTATGGATGCACTCACGCATGCGATCGAATGTTATGCGGGGCAGAACCCGAACCCGGTTTCCGATGCGCTGGCGCTCTACGCGATCGAACTCATCGTCGGCAATATTCTGCAGGCCGTCGCCGTACCCAATGACCTCAACGCACGCGGCGCGATGCTCACCGCGTCTTTTCTCGCCGCAGTGGCGTTTAACCATGGTGGCGTAGGTATCGTACACGGTATCAGCCATGCCTTAGGCGGAGTGTACCATATTCCGCATGGTCTTGCGAACAGTATTATATTACCGTTCAGCGTTGAACACAATATGGAATCGAGCGCGCCGCGGTACGCGCGCATTGCGCAGATCTTTGGCGACAGCGGCTTTTACCCCGTGAAAGAACTGGGTGCCGCCGTCGCGCGTCTCGATAACTTCGCGGTCAACCAGGCTGTCACGCAGCTCTCGCTGGTCGACGAGTGGCTGACGAAACAGCGTGCACAGTCGCTTGCAGGCAAGCTGCGCGCGATGAATCAGAAACTGAATGCGCTCTGCGGGCATGCGTTGAACCTGCGCGAAGCCGGGGTCAAAGACGGTCTGGCAAAACTCGAGCAGGTCGTGAAAACCGCGCTCGAAGACGGTGCTATGCTGAATAATCCGCAGCCGGTTTCTGCGCTCGCCGTGAAAGAAATCGTTCAGGAAGCGTATTCGCAGAACCTGAAGCCGATACCAGTTTCAAAGTCAGAGCTCAAAGCAGCCCGCACAACGGGTGCGACGAAGAAACTCAAGGCGATTTTTAAAGACGAAGCGGGGCTTTACGATATTCTGGGTAATTATTTCCTGAAGGTCCAGGCAGATCCTAAACTCTTCGCGCCGCTCAAAAATTCGGGCCTTAAAATACGCTTTAATTATTCGTCGCCCGATGGCAGCATCGCGCTCGACGGTGCAACCGACGATAAATCGAAACAGGTTTTGAA
>JAFLED010000250.1 GCA_017302045.1 Spirochaetota bacterium
GAAGTTGTTTTTTATCTGCGGGCACAGATGCTGCCAGCGGCGCCTGCGCCTGAGCTGCGGCAGGCGCTTTTTTCACCGCCTCGGTGGTGCGCACGAGAACATTCTGTTCTTCGACGATGCGGCCATAGATGCCTTCGCCGAGTTTGCCGACCAGTTCAACGCCCACGCCGGGATACATGACGCTCGTGATGATGAACGGAGCAGATTTGATGAAACCGCTTTCCATTCGCAGGCCGGCATTGTCGATGTAGGCGTTCGCTCTGTCGTTCTGCGGCAGCACGCGCACGAGTATCTTGTCGCCCGGCCGCAGCTCTTTGACATCCCGCCCCCCAATCGGGTCGAGATCGAGTTTTATCGGCAGGTAATTGCCGGATTCTTGACCCCCGCCCTCGTCGGCGGCTTCCGTTTTTTCGTCTTCGCCACCGCTGATCTCTGCTTTTTCTGCGTGCGCCTCAAGGTAGAATTCGTCGTCTTTGATGATGCGGCGGTAAAAGCCCGCCAGTAAAAAATTCAGAGTCTCTTGTTTACCGCCATGCATGGCTTTCAGCATATCGGCGAAAAATTGCTTATCCAGGGCGAGCTGTTTGAGTTTAGATTGAAACTCATTGGTAATAGCCTGCGAGTATTTGTTTTCATACTTGAGTTTATTGATAAGGGCTTCGTATTTTTTCCAGGAATCGGTAGGTGTTAAAGCGTTAAACAGGTCTGAGCCAACGGTAATGACGAGAGAGGCGACGTCGATATAGCCGCCCTTTTGGTTAATGAGGAAAAAAAACTGGCCATAATAGCGCATGTTGGGTGCGCGAAACCTGCCCTTGAGCGCCACCTGCGTCTCATTCTTCAAATCAGCCATTGCGCCGTGTAGATTGCGCTGCGCTTCCGTCAAGCTTTTCGCCGCCACATTCTCAAACCGATAGGGCATTTTTGCGGCGTCAAAGCCTGGTTTTTTTGTCGTAATCTGAGCGCGGTCGACGTACAGCGTTGCCGGTAGGATTAACATCCAAAACTCTAAAGGTCTTTACAGCCTGTCGGAATTTCCGCTTTGAGCGCATGTTTCAACAACGCGATTTTGTTTTCACTTCCGAATCGGTCTCCGAAGGCCACCCCGATAAGGTCTGCGACCAGATTTCAGACGCAGTACTCGACGCCTATCTTGCCCTCGATAATACCACCCGCGTCGCCTGCGAGTCACTGACCACCACAGACCACGTAACCGTTGCCGGCGAGATATCCACCTCGCCTAAGGGTTCGATCGGTAAAGACAAGATCGAACAGATCGCGCGCGATGTCATGAAAGACATCGGTTATGTGCACGACGATATCGGTTTTGACGCAAAGACAGCGCATGTTCACGTTTTGCTGCATGAGCAGAGTGCCGATATCGCGCAAGGTGTCACCGGCGATGGTCTTCACAAAGAAGAGGGCGCGGGCGACCAGGGCATGATGTTCGGTTTCGCCATCGACGAAACCGATGCGCTGATGCCGATGCCCATTTATTATTCGCATAAGATTCTCGAAGAACTCACCGCGCTGCGTAAAAGCGGCAAACTGCCCTTTCTGCGCCCCGACGCAAAATCGCAGGTTACTGTGCGCTATGAAAAGGGTAAGCCTGTCGGTATTCAGACTGTTGTGGTTTCGACACAGCATACACCCGACGTAGAACACGCAAAACTTTCGGAACAAGTCATCGAAATGTGCGTGAAAAAAGTTTTGCCCGCCGAGCTCCTCAAGGGTACGAATTATTTCATTAATCCGACCGGCCGTTTTGTCGTCGGTGGCCCCCACGGCGATTGCGGTCTTACAGGCCGTAAGATTATCGTCGATACGTATGGCGGTTACGGCCGTCACGGTGGTGGCGCATTCAGCGGAAAAGATCCGTCGAAGGTTGACCGCAGTGCCGCTTATATGATGCGTTATGTTGCGAAGAACGTCGTGGCATCAGGCATTGCGAGCCAGTGTGAGATCCAGGTCGCTTATGCTATCGGCGTTGCGAAGCCGGTTTCACTTGTGGTCAATACGTTCGGCACCGGTAAAATCGGCGACGATAAGATCGAAAAACTCATCGAGGCGAATTTCGACCTGACACCGCGCGGTATTCGTGAGACGCTGAACCTGCGTAACATTAAATACCGCCCGACAGCAGCTTACGGTCACTTTGGCCGCACAGGTCAGAATTCTTTTACCTGGGAAAACACCGACAAAGCGGGCGTCTTCAAGTAGATTGACGCCTTGACTCGATCACCAACTTTGCCGTTACTTTAGGGACATCAGGAACAGGGAACCATGCCAAATATAGCTTCAGCAAAAAAGCGCACACGCCAAAACGAAAAGCGCCGTACCAAAAATCAGGCGCAGAAGTCGGCGATCCGCACGCAAGAAAAAAAGCTGCGCGTGCTGGTGGCTGAAAAGAAGCTCGATGAGGCGGTGAAGGCACAGAGCCAGTTAATCTCTCTCGTCGACAAAGCGGCGAAAAAGAACCTGATTCACAAGAACGCTGCGTCACGCAAAAAATCGCGTATTCAGCATTTGATAAAAAAAGGCGCAGCGGCTCCCGCGGCCTGATTTTTCTCCCAAGGGCGATTAGCACCGAAGACGGAGAGTCAGGCGATTCGCCTGGCGAATCGCCCGACTCACAGCTGCTTAGAGCACCTGTGGGCTTACATATTTAAGGGCGATTAGCTCAGCTGGTTAGAGCACCTGCCTTACAAGCAGGGGGTCGCAAGTTCGAATCTTGCATCGCCCACATACCCTTTAAATTTCGTTAAATTGTTTACCAACCCCCTATACCTGCGTCTCATGTGCTGAAGGCGTCATGCACGAGGACGACCTCACCAAAGCAAAGTCAGAATCCCTGAAACGGGGTGCCTTCCGGGTTATCTCGCGTGACCACCGGGGTGATATGGTCATCCACGACTTTCTTACCTATGAGGATGCAAGACAGTACGCGAATCACGTCGCTTCGAATTGGAGTACCGAACACTTCCCCGCACTCGTCTTCGACGACAATTTCTCTATGATCTACGAAGGGCACTCGGTTTCAGACTTTTAAATGAAAAGTGTTCCGAGCCCGGCGAGGACGATAAGCGCCAGCGCCCCCGAGCCCTTGAGCGCAAAAACGTCGCGCCCGCCGACGATCAGAATACCAAATTTTGAAACGAACGAGGCCACCACGGCGAACAGGATCGCTGTCGCGGCTTTGTCCGCGGGTAGCGTCCCCTTCCCGTGCTCGACGGCGACAGCAAGCGATGCCCCGTGCATTTCGAAAAGTCCGGAAGTGAAAGAGATAATCCACAACCCTGCGTGCGAGAAATAACGGTGCGCCAAATCGACGGCCGCAATAAGAAGGGAAAGCAGGATGCCCATCTTCGCGACGGCTTTGAAATCGAGGGGAGCTCCGGCGTCGCTGCCCCGTACTTTTGAGCTATCGCGCCAGAGGAGCACGGCACCTGCAATGCCGCTGGTCATAATCATGGCAGCGAGCGGCCGCCAGAGTTTCAAAACCAGCGGTGGCGATGCGATGTAGAGAACCGCGATAAGCTCGGCTAGCGTCGCGGCGATAGCGAATACGCCTGAGGCCAGCACGGTCTTTTCGTGCCGGGTATTTTCTCGCAGCGTACCGCGCAGGTTCAGAAAGACCGCGGTGCTCGAGATAAATCCACCAAGGAAACCCGTGAGCGCGAGACCAGCCTTGGCGCCGAAAATGCGAATCGCCGCGTAGCCCGCAAAATGGATCAGACCGATGATAGAAATGAGCGTCACCAGCCGGCGCGGGTTGAGCAGCTGCCAAGGGTCGAGCGCGCTGTCGGGCAGAAACGGTGCGACACCGAAGACCGCGACGATGAGAGCCGCCGCGGCTGTGATTTCAGATTGTTTGAGTTTTTCGCGAATAAAACGGTGCAGCCATTCGCGCGATACTAAAAGAGCGAGTGTCGCGATACCGACGAGGCTACCCAGACGCGCATTGTCGACAAGCAGAAAGCCTGTGCAGAAAACGATCACGGCAGCGAATTCCGTGGTAAGGCCGAAATCCGCGGTTTTGCCGCGGCCGCGTGCGGTGAAAAAATAACTGATTGCGATGAGGGTAAATACGACAGCAGAAATCGCGACGGTGAGATAAGTATTGTGCGCGTAGGCAGCCAGCGTGCCCGTCAGCGCGACGAAGGGAAACGTGCGCACGCCGAGAGCCGCCGCGGATTTTTTATGGTGATACTCGCGCTCGACGCCGATCAGAAACCCAAGAATCAGCGACAGCGCAAACGGGTGAAACTCCTCGAGCACAGGTAAATGCCGCAGCCAGCGCGGCGATGTAAACGGCGTTTCGGTTTGCCGCGTATTTGCGGCGGCGGAAGCGGCGTTATGGTTACGTTCATCGGCACGGGTTTATTGGGTTCGGGTTTCGCTCGCGCGTCCCTGAAAAAAGGTCGCGAAACCGGCGTATGGAACCGCACGCTCGATAAAGCCGCGGCGCTCGGCAAAGAGGGCGCAAAGGTTTTTCCCGCAGTCGCCGATGCGGTGAAGGGTGCTGCCTTCGTGCATCTTGTACTTTCCGACGACGATGCGGTTGAAAGCGTGCTTAAAGAAATTCTGCCGGTCTTGCCACAGGGAGTGCCTGTCGTCGATCACACGACAACATCGGTCGCCGGTGCAAAACGCCGCACCGCGGCGCTCGCCGAGGTCGGTGTCTTTTACCAGCACGCTCCGGTTTTTATGGCGCCTTTGAACGCGCTCGAGAGCACGGGCGTCATGCTGCTCTCGGGCGATAAGACGCGCCATGAAAAACTTAGCTCTCACCTCACGCCGATGACAGGCAAGCTCGTCTATCTCGGGGCCGATACCGGCCGCGCAGCCGCTATGAAACTTGCGGGCAATCTCATGCTCATGGCGATCACGACGGGTCTCGCCGATGCCGCTGCATTTTTAAAGGCGGTGGATGTACCCCCGCAAGAACTCGAAAACCTGTTCGAGCATTTTAACCCTGGGGCGAGCGTGCAGCCGCGCACGAAGCGTATGCTCTCGGGCAAATACGAAAACCCGTCATGGGAACTCAGAATGTCGCGCAAAGACGCGCGGCTGATTCTCGCCGAAGCCGCGGGGCACGAACCGGCACTCGCGTCGGTACCGAACTACGCGGCCATCATGGATCGTTTCATCGAGCAGGGTTTTGCAGACCACGACTGGACAGTCGTCGGCAGGGAAGCCGCGCTTTAATTCAGACCGTCGATGGTTTCGAGATCGGCGAGGGTCAGCGAATCGACCGCGCAGTTTTTGTCGCGCACTCTGTAATCGAAGCTGACGCCGAATAAAAACTCGCACACAGCGCAGCGCACTTCGACATGAATCGGCCGCCGTGTCGCGCCGAGCGCAAGCAGAAAGCGGTCGCGGCGTTTGTAGACCGCGCGGGCGAAGGTGTTGGCATTGAAGACACTGCGGTTGCAACTACAGCGCAGGTTGAGGAGCGGTGGTTTTTTACCGGGGTTCATGCGCATCCGCTGGCAATGCCTGTGCAACCCAGG
>JAFLED010000251.1 GCA_017302045.1 Spirochaetota bacterium
CTTCCGCCATTTCGCGCGCACACACAAAAGCATCATGCTCAACTGAGCGCACGACGGCGCAGGGCCACGGCGGCCACACCTGCTCCCACTACAATCACTGCAACATTGACCGCAGCCTTGCCATAATTTCCTTTTAATAATTCGCCCAGCGCGAAAAATGCCGCATAGATTACAACAACCGCCGATACAAAAACGAGAACTTCGGCAAGGCGCCAGGGGGTCGGCCTGGTCTGTGCCGCAAACCCACGCAGCTTTTCTTCGCTTTCACCCCGGGTGAACAGCGTGACTGCAACCCAGATCAGGGTCGTCGCACAGGCGACAAGACAGAGGCGGATTTCCTGCGTGAAACCCGAGCGCTGCAACAGAAGGGAAAAGACAAACGAAGCACACATCGCCGAAATTTCGCTCCAGGCATTCACTTTTTTCCAATACCAGCGCAGCAGATACACAGGCCCGGTACCCGCGGAGAGCATGAGAATAAGCTCCCAACCCTGGCTCACCGAACTCATAAGATAAGAAACACCGATCGCGGCAATCGCGAGCAGCAAAATCACCGCGCGTGAAAGTAACACCTTGCCCCGGTCGCTCGCCGGAAGAAAGCGCGTACCACCCGTAACGTCGTTAACGATATAAGCGGCACCCCAATTCAGATGCGTCGCGATCGTAGACATAAAGGCCGCGAGAAATGCGGCGATGAGTAATCCTTTAAGTCCGGGAGGCAACCACGCGAGAATCGCCTGCGGGTAGAGCAACTCTTTGTCAACCGCACCCGGCAACGCGACGGCGGCAGCAAGCGCGGTGATGATCCAGGGCCACGGGCGCACCACAAAATGCAGTACATTAAAGAGAATCGCTGCCCCCACCGCATGGTTTTCGTCTTTCGTCGACAACAGGCGCTGCACCACATAACCGCCGCCACCCGGTTCGAACCCCGGATACCACGATGCCCACCATTGCACCCCCAGCCATACCGCCACGACATAGACCGGCCCCGTGAAGTACCACGGATAAACCTCGGTGAAACCCTGCGGCAATTGTGTGGCGGCTTTTTGCCACAGTGCGGCGAGGCCACCCGCCTTATCGACCGAAACGACCGACAGAATGATACATCCGGCCATGGCGATGATGAACTGCAGCGCATCGGTGACCACGACGCCCCAGAGTCCCGAAAGAATAATATAAACGACGGTAAAGGCATAGAGTATGCCGAGCGTCGCCCATGTCGGGTAGTCAAAAAAGACCGCCATGACCTTCGCCATGCCTGTCGTCACCCAACCCATGATGATGAGATTCACCGGCACCGCAAGGTAGAGTGCGCGAAAGCGTCTCAAAAAAGCGGCGGATGCACCCGAATAGCGCAGCGTGGCAAACTCAGCGTCGGTCATCACACCCGACCGGCGCCAGAGCCGCGCATAAAAGACTGCAGTCATAAGACCCGCGGGTATCAGCGACAGCCAGAGAAAGTTACCGGCGATACCGCGCTCAAGCGTGATACCGGTGACTGCAAGAGGTGTGTCGGCGGCAAATGTCGTTGCAACCATCGAAAGACCTGCAAGATGCCAGGGGAGGCGGCGGCCCGAAAGAAAATAATCTTCGGTCGTTTCATTCTTCTGTCTCAGCGCCAGAATACCGACGCCGAAGGTGACAACAAAATACGCGCCGATGACAAGAAAATCTGCGAACTGCATCTGAGCTGTTACTCCAAAACCGCGGTGACGACGAGCCCCAACCCCTCGCGCCTCAGATCGGAGGCTGCGGTGAATTTTTTCGTGCGCGCATCGTAACCGACCGCCTGCACCGAACCCAGCGAAATGACGTTACGTCTGAGATCGATATCGAAACCGCGCGCACGCAGCACCGCAAGCAGCGCGGCGTCGCGTTTTACAGGTAACTCGACCAGGGTTTTACCGTTTGGCATCACCAGCGCGCGGGGCTTCAAAATCGCTTCCTGTAAATCTTCGCCGGCGAGGTAGCGCGCGGTAACGATCGCGTTTGTGCCCAATATCGTCGGCCCGCCCGGAGAGCCCAACGCCGCGTATGAACCGTCTGCCTTCAGTATAATCAGTGGCGACATCGAACTCTTAGGACGCTTTGCTCCCTTTGTTTCTCTGGCTTCAGGATTCAGCGCCGTGCTTCGTTCGCGGCGTCCCGTTTCGACACCATTTACCGCCCCCTTCTCTGCCGCAAAATCGCTCAGCTGGTTATTGAGCACAAAGCCACGGCCCGAAACGACGAGCGCCGACCCCATACTGGTTTCTACCGAAGAAGTATAGCTGACAATATTACCCTCTGCGTCGGCGATGGCGACATGCGTCGTATTTTCGCTTTCACGCCCCGGTGACGGCGGAGTTTTCGCCGCCTTAAAATCCGGGTCTTCGAGCAGGCGCTCGCGCTGCGCCATCGCCATTTTTTGTGCGGCGAGCGAGGCGCTCATGAACAGGGTCTCATTTGCCAAAGATAACGGCAGAGCCGGTATCGCATTGAGCGTAAAATCGCCCGATGCAGGCGCGCTGACAGAATAAACGCGGTTCAGCGCCAAAGCGCGCTCGGCAACGCGCCGTTCTACCACGCGGTATTGTTTCAAATCGGCGAGCGTCATGCGCGACGCATAGTCACGGTTATGCGTTACAGTATTCACAATGTCTGCCGCGATACCTCCGCTATAAAAATCGGCCGCGCCTTTCGCCGCAATGGTTTCGAGGGTGGCGGCTAAGTCGCGCTGGTAAAACGCCTCCCCGATCTGGTAGGGCTCAGATGCGCGCAGATAGGGGTTATATCCGCCATTCTGCCGCATGAAACGCTCGCGGTTCAGCTTCATTGCCTGATTGAGGCGCGGTGAAACCCGGATGCCTTGTTTTGCCAGCTCAATCGCGCGCGCAAACGTCGCGGCAAATGCCAGCTTACCTGAGCCAAAGCGCTTCTGCGCATATTCCATCAGTGCCACGGTTCCCGGTACGCCGACCGCGCGCGCACCACGCAACCGCTCGGGAAAAGGCAGCGGTTTACCCGAACCATCGCGGAAAAGATTTTCATCCGCATTTTCGGGCAGCTCTTCGCGGCCATCGAGTGCATAGACCTTTTTAGTTTTCGCATCGTAGTAAAGGAGAAATCCGCCGCCACCGAGACCCGAAGATTGCGGTTCAACCACCGCCAGCACCCATTGCACCGCTAAAAGCGCATCTATGGCGTTACCACCTTTGGTAAGAGTTTGGATGCCCGCTTCGGTCGCGAGCGCATTTGCTGTAGAGACCGCCCCACCCTTACCCTGTACTGACCAGTGTGCGGGCATACCCTGCACTTCACCCTGCAGCTCCGCAGGCAGGGCCTGCCACGCACCGGCAAAGCTGTGCGCCACTTCGCTGCGACACCCCAAAACCAGCAACGGTGAAAGATACAAAATGAGACGCATGTCCCGCTCTCTGAAATGCCTCGACCGCGCAAACGGAAATTAATGATGAGAGGCGTGAACCGACTGCAAGATGAAAGTTCCCCCTATCTTAAACAACACGCCACAAACCCCGTCGACTGGTTCGCTTGGGGCGACGAGGCCTTCGCCGAAGCGAAGCGCCGCGACCTGCCCATATTGCTTTCGATCGGCTATTCGACCTGCCACTGGTGCCATGTCATGGAACACGAATCTTTTGAAGACCAGGAGGTGGCCGCGGCGCTGAACGCGAAT
This sequence comes from Spirochaetota bacterium, assembly GCA_017302045.1. GTDB lineage: Bacteria > Spirochaetota > Leptospiria > Turneriellales > Turneriellaceae > Turneriella. The sequence goes on from JAFLED010000251.1 coordinate 3,680, forward strand.
TTCGTCTGCGTCAAGGTCGACCGCGAAGAACGCCCCGACATCGACCACATTTACATGCGAGTCTGCCAGGCGATGACAGGCCAGGGCGGATGGCCCCTGACCATTATTATGCATCCCGATAAGCGGCCATTTTTCGCGGGTACGTACCTGCCGAAAAAAGCCGTGCAGGGCCGCATGGGCCTTATGGAGCTCGCGGCAAATGTTGCACGCGTCTGGCAGACGCGCCGGGGCGAACTCGAAGAAGCGGCGGCCGAAATCGTCGCAGCGATCGCCAAAGAAAATACCGCAAATAAGGGCGAGCTTTCCGGAGCGCACACAACGGGCGCTTTCGAAAATTTCAGGCAGCGGTACGATGCAAAATGCGGCGGTTTCGGTTCGCGCCCAAAGTTTCCGTCTTTTCAAAACCTGATATTTCTGACACGGTACGCGCATTTCGAAAACAACGCCGAAGCCCTTGCCATGGTCGAAAAGACCATGACGGAGATCATTGCCGGTGGTATCTCAGACCAGATCGGCTTCGGTATTCATCGTTATTCGACTGACCCCGATTGGCATCTGCCGCATTTCGAAAAAATGCTCTACGATCAGGCGATGTTTATACTCGCGCTCGCCGAAATTTTCCAGAAAACGCAGAAATCCCTCTATCGTACGGCACTATTGCGCACCTTCGCATTCGTCGAAGGCGAACTTAAAAACCCGGCGGGCGGTTATGCGACCGCTTACGACGCCGACAGCGAGGGTGAAGAGGGAAAATTCTATGTCTTCACCTACCATGAACTCAGGGAAATTCTCGGCGAAGATGAACTGGCATTTACCGTAAAACATCTCTCGGTACGCGAGCGCGGCAACTTTCTCGACGAAGCGACGCACGAGGCTTCACCGGCAAATATTTTCCACTGGATAGAAAAGCCGACCGGGGGCGTTTCTGCGGCGTGGCCCGGAGAAACCTTATTCGCCGAGTTCGAACCGATACGCGCAAAGATTTTCGCGGCACGCGCCAAACGCGTTGCACCCGGCCTCGATGATAAGATACTGACCGATCTGAACGGCCTTTGGCTTGCGGCGCTCGCCCGCGCGGCGCTTGTTACGGGAAATAAAGGAATCGCTGCTGCGGCCGACGCGCATTTCCGTTTCTGCGCTGGGCTCGTTTCGACCGAAGGAGAAACTTTTCACACCCGCAACGCGCGCGGCGCGGTCGCAGGCATCCTCGACGACTATGCCTTCCTGATATTCGGGTTTCTGGAGTATTATCACTGGCGCCGCGAAACCCCGGCACTTCTAGTCGCCGCGCAACTCGCCGATACAGTGCTACGTGCTTTTGCGGGAGAAGACGGTGGTTTTTATTTCACGGCGCATGGTTCCACTGACCTCATCGCGCGCACGCGGGAATTTTTCGACGGTGCGATTCCTTCAGGCAACTCGGTCATGGTCGCAAATCTGTCGCGCCTGTACCAGCTCACGGCCGAAAAACGTTACGGCGAAGCGGCGGCCGCGCTGCAGGCTCTCTATGCCGGCTTCGCCGCGGCAGTGCCGACGGGATGCGCCTTTGCACTCGCCGCGTTTCTTGCGGCATCGAGGGGCAGTGAACTTGTGGTCAGCAATCCGCGCGCCGATTTTTCTGAATGGCTGGCGCAGATGTATGAGCCAGGCCTGGCTGTCGCCGAAACCAGCGCCACCCTCGCAGAAAAATTCTTGTACCTGAAAAACTACAGCGCCGCGACTGAGGCCTACTGGTTATGCCGCAATTTTACCTGCGCGATGCCGGTCGATTCCCCCACGAAAATCAGGCTGATTTAGAAGCGTCCGTCGCTGTGCCATC
>JAFLED010000252.1 GCA_017302045.1 Spirochaetota bacterium
GCAATCCTACCTTGCCGATGCGTTGAAGAGTGCGCAAGATTCGGGTGCGCTGGCAAAAAGCGAAGACCCCGAAACGCTCGCCGAGATTATCTTAAACAGCACCGAAGGCGCGATTTTGCGCGCGAAAGCGCAGCGCAGTACAAGGCCGATAGAAATTCTCGAAAAATTTTTCATGCAAAAGCTTTCCATTGCCTGATGCCGGCAATTCTGGATACGATTTGAATCTTGATATGAATGAACGGTCATTTTTTTAAAGGAGTAAATATGAAACCAAAACATTACCTCGTTGTGGGCGCCTCGAGCGTCGCTGGTCAAAAAGCCATCGAAGCGATTCGGCAAAAAGATGCCGCGGCGCGCATCACGGTTACGACATCGAAAAGCGAAGGTGGCGCCGCAGGGTTCGACGTGATCCACAGCGTCGACCTTGCGAAACCCGACTCGATCCGCAACATCAAACCCGCACTCAAAGCGCCTGTTGACGTGATGGTGTTCTGCCCTGCCTTCGGCATGGTGGGATATCCCTCTGAGTTGGCGCCCATCGCCGACGTTGAGGCTTGTTTCGATTTCTCTGTGCGTCCCGTACTTGCGCTCATCGACGAACTGAATCCGCAGCTCACCATCGGATTTTCGAGCTACTACTGGCTGCATTCGCTCGAAGTGGCTTACGGTTCGATGGCGTTTGCCAAATACGCGCTGGAAAAACTTGCGGTTGAAAATCCCAACCATATTCGTATTGTGCGTGCAGGTCTTTTTCCCTCGAAGTCGCTGCGCGGCATTTGCCTGCTCATTCAGCGCGGGGTGCAGAAAGAGAGCTTTCCCGGTGCGACAGAACTCAAGACCGGCTGGAAGGCGTCTGGTCTCAGCTTCGGCGAATATTTCACGCAGTTCGCGCAGGGCTATGAAAAGAAGGATCTCGCGCGTTATTTCACGGCGCCTTACCGCGGTACCGAAGACAAAGACCTCGTCGGTGCGATTGCCGCCGCGCTCGAGCCGAATGCCAAGGGCATCATTAACGTCGTGGGCGATTCGCTGTGGCAAGAGTCGGCGCTCGAAAACACCCCCGACTTTATGGTGCGCAACACAGCAGCTTTCGCCCTAGCCGAAAGTTTCGATATCCGCCACCAGAATATTGCGTAGTCTTTTCGGTCGGACAGAATAGGATTGACGATTCCGTTGCTTCCTGCGGTAAAAGCCGTATGGAAGCTTCCGTTTTGGTCATTGTTTTCGCGGTTATCTTCTTTTTTTCCGGATTCCGCGTTATTAATCAATACGAACAGGCTTTGGTTTTTACGCTCGGTCGGTTTACCGGCATGAAGCAACCTGGTCTCCGTTTCGTGATCGTATTTTTTCAGAAGCTGGTACGCGTCGATATGCGGATACGCACGCTCGATGTCATGAAACAGCAGATCATGACGAAAGATAACGTGCCTGTGCATGTCAACGCCGCGATCTTCTATAAAGTCTCGAGCCCCGAGCAGGCAATCATCCAGGTTCAAGACTATGCTTACGCAATTTCTCAATATGGCCAGACAGCGCTGCGCGATGTGATCGGGGGTATGAACCTCGATACACTGCTCACCGAACGCACCGAAATCGGCAATGCAATTCGCAAAATTGTCGATAAAGAAACGCATGGCTGGGGTCTCGACGTACAGGCGATCAAGATACAAGATATCGAATTGCCCGACGACCTGAAGCGTATCATGAGCCGTCAAGCCGCGGCTGAACGCGAAAAGCGTGCGAATATCATCAAGAGCGAGGGTGACAAAGAGGCCGCGAAAAATCTTGCCGATGCCGCTCGCATGATGGAGAAAGCCAAGGGTGCGATGCAGCTGCGCACACTGCAAACGCTCGACGGTCTTGGACCCACAGCCTCAAACACTGTCGTGCTGGCCTTGCCCGTCGATGTGCTCGAATGGTTCAAGAAAGGAAGATGATTTCGGCTGTTACATTTTTGGCTTGTCGTTCGTCCAATAAGGCATAAAGAAGGTAACTGAGGGAACATTTGTTCCCGAAAAACTTATGTCACATTTCTTACCGATACACAGAACCTATTCTTTCTTTGCTCTTGGCTTCTTAGCGTTTTTCTTCATCGATTGCGCGAAGCTCGGCGAGGCCTCGGTGCAGCTGAGCGAACAGAATGCTATACCCGCTCAACTGATTACGAATACAACCGGGGTCACGAAACCGGGCATGGGTTCGAATGGCGGTCCCATCACATGGTCTTTTTGGGTCAAAAGTCGTACCGCGGCGAGCGATGCCATGTTGGGGAGTTTTACACCGTTCTACAAGATGAGCGCGACACGCCTGGCAGTAACTCAAAACTTCGTGCTCTATCGCAACTCAGGCAGTTCAACCCTATTGCCCTTTTCGGTTACGCGCACTGGCAATCTCACCAACGGCAGTACAACTATTTCAGGCCTCTCCACAACAGCCGATCTGGACATTTCAAGCAATAAGAAAGTAAAGGTGAAGGGGACGGGAATTCCCGCTGAGACGTATGTCACGTCTATTGTCGATGCAACAACGATTCAGATTAGTAAGAATGCGACGGCCACGTCAACGCAGTCGCTGACGTTGCAGGGTGGCGCGACCGCAATCTTGGACACTATGGAGGCCGCGTATGCGGCGCTGAAAGATGTCTATGGCGGTGGCGAGCATCCCTATGCAAATGCAGGATCTCGCATTGTCATATTGGCATACGATATAGAGGACGATTATTCTACCACCGGCAATTACGTGGGCGGCTATTTTTCTCCCCGCGATCTTTATTCCAACGATTTTACCACAGCTCTCTTTTCAAATCCCGTCGCTATCCAGCAGTATTCCAATTTAATCGGGACGCTCGGTGGTTACAGCAACGAAATGAGCATTATAAACTATGATCTGGATCCGGGATATTCGACGAATGCCGCGCAGGTGAACGACATAGTGATACACGAGCTTTCGCACTTGTTTACGTATAACCGGCGCGTCTTCACGCAACGCCTGACAAACCATGACCTGTGGATCGCCGAGGGTATCGCCGAAAATGCACCCGATCAAACCCAGTTTACTGCGGGCGGTAGTTCACACGCAGTACAGCAACTTCGGCTGACGCAGCTAGCATCGCCTTCGACGATTGACTACTATCAGGATGCCCCGCAGATGACGGATTTCTTAACCTGGGCACCGAAGATCGTCGGCTATTTGCAGAGTAATTTGTTCTTCAATTTTTTGCGCCACCGCGCTGAGATGAAAGTGGGATGTACACCCGCGACGAATTTGAATTGCAGCGGGGCTATGCTGACCGAGCTGATGAGCACCGTTGATCAGACGATCAACGGGCTCGAGACGATTATAAAAAAATACACGGACGCATCGGGGTTTGCCGAAATTTACGGCGAGTTTGTGCTTACGCACTATCTTATGATGCTCGGTATTCCGATCGATGCCACGAACGGATTAAACGGTGGCGCTGCTTCTCAGACGCGGTACAGTATGAGTAACGTAGCAATCGGTAATTCTGCGGCGACGGTAAACGGTACGACGATAAAGTCAAAGTATTCGGCGAACGTTCCTTATAATTACGAAGGGCCGAAATGCGCTGATGGTACGACGGGCCTGAAACCCAATTCATACATCATCATTCGGCACCGGTTCGATGGTGGCGACAAGGCGACGTCGGACACTCCGGGCGCAGGGGCAGTTACTGGTGAGTTACCGCTGAAGTATGTGGTCAACAAACGCACCGAAAACTCTTTGATTTCCGGCTCGCCACCAGCGACAATCGCATTGAATACATACGACGCGGGTCAGAACCTACCGCTTTCCACATTTGGCTGGAGTTTAAATGACACTGTGCACATCATCATTTATAATCCCAACAAAACCGGAAGTTGTCGCCAATTCGACCCGGCATTAATCCTGAAACGAAATCACTCCAAGTGGGTCGGAGCCCAGACATGCCCGACATACAGCTACTCGACCAATGCTTCGCCCGATTTCGACTGGCAGAGCGACAGCGGCGCCTGCTGGGCGAATAATCAGGACGGCCGGTATAATCGACCTGGTGGCATCGCAGTATACACAGGGGGAACTCCGCCCGGGAGCTATGCAACGACGAACTTCATCTATGTGTTAGATTATAATAATGTCAGTTTGCAGCGGTTAGACTTAGAGAAGGGCACGGCGATGGGCCGATTGGGAAACACATCGAATACCTGCCCCACGACGGGAAACTTATGGGATAATAACCCCTCGCGGTTTGTGAACGGTAATTGCGCGCACAACTTTGCGGCACCGCAAGGGGTCTATGTGGATGGATCGCATACGATTTATGTGGCCGATACCGATAACAGGCGCATTGTTAAATATGACTCTGCGGGCAATTTCACAGGCTGGATCGGGCTCAATGGAACATGTTCGGCCGGTAGTTGGCAGGGTGCCGGTAGTGTCACCGATGCTGAAACACTGCGCGTCGGCGGAGCCGAGTTTGATCCGTGTATGTTTTGGATTCCCTGGGCGATTACGTCCGATGGCACAGATCTATTCATTGTGGATAATGCGAAGCACCGTATTTTACGCAGAAATAAAACGACCGGCAATTATGTATCTTATCTCGGTAACGGGCAGAATGCCTGGAACACCTCAACTTCAAACATCGTCGGTACGCTGAATGGCTTTGCCGCCGGCTTTTTCGAATCACCTCGTGGCCTGACCATCAGCGGCGGTAACCTTTATGTTGCCGACGAAACCAACAACCGCGTGGTGCGCATCAGTATTGCTTCGGGAAATTTTACCGGCTGGATCGGTAACGGCGTGAATGGCTGGCAGACAAATTGGAGCGCTACGGCGACAGCTTCGAGTGCCGTGCGGTATTTCCGTAACCCATCGGCGATCGCGACAGATGATACATATCTCTACATCGCCGACCGCCTGAACAACCGCATCGTACGCTGGAATATCGCAACAGGAAATTTCGCAGGCTGGCTGGGCCACGGAAAAGTCGCCTGGGAGATGAATGCTGCAGCGCCTGGTTCAGACCCGTATGCCGGCGTCAGTTATTACCCCCCGGATTATTATGCCGAACCGCAGGGGTTGGCGGTCGCCAAGGCCTCGAGTAAAGGCACGAAACGGAATTACCTCTTTATGACCTCGGTATATAACGGGCGTGTGACGCGAATAAATCTCGATTGCGCGAACAACCCAGCGTCGCCGTCGGGCGAATGCGACCCACTGTACGATCCGTTGACACCTTAAGAGTTCAAACTCATTGACGGTGCGCCCTCCAAAACCAATTACAACTCGTGACCGCTGACGAGGCCTTTCACCCGTTCCGGAGTTTCTTCCGTTTTGTGCAGCGGCAGCGCTGGGCTGTTTTCTTTTATCTGTCGATTTTGATGCATCTTTCGCTGTTCACGCATCTGGCCATACAGGGCCTCAAAGCGCAAGAGCTCGAGATTTGCAATAAACCGCAAATTCAACTCATGGCCCAAGTGATGCCAGCC
>JAFLED010000253.1 GCA_017302045.1 Spirochaetota bacterium
GCCCGGCTGCCGCTGCACCCGTCGCCATCAATAGATTGATTCTCATTTTCATTCTCTGTAACTCCTCTGTCTTATTTCTCTTCTTTTATCCGTGTAGATTGCGCTACTTTATTTCAGCTCGAAACGTATCGGCAGCCGCACTTTACACGCCACCGCATTGCCGTCTTTATCGTAAGCCGGCGAAAACACCGCCTCTTTCACTTTTGCCAGCGCAACTTCATTCAATGCTTCGTAACTGCCTTCAAGCAGTTGCGCGTCGCGCACCTTACCTTCATTGTCGATGATCACGCTCAACACCACGCGGCCGTCTTTACCTTGCTGTTTCGCCAGAAGCGGGTAATCATTCGGTGTAATAAAATTACCGACCCACTTGGGTTTGCGGTGCGCATCGCTCGCCGGCACAAAATCGCCCAAACCTGCGCTGCCGTCGCTGCATTTACCGTTGCAGGTACTTGCCTCTTTAGGCGTTTCTTTTTTCTGTTCGGGGGCTTTCGTCAGTTTACGGTGTTTTTGTAAGAGAAACCAATCGTCGTCTTTCGCCTCGGCGCTCTGCGCATTGGCGCTGCGCGGTACCAGCGGTGCAGATGTCAGTTCGATCTCTTGCAGATTACCGTGGCGGCTCATCACGACCCAGAGATAGAACGACCCGCCCGCGGTCGCATGCAGCGCCATCGAACTCAAAAGCGCGGTAGAAGCCAGTTTGCTGTAAATGCCTGTGAACATCTATTTCTCCGATGACAGGGCAACACGAGTTACGCCTGCTCCTTTAATAACGTCGAGAATCTTGATAACGTTTTTATAGACCAGCGATTCGTCGGCGGCGACGACAACCCGAACCCCCGGGTTGAGAGCCGCTTCGCGCGCCATGTTGGCTTTCAGCCCATTGATATCGACCCTCTGCGCCATCAGGTGGATATCCCCGTTTTTTGCCAGCGTCACTGTGAGCGCGGGTGTCGGCGCACTTTCGGCGGCCGCGGCTTTCGGCAGCTGCACCTTAACCCCCAGATCGTTCACAAAATGCGCCGTGACCATAAAAATGATAAGCAGCACCAGAGTGATATCGACCAGCGGGGTGACATTGATGCCGGTGACAACGCCGTCTTCTTCGTTGTCGGTCGTCATGTCTATGCAACCACCTTTTCGTGTTTATGCGCCGCTTTCGCGGGTTTTTCTTCGGAACGCAGATAGACCTGCATGAGGTGAATGAGACTCTGCGCGTTCACGACCGAACGCTTCAGCCGGGTCTGAAAAACATTGTTGGCGATGACCGCGGGTATCGCGAGCAGAATACCGAATGCGGTCGCGATGAGTGCCGCCGAGATACCCGACATGACGACAGAGACGCCCGAGCTGCCTGCGACTCCGAGATCGTGAAACGCCTTGATGACGCCGAGTACCGTACCCAAAAGACCGATAAACGGAGCATTATTACCCATGGTTGAAAGTATAATGAGATTTTTTTCGAAGAAACTGCGGCCAAGCACCAGGTCTGCCTTCATCGCCTCTTCGACCGAAGCGGCGCCGCGGTGAAAGTTTTTAAGACCGGTGAGCGCGACACGGGCTTCGAGCCCGGCATGATCGGCGCATAAGCTCTGCGCCGCCTCTGTATTGCGCTGGTCTAAAAGACTGCGCAGCTTTTCGAGAAACGCGGGAAAATCGATACGGTTCTGACGGAAAATACGCCAGCGGTCGATCATCACGGCAACCGACAGTATACTGGCAAAAAGCAGCACCCAGAGAATCCAGACGTCGCCCAACAGGGCACTCTTTTTAAACAGTTCGTTCATATTGTTGCCACAACCATCCTGGGAAACCCACTCATGTTGAGAATCATTATCACTCGCACTGGATATCTCCCCGCCAGCGCCAACTCATTTTTTTTCGGATATCAGGGAGATGTCAGTGCGTCTGTTTCAGGACTTCAAATTCCGCTTCCATGAGGCGCTGTGTCTCTTCGGTCAACTTCTGCGCCTCTTTATGCCCGAGGCCCCGGGTATGGAGCGCAGGTAAGACTTTTACAAGTACGGTGCCCCGGCGCATTATGCCGGCTTGTTTATCATAGACATGTTTGAATGACTGGATCACGATCGGTACAACCGGAACCTGAGCGTCGATTGCCATCTGGAAGCCGCCCCTCTTAAAAGGAAGAAATCCTAACGCTTCACGATCAGCGACCTGCTCGCGCGCGCCGCTAGCCTTCTCTGTACTGCGATTACGTGTTCCCTCGGGAAAGATAGCGATCGATACCCGCCGCTTTTGTATCGCGTTGATACCCGCATCGAGGGCGTCTTTGGCTTTGCGGCCATCGCCGCGGTTAATGAGCACATTGCCCGCGAGGTAAAAGGTCCAGCCGATAAATGGCACATAGACGATTTCTTTTTTACCGATAATCACGAGCCGCGGCACGCGCAGCATACCCAGTGGAATGCCATCGAGGGAGCTTTGGTGGTTAAAGACATAGACCGCCGGCTCGCTGAGAATATTCTCACGGCCGAGAATCTGAACGCGAATACCGCTCGTAAATTGCGCAAGCCAGGCATAGACGTACATCAAGAAGCTGGTGTTATCCCCATGGCGAAAACGGATGAGTAAAAACGGTAAGGCGAGAATCGTCATCAGAAGCAGCCAGAAATTCGTGAGATAAAGGCGCCACATGGTTTACACCGTCTGGCGCTTCACGGCAATGTTGTAAATGACTAAAAAGAGGCGTTGTCGCTTACCCGCAGCGCCGCGCGTGAAAAACATGCGCCATCAACAACGACAAGGACTGGTATATGGGACATAACCACCAGATGCTCGACGTGCGCAAAAACGGCGCCTTTATTCTCAGCGACGCCTTGCTGGTCGATTACCGGCAGCAACGCCTCGCCGACCTTTTGAACGAACTGATGGAACTGGAGAACCGGCTCGAAAGCACGGTCAGGCGTTCGCTGAAAGACGACGAACGGCTCTTAGGTCAGGAAAAAGCCAATATCGTAAACCTGTTACAGAGCATCGTCAGAACGCTGACCTCGCTGCACCTGAAACTATCTGATGTAGAGCATGCGGCTGCGTACCCGCAACACCCTGAGGTCAGTGAAGGCAAAGACGGTTACCTCGTGAAGGGCAAAATGAACGTCGCCGAAGTCAATGTGTCTTTTTCGATTGAAAAATGGGCCAAGACATACTTCGAAAGCGCCGTTGAAAACCTGGTGCGTGAATTCCAAAAAGCCGCAGAAGACCATAAGATCACGCTCGAAGAGAAAATTCACCTGACCAAATTGGTCGCGGCGATGCTCGTGCAAAGCGTGCAGGCGTTTTATCTGATGCGCACGGGGGCGGTCTTTAAGTAGCCCCTGCCATTTCGACGATCGCTGCATAGACGTCGCGCGTACGTATCGGCTTTAACAGAATACGTGTATTCTCGCGCGGCATCTCTTCGGGGGCGACACTGCCCGAACACAGCACCAGATGCGGCGCGAGATTCTGCGAGCGCGCGTATTCGCGTATCGCCTCGAGGCCTTTAATGCCGCCCATGCCCGGCATGTGAATATCCGAAAAGACAAAATCGTAATGATGCTTCTTGTAGAGCGCCAGCCCCTCTTCGGCCGATTCTGCCGAATCGAGCTGGTGCTGCGTGTTGGCGAAATAAAACTGGAACAACATGCGTATATCGGCCTGATCGTCGATATGCAGAATATGCAGCGTACGGGGAATCTGGCGAATGAGACGCGCATAATCTTGCTGCGTTTCGGCCTGTAATGCCGGCGCGAGATCGAGATACAGTGCCAGCGTGAACGTGCTTCCCTTGCCCTCGTCGCTCGCCGCGTCGAGCGAACCATTCATGAGTTTCGCCAGCTGCCGGCTGATCGTCAGCCCCAGGCCGGTGCCACCATAGAGGCGTTCGGTCGTCGCGTCTGCCTGTTCATATGCTTCAAAGAGGCGAACCAGTTTTTCTTTGGGAATGCCGCTACCGTTGTCCGTCACCCTGATCTCGAGCAACTGTTTGTTGGCAACCGGCGCCACGCGGCTTTCGACGCTCACGCGCCCGTTCACGGGCGTAAACTTGAGCGCGTTAGATATGAGGTTGTTCAGAATCTGCCCGATCTTGGTCGGGTCACCCAACAGGTGGATATCCCCCTCGGGAGGCGCGAATACGAGTTCGATTTTCTTTTCGGCGGCCTTGAAGCGGTAGATGTCGAGCGAGCGGCGGATTACCTCGCCCGGCGAAAACGGCACTTCTTCGGCGCGCATCTTATCGTGGTCGAGTTTGGCAAAGGTCAACACGTCGTTCGCAAGCGCATGCATCGCCTGCGCGGCCGATTGCAGCGACTTGACGTATTTCGCCTGCTGCGGCGAAAGTTCCGTTTCTGCAAGCAGGTCGCTGACCCCCACGATCGCCGTCAGCGGCTTGCGTATCTCATGCGATAAATTCGCCGCAAATTGCGTGCGTGTCTCGGCTCTGACCTCGGCCGTGCGCCGGCTTTCGTCGAGCGTGCGTATACGCGTCGCCAGCGCCATGGAAAAAAATATCAGTTCTGCGATGGTGCCGATACGCAGCGCATTGCGGATAAAAATATGATCCGGCAGGGCGCCGAAGAAGAACAGGCTGAAAACCGCGCCAGAGACGACCAGCGTCATGTTACCCGCCTTAAAAAGCCGCAGCGCGATACTGTTTTTTGCCGAAACGGTGAGCGTCGCGGCGAGCCCCAGCATAATCGCCGAAATCGCAAGCAGCAGGCTGAGTTTATTCATCAGCGCCGGGCCGACGGTAAAATGCCCCAGGGCGCCGAGCAGCATGAGCGCCGCTCCGTAACCCAGGAGCATGCGGTGCAGAAGCAGACTCGTACGTTTCACCGGCGCAAACTGTGCGATGAAGACGAGGTACGATCCCGATTGAAAAAGCGATGCAACGGTTTGCAGCGCATGCGCCAGACGCGGCGACCCAGGCATGATGTACTGCGCCCAGATACCGTCGAATGAGAGATAATAGACCAGGCTTGCGATATTGGTCACAAGATAGGTCAGATACGATTTTTCGCGGAATGCCCAGAACAGAATCAGGTTGTAGATGATCATCAGCAGAAACAGCCCGGAATAAATGCCATACGCGATGAGATGATCCGCATGATTCTGGAAAAAATCGCTATCGCTCTGGAGATTCAGCTGGATCTTGATTGTGGTATCTGAGGCGATGTGCAGGTAGAAGCCCCGTTTTTCACCGGGCGCGAGCGCCAGCCGAAAAGCCGCGGCAGCGTGCCGCAGCGGTCGAGCAGCCATAGCGACGTCTGCGCCGTTACGGGTGACGGTGAAAATCCCCTGCGCATTTTTTTCTATGAGATCGACCCGGCGCAGCCGGTTAAAGGGAATCTCCAGAATGCCCTGAAATGGTTTCGCGCCATTCGCAAGCTCGATTTTCAGATAATAGTGTTTAGGCGAAAAGCTGTGATTGATGCCGGTTTCAGGCACCGCGGTCCAGGG
>JAFLED010000254.1 GCA_017302045.1 Spirochaetota bacterium
CGCCGATGCCCCACTTGCCGAAGAGTCCGGTTTGTAACCGGCCATTTTCTGAATATGTATGCGGATTTTAAGTTTATAATCCGCGATGAACTTGCGCGCTATCTCGGCGTGTGTAAAGCCCGGCATGAACGGAATTTCTTCTTCGCCGACATACGAGAAGTTTGTTTTCTGCGCGACGACCCCAAGCGGCCCGAGGTGCGATGCCGGGTTAGGTACATCGATCAGGTAAAGCAACTGGTTCTTCGCAGCCCGATCCATCGCGCGCATGATACGATTGAGTACCGTGCGGTACGTGTAGGGCCTGACTCCCGAGTCGGGCAGGTCGAAAACAATCGCCTCGCAGTCAGAAATCTTTTCCTGGAGTTTTTCGACGGTAGTCAGGTAAATGGTTTCGGGTGTGACTGCGGGGCACGCTGCCGGCTCGTCGCTCGAAGACTTGCATGCGTTTTTTTGCGCTGCGGCCTTACCGAGTTTTGTATTACCGTGATCGTCTTCTTGCCCGGTCAGGCCGTGCTCGGGTGTGAAAAGATGCGCAAGGCGGATGTCATGCTGCGCGAGTCTGGCACCGATGTATTTGTCGGTTTCTTCCATCGCGTCGTAGAGAAAATACCGGCCGAGACCCGAGGCGTTGGTGATGAAACAGGTTTCTTTGCCGCGCAGGCGTTTCAGACCTTCGGCGAAGAAAATCTCTCCGGCTGATTTATTTCTCTTTGCCGCGCGGCGCTTCGCGGGTATCGCGGAGGGCAAAAAAAGCGCCGCGATAATAAAAATAAAAAGAGTTGTACGCTTCAAGAGCGGCGCATTTCTGCTTAAAGACGGTGCGACGACACTTTTTATGCTGCGGAAATTCTTCTGCGCCGTGATAACGGCGGTTGTTTTGTCATCCATATCTGCACAGCAGAATCTTTTTAATGTTCCGAACGGTGAGATTACCAAAACCGGATCCTTTTTTTTGCAAGAACAGACGAATATATCCGCAAACACCATACAATCCAACACAACCGTCGACTATGGTCTGGCGAATAATTTTGAAGTCGGGTTAAATCTCTTCTTTCTGAATCTTGCTACAGATTTACCCTTGCGCACTCAGAATAATTCAACCAACACGACAGCGCCCGCGGCGCCTTTATTGATGGCGAATGCGCAGAAAGGATTTTCCGCGAATAATTGGTTGCATTTTAGCCTCGGCGGGCAGACGGGCGTAAACCTCGGCGACGCAGCGAATACACAACTTGCATGGCTGACCTATGGCACTGCTATTTTCAGGGAAAAAAATACGGGCGGCAGCCTTCACTTAGGCATGTACCGCGGAAATATCGCCTATAACGGATCGGGCAATGGTTTTCTGATGGGCGGCATCGAGTTTCCCATTCTCAAGGGCACTTTTCACTTCGTCTTTGACATCATTCAGGGATCGCATGCGAATGCTGTTTTCGTACCGGGGATACTCTATTACTTTTCCGAACGCACAGGTTTCTCTGTCGGCTGGCAAAAACCTTTTCCAGCGAGCGCAACCGAACAGGCTTTGGTTTTTGAATTAAGCCTGCTGTGACCTCAAAAGGCACTGTGATCAAAAATAAATGCCCGCACATTTCGCCGCCTTAAACGTTGACGGTGTGTCTGAAAACCCCACTTTAACAAATGGCAAAACTCTATTACGATCAGGACTGCGATCTTTCGGTCCTCAAAAATTCAACTGTAGCGGTGATCGGTTACGGCTCGCAGGGCCGTGCACAGGCGCAAAACATGATGGATTCAGGCCTCAAGGTAATTATCGGCCTTAAAGACGGCAGTACATCCACCGCAGAAGCGAAGGCAGACGGCTTTGAAGTCGTCGATGTTGCGACAGCTTCTGACCGCGCCGACATCATACAGATTCTGACGCCCGACCAATCGCAAAAAGAAATCTACGACGCGCATATCAAACCGAAACTCAAGGCGGGTAAAGCGCTGGTCTTTTCGCATGGGTTCAACATCCACTTCGACGAAATCGTTCCACCGAAAGATGTAGACGTCTACATGGTCGCCCCGAAAGGCCCGGGCCATCTCGTGCGCCGTGTTTATACCGAAGGCGGTGGCGTACCCTGCCTCATCGCGATTCAGCAAGACGCTACGGGTAACGCACACAAACGCGCACTCGCGCATGCCAGCGCTGTGGGCGGCGGCCGCGCCGGTATTCTCGAAACGACGTTTAAAGAAGAAACAGAAACCGACCTTTTCGGCGAACAGGCTGTGCTTTGCGGCGGTATCAGCCACCTCATTCAGGCGGGTTTTGAAACTCTCATCGAAGCGGGTTACGATCCCGAGATCGCTTACTTCGAATGCCTCCACGAAACTAAACTCATCATCGATCTTATCTACGAAGGCGGCCTTGAGAAAATGCGCTATTACGTTTCAGACACTGCGGAATACGGCGACTACGTCTCGGGCCCGCGCGTCATCGACGGCCACGTCAAACAAAAGATGAAAGAAGTACTGGCGGATATCCAAAAAGCCAACGGCGCGAAGTTCGCAAAAGGCTTCCTCGCCGATCTGCGTTCTGGCGGCAAAGAATTTGAGGCGATGCGCAAAACTGAAGAAAACCATCCTATCGAGAAAGTCGGCAAAAAACTGCGCTCGATGATGCGTTGGCTCACAAAATAAATCGGTCGCCAAGATACGATCGGTTCGACTGCGCTCACCGCAGGCCTAGCAACGGCCGACGCGGCGCACCTCTGCGCATAAGAGGCTTTACGCCAACAGGGCTTCTCCATGGGGTGCCGAGCACCCCGTTTAGGGGCCCTTATGGCTGAGGACGTCCTCAAACCTTTTAACTTTTCGCCCGAAATTATCGCGCGCATGCGCGATACGCAAGAAATTCCCGTCAACTTCTACAACGCCAACGGCCAGGTTCTGATTCCGCGCAAAGAACAGGCGTCGGGCGATATGATCAACAAGCTCTTGCAGCACATCGGCTCGGGGGTTTATTACAAAGAGGGCGACGAAGACAAACTGGGGATTAAATCCGGCGCGCGTGCCGACCTCGACGGCCTCAGCGACACGAAGCTGCTTTCTGAAAAGAAAATGGCCGAAATGACAGAGGCGACCGAGAGCCTCTTCAACGAATTAAAATTTGCCGCATTCGGGGCTGTACACTCGCAGAAGATGCACAGCCAGGTCAATTCGTTCATCACCGATTTTGAACAGCAACCCGATCTCATGATCGGTGTCATCAACATTCTCGACTCGGTGAAGGGCGCAGGCAGCTCTTCTGATATGTCGCAGCAGGCCGTCAAACGTGCGGTTGTTGCGATGGCGCTCAAATCGCGTTCGATGAAAGCGATGATCAGTAAAGACCGCGGGCGCGGCTCCGAAGCGGTGCAACCGCTGATGATGAGCGGCATGCTCGCTCAGATCGGCAAAAGCAAGATGAACCTGCCCGAGGGAACAAAACTCACGGGCGAACAGCGCGCCTACCTGCGCAAATATCCCCTGCTCTCTTACCTGATGGTGGCGCACGAGCCTACTGTCGGCTTTGAAGTCAAGCGGCTGATTCTGAACCAGAAACGCACGCTGCCTGAAAATACAGTCACGAATAACTTCCCCGAATTCCGCTGGATGTCGCAGACGCTGCAAAACCTCGTCCAGGAGAACGATAAGAAAGGCAAGAAAGAGGTCGCGAGCGACATTCTGCGGCAGCTCGCCGCCTTTAAAGAATTCGTCGTTTACGAAGAAGACGTCAATATCCTCAGCCTCGCCACCGATTTCGCCGAACTCACGACAGAATCCAGCCAGCGCGAAGCCAAAGACCCGATGACTGCGATCAAAATGATTCTAAACAGTTCGTATTTTCAATACGGGCCGAAAGTAATCCGCGACTTTCTCGATCACATTTCGATGTCGCTCAGCCATAACCAGAAAATCATCAAAGACGGCGATCTGCTCGTGCTTGCGCTCGCGATGGCCAGCGGACAGACATATTTCGAGGTCGTGCGTGTGCTCGAGGTTGGCCGCTACCAGAGCCGCGGTATGGTACAGCGCCTCGGTGTGTTGCACATGTCGACGGTGCACTCCGACGGGGTACACCACGGTGTCTTTCAGGTCGAATCGTTTCGCCCCGACCCGCGCAAAATACGCATCAATCTCGGACAAGATTTTCTGCGGCGCATTATCTTCATCATCGACCCGATCATCGAACCACAGCTGTTCGAGAAAATTACTAAACGCGTACAGACAACTTAGCGCCGCTCTGGCTGCAGAATCAAAATCAGGAAAATCAGCGCCGGCGGAGAGTCTTCACCGCGACGGCTGCGATATCGGGTGGCGTGAGTTTACAGAGTTTCTCAGTATCTGCAATCGAACCGTGGTGTACCACCGTGTCGGGAAACCCCAGCGCGCGGTGTTTGATAGCGATATCATGCTCGCGCAGCAGGCGGGCTGTGAGGTCGCCCAGACCGCCGACGACGCCATGATTCTCGAGCGTGATCAGTAATTTTTTACCCTTGAGCGCCTTCAGAATCTGCGTGGCGGGCAGTGGTTTAAGCGAGCGCACATCCATCACTGCTGCGGCAATTTTGTTCTTTTGCAGTAGTTCACGGGCTGCAAGCGCCTTCTCGGCAAACACGCCTTCGCTTAGAATCAAAACGTCTTTACCTGCAGCAAGCGTCTCGGCCTGAAACGGGTTATAGCCCCGGCGGGCCGATTTTTTCAGAAAGGCCGCCGGATCTGCGGGAGAAAATTCTTTTTTCGGAAACCGGATCGCCAGCGGCCCGGCATCGTACGTGGCGGCGAAAGCGAGCATGCGCATGAGTTCTTCTGCGTTGCGCGCCGATAAAATTTTCATGTGCGGCAGCGCCGCCATGAACGAGATATCGTAAAAGCCCTGGTGGGTTTCACCGTCTTGCCCGACCGACCCCGCGCGATCAATAATGAGCCGAACCGGCAGATTCATGAGCGCGATATCCTGGACTAACTGGTCGTAACCGCGCTGCAAGAATGTCGAATAAATGCAAAGGAAGGGTTTGAGACCCGCATTGGCAAGCGCCCCCGCAAAAGTTGTGGCATGCTGTTCAGCGATTCCGGCGTCGAAAAAACGCGAAGGGAAAGCATCGGCAAATGGCACGAGTCCCGAACCTTCTTTCATCGCCGGTGTCACGACGGTAATCTTCTCGTCGCGTCTTGCGAGATGGGTGAGCGTTTCGCCGACAAACTTGCTGAGGCTCCAGGCGCTCTCGGCCTTTTTCTGAATGCCCTGCGCCGGGTCGAAGACTCCGACGCCGTGGTACTGTATCGGATCTTTTTCGGCGAGAGGATAACCATAGCCTTTCTTCGTGACGATGTGCAGCAAAATCGGCTCTTCGATGGGCGGCAGGCTTGCGAGCACATTGACCATGCGCACCACGTCATGGCCGTCGATCGGCCCCAGATAGCGAAAACCCAG
>JAFLED010000255.1 GCA_017302045.1 Spirochaetota bacterium
TCACCGATCGATTGACCATTAAGTCGACAAAGACCCTGCTTGTCAGCGCCTTCGCCCTGCAGATCACCACTTACTTATTATCGAAAATTCTCTGACGATACGCCGCGCCGAAATCAGCGATGCCGGGGTACTGGCAACGCTCGACGCCCTGATTTTTGCGGCAGCGGCGTACTCTTACGCCTCGTGGCGCGATGAAATTGCGAATCCCGCCGGTGAAGTTCTGCTCGGCGAAAGCACCGGGCAGGCTGTCGCCTTTCTTTCACTTTTGCGTTCGGGCGAAGAATGCGAAATCCGCAAGATCGGCGTTTCACCTGAAGTTCGCCGACAAGGCATCGCCAGGCGACTTATCGAATACTCCTTACCTGCGGATAAAAAGCACCGCTGCCTGATCGATGTCTCTGATAAGAATGCCGGGGGTGTTGCCTTCTATCAAAGCCTGGGATTTCGCGAGTTGACGCGCCGCAAGAAATACTACGCAGACGGCTCCGATGCAATTGTCATGGAACGCACTATTCACCAGAAATAGCGCAGAGCTTCGTAAGAAGTTTTTAGAAAAATGCCTGCAGGTTCTTCACATCTTTTGAAGGCGGCAGGCCAAAAAGGCGGGCATATTCCCTGCTGAATTGCGACGGACTTTCATAGCCCACACGATAAGCAACTGAGGTCACGTCGACAGTTTCAGTTGCTAATAACCTGCGGGCTTCTTGCAAGCGCACTTGTTTCTGAAATTGTATCGGACTCAGCAGCGTCACTTTCTTAAAATACTGGTGAAAAGCCGAAGGGCTCATATCTGACATGTCGGCAAGGGTGTCTACCGTGAGTGGTGAAGCAAAATCGCGCCGTATTTTTTCAATACTGCTGTAGATGCGCCACATTTGGCTGCCTTTGATACCGATCTGGTAGATGATTCCGGCGAAACGCGATTTTAAGAGAAAATAAATGATCTCCCTGGTGATCAGCGGCGCAAGAATCTGCCGATCCATGGCATTGCCCAAAGTGCGTACGAGGCGCAGAAACGCATCGGTCAATGGGGCTGTAACGTCATCGACGAATACACCCGTGCCCTCAGACGGCGCACTGCGGGGGCCGGCTTCGCTGGCAATTTCATAGATAATCTTCTGGTCGAGATTCAATACGAGGCAGAGATAAGGAGCTCCCGACGATGCTTTGACGACTTCTCCGACCACGGGCATGTTCGCCGCGCTGGCAAAGAACTTACTCGGTTCGCAGCGGTATTGCGTACTCCCAACGGTGACAAGTTTTTCTCCCTGCACAACGAAACACATGCACGGTGCGTAAAGGGAGTGTACGGGTCCCGTTTTGTGATTGCGCCGGACAATCTTGAGCGATTCGAGCGGAGTATCGCTGACCGCATCGGTAGTGGAATACTTCACTACGAGTTGAATCAGCTCCTCGGGAATTTCGATCTTGCCCGGCATGATTTACTAAACAGTCCTGTGTGCCGCCATGTAATCGTTGAGGGCTTTGAACTGCTGGTTATAGTTTTCGATACCCTTACTTTCAGCATAACGCAAAGCATGCACGCGTTCTACCAGAATCTCCTGGGTTTCGGGGTTGTTGGTCAGAATCGACATCACCTCTGCAATGAACGCATCCAACGGCATCGCACCGGGGTCGGTCATCTGATGCTCTCCCGTCAAGGAAGTTTGCACATAGGGCGGTGCAAGTTCGAGTGCTTCGATGGACGTCCCCTGCATTTGATAGCGTAATCCCTGCGTATACGAATGGATTGCCGCCTTGGTCGCACAATAAGTGGGAAACATTGCCGACGGCAGAAAAGCCAGGCCCGAAGTTACGGTCATAATAAATGCCGATTTCTGTTTCAAAAAATGCGGAATCAACGCATTGTTGAGTCGCATCGGTCCAAGCAGGTTAATTGCCACAGTCTCATCCTGAATCTTTGCGGAATCGCCGGCTTGTAAGCTCTCGGCCTGCATAATACCCGCATTCTGAATGACACCGTTCAGCGCCGGAAAATCCGCAATAACCCTTTCGGCCAAACCTCGCACACTCGCCGCATCGGCCATGTCCACATCATATGTCACAAAGCCGTCTGCTTTCGCCGCAGCCAGACGGTGCTTCGATCGGTTTGCAATGATTACCTGATTGTCCCGCTTGCGGAACTCCCGGGCAAGCCCCAGGCCGATACCCGAAGCTCCGCCGGTAATGAGTATTGTGTTATTTGTCAGTTTCATAAATCCTCCCATCTGAGTAGATCTATGTTAACGATGAACTGACGCTACGGCCGGCCTAATGCTACTGCGAATTTGCCTAATCCTGCAGGGGTAGCCATTGGCTTCGCAAACCTGGTTTCTGACGGCGGCATAAAATAATGTGCACGCCGTGGCCAAAATGATATATTGCGTACATGATTCATAACCCGTTCGAAATTAGAGCCGACGACGAAGAGGGCGAAGTAGAAAAGAAAGAGAAAGAAAGGCCTGCGCCACTCGGCGAACGCCTCGCCGAACGGTTTCTCGATAACCGCCAGATTTTTCTCTGGGGAGCGGTGACCGACCGCTCAGCGCAGATGATTGTCGAGCGCATGCTCTACCTCGAAGCCACTGCCCCGGGTAAGCCGATCTATTTCTTTATCAACTCCCCAGGCGGAGTTATCACTTCGGGCATGGCAATCTACGATGTCATGCGCATGATTTCTTCACCTGTATACACAATTACCATGGGTATGGCTGCCTCGATGGGCGCAATACTCTTAACCGTGGGTGAAAAGAAACACCGTTATGTCTTTGAACATGCAAAGGTGATGATCCACCAGCCGCTGATCAGCGGCCAGATTGTCGCCCCCGCGATCGACATTAAGATTCATGCCGAAGAGATTAAGAAAACCCGGCAAGAAATGAACCGCATCATCGCCGACACCACCGGTCAGCCTCTCTCCCGTGTCGAAAAAGATACCGACCGCGACTATTACCTCGACGGCAAAGGAGCGGTTGAGTACGGTCTCGCCGACAAGGTACTGACCGACCTCAGCGAGCTGGGCCTTTTCAAAACAGATAAGGCAGAAAAGAAAGAACCGAAGGCCAAGAAAGGCAAATAAACTCAACAGATCGGGTTAACCGATCTGCTTGAGCAGTTGTTCGTATTCGAGATCGAGATTTAAACCCACGTCTTCGGGGTATTTGGCTTTCGAAATGAATTTATCTGCCGCATAGAGCAAATGGGCGAACTCGACTTTTGCCGGGCGCTGGTTCTTCGCGTCGCGCAATATCCAGATAACCGGACGCATCGGTTTGCCTTTCACGGCATAAACAACCATGCCCGTTGTGCCATCCGAGAGTTCGACAATCGAACCCAAGGGATAGATAGCGTGCGAATCCAGAAAGGTTTTCAGATATACCGGGTCGTAACGATAGATACCGAGCGTTAGCAGCTCTTTCATCGCATCGTAGGGCAGGCGATTTTTGCGGTAGGGCTTGCGCGAAATGATGGCGCAAAACGAATCGATGATCGACGCAACACGCGTGTATTCAGACATCTCAGCGCCCTTGATTTTACGGGGGTACCCAGAGCCGTCGAAGTGCTCTTGATGCTGCAGCGCGACTGACGCGATCGTGTTTTTGATCTTGGCAATCTGCGTCAGCATCTGGTAACCATGCACCGGGTGTGCATGGATAATCTGTAGTTCTGTTTCGTTGAGCTTCTCGGCCTTATCTAAGATCGGTTGCGGCACCTTGAGCATGCCCACGTCCATCAGTAAAATAGCGAAAACCAGTTCGACAATCTTGGGCCGTGAAAAATCGAGCGCAACACCCAGGCGCACTGCATAGATAGAGCTCGCGACAACGTGTCTGTAAATGTTCGTATCGACGATGTACTCGGCGACGAATAGCACGATAAGGGGGTTATCCGTCACCAGGTTGGTGATCTCTTCGGCTTTGCTGCGTACGTCGTTTGAAACCGGATTATTATTGCTATTGAGGCGCTCGTAAAAGTTCTTGAGGGCAGCCTCGGTCGCCGATGTCAGCGAGTTGAACGAGGCCTTCGTCTTAATGACGTTTTTGAGCTCTTTCTTAATGTTTTCGATATCGAGCTTTTGTTGCCCGTCCATGAAGACGGCCTCGTCTTTCTTCGAAGCATAGACCGGCTCGCCGTCGGATAAAACCTCGTCAATTTTCCATTTGGTGAGGCGATCGAGGTCGCTCTGCGTGACTATGACATTCGCCGCCGCGAGCATGTTCGTCGGGTCGATATAAACCGGTTTGGTAAATGAAACCCCCGGACGCAATAATTTGACCTGGTACCGGGTCATAGATGATTTTCGGATGTCCTTGTCGGAATTTCAAGCATATTATATTATACGAACATACTTACGCTCAGACGGATAAGCGTCCGGCAAAAAACTCAATCCGCCTGCTTTTTTTCATCATTCAGAAGATACGCATAGATGCGCGCAACCGCCAGATAAATCTCGCGGGGAATCTCAGTATTGACCTTTACGGATTTCAGCGCAAGCAGAAGGCCTTCTTCCTGATCGGGTTTTATTTCAACGCCATGCCGGCGGGCAATCTCCAGCAGGCGGCGGGCAGCATCGCCCTCGGCATAAGCCTTCACCACCGGCGCCCCAGAGCCAGAATATTCGAGCGCACACGCCCGCAGAATTTTTTTAAGGGTATCCGCTTGTTTTTCGGCCAAAGCCTAGTTCACGAGACTTTTGACCGATTCGGGCCGCAGTTTACTGAAAATATCCCGGCTTTCATTGAAATCTTTAACAATTTTCGAATTATCGATCGCCGGTTCTGCCTGTTCTTCGGGCATACCACTCGGCTCGAACATGCCGGCGGAGAGAATGTTCTGAATCTGTATCTCTTTTTTGATCAGATTATTACGCAGGTTGGAAACGACCTGGGCCGCCTCGGTCTTAAATTCGTCGACGCTTTGCTGGTCGCGCATTTCGAGCTGAACCGCCGGAAACTGCTCATTCATGAAGCGTTTCAGCTCTTTTTGCCAGCTCGACCCCTCGTTGACCTGATTCAGAAAACCCAGCTGAATCTGGCGCATCGAAATGCCTGTTTGCAGGTCACGAATTTCTTGCTGCAGGCTCAGCACCTTGCTGCGCATCGAATCTACCGAAACCTGTGCCTTCGTTTCGGTGCGGATTTCACCCTTACCGTCTGCCGCGGCAGTTTCACGGGATTCGGCGTTGAGCTGTGCACTCTGCGCCCATTTGAGCATGTCGCTGCGCTTCACGTCCATGAGACTTGCGTGCCGCAATCCCTACAGATTGTCAATCGTTTAGCGCCGCTACCCCGGCCCGCGGCTATTCATGTTGACGGTGTGTCTCAAGCACCCGTTTCGACTGCTACGACGGGATGTAGCGCAGCGGTAGCGCACTTGCTTTGGGAGCAAGGGGTCGTTGGCTCAAATCCAATCATCCC
>JAFLED010000256.1 GCA_017302045.1 Spirochaetota bacterium
CGGTGCGGAATGTGCCGGCCTTGAGGCGGCGGGCCGCCTTGAGGCTTTCACCGTTACGCGCTTCGATAATTTCGGCGATTGCCTGCGCGCCGTCGATGCTGAGCTTACCGTTGAGATATGCGCGGCGCGTGAACTCGCCTGCCGCGGCCGCGCGAAACCCGCATTGGTAGAGCAGGGCGAGAATCTGCCGAATCACGAGCGGATTGCCATGGCAATAAATCTCGAAACTGTCTTCGCCTGTAAAAGATGCGGGGCCTGTGTATTTAATAAAAACGATGTCGTCGATAGTTTCGCTGCCAACAGCGATCACACCGTAATGCGCCTGTCGCGGGGGGATATCCGCCGCAAGCCTGTTGTCTTTCGTTTTAAAAGCGTCGCCGAGTTTCTGGAAAATACTGACGCCGCTGCTCGCGGGCCCGCTTGCTCTGATAATCGCAATCGCCGAGCGCCCTGCGGCTGTCGCCGGTGCGCAGATCGCGTCGTATGGCGATGCCGTAATCTCGCTTACCGGCAACCGCTGGTTCGCAGTCTGCGAATCAGCGGTTAAAGTTTTCGTCTTTGAATTCGATATCCTCGGCGCCTTCGGGATCATGCCCCGCTTCAAAAGCGATGTTGCCAATATTCTCATCGGTAATTTCGGTATTGCCTGGCTGTTGGTCTTGCGGCAGATTCTGCGTCACACGGAAAACGCGTACGCGTTTGTAGACACCATTACCTTCGGATTCGGTTTTGATGTGCTCGTTGTCTTGCAGCGCCATGTGTACAAGACGGCGCTCGTATGGGTTAAGCGGATCGAGCAGGCGGCTCTTGCCGGTTTTTAATACATAATCGCCCGTTTTTTTAGCGATCTCCATGAGATGCTGCGCCCGGCGTTCGCGGTAATTTTCGATATCGAGCAGAATCTTCGGCTGCTCGCCCGTGATTTTTTCGACGATGAGATTCGTCATGAACTGTAGCGCTTCGAGCGTGCGGCCGTGTTTACCGATGATATAACCCGCGAACTCGCTTTCGAGGTCGACCATGAGTTTACCCTCTTCGACATTACGGTAATCTTTGACTGTAACGCTGTAACCCATGTGGCCTAAAAGTGTGGTGATGACTCCGCGGATAATTACCGCGAGAGGGGTTTTGCCCCGGATCGCGTTAATCTTGTAGATGCCCGCCGTTTTTTGCCCGAGCCCTAAAAAACCCGAGCTGCCTTTTTTTAAGACATTGAGTTCGACATTTTCCGCATCGGTTCCCAATATCCGCAGGCCCTCGTCGAGAGCCTCTTTATCGGCGAGTGCTTGTACTTCCAGAATTTGCATGTTATCCTCTTTAAATAGTATTACGCTTTGACTGCGGCCTTCGCATTCTTCTTATTTGTATAGACCTGCTGGGCGATGGAAAGCGCGTTCTGCACGGTCCAGTAGAGTACCACACCCGACGGCATCGCATAGAACAGGAACAGCATCATGAATGGCATGAGCAGCATGATCTTACGCTGGTTTTCATCGCCCGATGTCGGGGTGAGTTTTGTCTGAAAATATTGGGAAAGTGTCATAACTACGGGCAACA
The DNA here is from genome assembly GCA_017302045.1 of Spirochaetota bacterium. Taxonomy (GTDB): domain Bacteria; phylum Spirochaetota; class Leptospiria; order Turneriellales; family Turneriellaceae; genus Turneriella. The sequence continues at coordinate 1,558 of JAFLED010000256.1, forward strand.
GGTGCACAGCAAAACCACCGACATAGGGCCAGGTTGCTGGTAGCGAAAATACGTGATCGGGCTGCGACAAGTCGGGAATCCAGCCAGGTATAAAAGGAGATTTCCAGAGGTCATACGCGTCAGAGAAAGCCGAATACATCGCGATAAAGACCGGCAACTGTATGAGCATCGGCAGACAACCCGATACCGGATTAACCTTGTGCACCTTGTAGAGTTCCATCATACGGCGCTGTTTCTCTTGGGGGTTATTCTTGTATTTTTCGTTGAGTTCTTTAATTTTGGGCTGCAACTCGCCCATACGTTTCATGGCCTCGGCCTGTTTCTGGTTGAGCGGGAAAAACGCGAGTTTAAGGAGCAAAGCGATGAGAATAATACCGACACCGTAGTTGGGAATCAGCTTGTAGAGCAAGGTCAGCGCCGACACGATGATATCGCGTATCGGTTCGGTGATGCCGAAGTCGAAAGATTTGCTGAAATAGTTCTTGTTGAATTTACCGAGATCGGGCATTACCTTACGCGCATCGTCATTGGGGAAGGTGTTCTCGTCGAACTTAGGCCCCATATAGCCGATAAATTCAAAGCGCGCCGGTTTGCTTTTTTCAACGATGATATCGCCCATGTTGACGTGCAGTGCCTGAGCCTGCAGCAGTTGTTTTGTGTCTGCATTGCGCTGTTCAGGGGTGATGCTCGCTGAGCGCGTCGCAAATAGCGGTTGCATATTGAGAATCAAAAAGCGCGAGGATGAACCAAAAAAATCTGTCGGTCCCTTACTGATTTTTTCGCTCGTAGTAGACCCGCCGCAACCGAAACCGCCGCCGCCACCGGCATAAGCGAATTCGACCTTGCCTTGATCGGTGTAGTGGTGGTAGTCGCGAAAGTTGCCCTGATTCTCTGGTTTAGGACCGATCATCGGCAAGGCATAGAGCATGAGATTTTGCAGTTTTACGGAACTGTTCGACTGTATTTCGACCGAAAACTTGAAATAAGGACTACGTTTCAGGAAAACAAATTCTTTGATGAATGTTGCGTCGATTTTATTTTTGTCGGCGACCAGCACCACCGGGGCGCTGGCTTTGATTTTAACGGTGTCTTGAGTCTCTTCTTTAGAAAAGCTAAACGCCGCATACATCATGGCGCCCAGGTTGCCGCCGACATACTGGGCTGTGCCGGTGGCCCCAAGGTATGGAGCCAGAAAAATCTCCGTGCCGGGAATAACGATATTCGCCCCGTCGCGGCGCGGATATGCCTTGTCTTTGTTCTTAAACTCGAGAATGCGCGCGCCCTGTTCTGAGAACGTGACCGAAAAGTGATCGGTTTCTATCGTCTGCGTGACTTTTTCATCGCCGCGCTTCGCGACCTGCATCGACAAGGGTTCGGCAATTTTGGTCTCGCTGAGTACCGGCAGCGGAATAACAAACAGCAACGCAAGTGCCCCGGCCACAAGGGCACGGCGGCGGGTAGAAAGCAACATATAAGGTTAGGATTTATCCCTGAGACAACGGGTAAATCACTTTGTCTCGGCAAACGAAACCGCGAGGTCTTCGGCTTCCAGTCGCACTTTCAGCCACTTCTCTACCCGTTTCTTTTCTTCGGCGCGCATCGCTTGCGAAGTTGTAATATGCGCAAGCCAGACAGGATTTTCCGCCGTGCTGCCGACTCTGGTTGCGGCGCGCAAGGCGAGATCGTGCACCGGTGTACCTTGCGCCACAAGTTCGTTCAGAATCTGGCGGGCAAGATTGAGGTTTGCCTGACGGTTTTGTTCGAGTGTTTCCGTGTCGTCTTTGCTGCCGCCGTCGTCGGTAGAAAATCCCTGCCGGATCTGCAAATCGATGCCTTCGAGATCGTAATTTTTCAGACGCTGCTTGAGAATATCCTTCTGGGCTTCGTTGATCGGTTTGCCCCCGAAAATCAGAGTAATGGATTTTTTTGTCGTATCGATACTCTTTTTGAGCAAAAAATCTCCAGGTATCGTGGCCTCGGTCTCGATGAATTTTTCGGCACGCGTTCGTAAGCGTGTTTCTGTGATAATTTCATAGCCAAGATAGACGCTGGGTAAAACGGTTAGGGCCGTGACTGCCCAGATAATATGTTTTGCCCGCCGCGCGCGTTGCGGGTTGATCTGGGCACGCATCGGAAAATGCATAAATCGCACCGTGATGAGAGTCGCCAGAGCAATAAAAACCGTGTTGATGACAAAAAGATAGAAAGCCCCGATAAAGAACCTGCCCTGGCCAGTCGCGATACCATAACCCGCGGTGCAGAGGGGCGGCATGAGCGCTGTAGCGATGGCGACGCCGGGCAGCACATTGCCCTTGAGCTTGCTGGCCGTGGCGAGAATACCGGCGAGCCCTCCGACAAAAGCAATCAGCACGTCATAGATATTCGGCGATGTGCGTGCCAGTATCTCTGAATGTGCTTCGTTCATGGGCGATAACTTAAAATACAAGGTTGAGGTCAAAAGACTGATCACCGCCGCAAAACCGTAATTCACCGCGGATTTTCTGAGCAGCGAAAGATCGTTGATTCCCATGGCGAGTCCCATGCCCATGATCGGGCCCATCAGGGGAGAAACCAGCATCGCCCCGATGATGACCGCCGGGGAATTTACGTTTAGCCCGAGGGATGCGATGAAAATCGCAAACACCAGCACCCAGAGATTGGTGCCGCGGAATTCCACACCCTGCTCGATCGTTTTTACGATGGAGGCGTAATTCTCGCGCTGCGAGCGTATACGAAAGTTATCGAGCAGGTCGCTGAGCGTGTATTTCAAACGCTGCTAGCCCGCGAGCTTCTTTTTCCACAGCGCGGGGCCGGTGAGATGCACCGACTCGCCGTTCACGTCGACCGCGACCGAAACCGGCATATCTTCGACCTCGAATTCGTAGATCGCTTCCATACCGAGATCGGCGAAAGCCACAACGCGCGACTTTTTAATCGCCTTCGCAACGAGATAGGCTGCACCGCCGACCGCCATGAGGTAGATCGCTTTATGTTTCTTGATCGCTTCGATGGCTTCGGGGCCGCGCTCTGATTTACCGATCATGCCGATGAGACCGGTCTTTTCGAGCATCATGTCGGTAAATTTGTCCATACGCGTGGCGGTAGTGGGGCCGGCCGGCCCAACGACCTCGTCACGCACCGGGTCGACAGGGCCGACATAATAGATGAAACGATTCGTAAAATCGACACCTTCGGGTAATTTTTCGCCTTTCGCCATCATGTCGGCGATACGCTTATGCGCGGCGTCGCGCCCGGTTAAGATCGAACCGCTGAGTAACAGCGTTTCGCCCGGTTTAAAAGCAGCGAGGTCGGATTTCTTAATTTGGTTGAGATTGACCCGTTTGGCACCTTCGGCTTTCCACTCGATATTCGGCCAGTCTTCGAGTTTCGGCGGGTCGAGATAAACCGGGCCCGAACCATCGAGTGTCAGGTGTGCATGGCGCGTCGCCGCGCAGTTGGGGATAATCGCTACGGGCAGCGATGCGGCATGCGTCGGGTAGTCCTTGATTTTGACATCCAGAACCGTGGTTAATCCGCCGAGGCCTTGGGCGCCGATGCCGAGCTTATTGACCTCTTCATAGAGCTTGATACGCAGCTCTTCGGTTTTAGTTTTCGGGCCGCGTGCAATGAGCTCTTGGATGTCGATCGGATCCATCAGCGCTTCTTTGGCGAGCACCATGGCTTTGTCGGCCGTGCCGCCGATGCCGATACCGAGCATGCCGGGGGGACACCAGCCGGCACCCATAGTTGGTACGGTCTTCAGTACCCAGTCGACGATGCTGTCTGAGGGATTCAGCATCGTCATCTTTGACTTGT
>JAFLED010000257.1 GCA_017302045.1 Spirochaetota bacterium
CGCTGAAAAAAACGAAGAGAGCCGCGAAAGGCCGGCGACCGAAACGCGCAGCGAGGCCGCTCGAAAAAGTGAGACCATTCAGGCCGAAACCTTTTTCCGGGGCGACGGCGCTTTTCCTCCCGCGGATCTTTTGGCGCTCAAAGTGCTCGCCGATTCGGGGCGCAGTGTTTCCCGGGAAAACGGCAAATATCTTTTTAATCTGGCTACCGAATTTGATACGAGTGGTGTCTTCGTGCCTGCCTCGCCTGGCCGCTACCGGCTTTTTGTCAGCGGGCAAAAACTGGCAAAAAACGATATCGATAATCTCGCCGCGCTGCTTGCTCCGCTCGGTGTCGAGAGCATCCGTCACGTGAATGCCGGCGTGCTCGCACGCCTTGCCGCGGGCGCAGTGGATATCAGTAGCTGAAAGCGTCAGATAACGAAAGCAAGAGGTTTGCCGTCGTGGTAGGCAAAGCGCACGCGCGTGCTGTCGTGAATCAGCCCCGCCGTATCGCTGCGCATTTCCCCTGCGGGACCCGCGATACGCGCGAGAAACAGCGAACCGTTTTCGCGGCGAAAGCAGCCCAGCACAAAAGGTGTATCGCTGCCCGGATTGAAGCGGACTGTCGCGGCGGCATAGAGCAGGGCGCTTTCTCCCTCGGCGGGTAAAGAGCGTTCGGCCGCCGGTGTATGGGCCGCTGTCCCGGGCAGGTTTTGCAGCGGCAGCGGTGAGCGCGATAAGATCGCGGCGGAGTTCACACAGTCGATGCCGCCATTGCCGCCGAAAAAGAAGTGTTGCGCCGCGGGATTCTTCTGCGCAAAATCAAAAATATCAATGAGCCCCGTCGCCGCTGAAAGTGAGATGGCCGCCTGGGTATTGAGGATGCCCCCCTGCGCGTTAACCCGGATTTTTTTGCCGGCGATTTCGAGGAAACCTGCGTGCAGGCTTTTTGCCGCCGTTCTGGGCTCGATGCCGAAATAGTCCGCGGCCTGCCGCACGAGCATGAGTGTGAAGCAATCGTAGATCCAGGCATAGTCGATGTCGCCGGGGTGGATACCCGCCCGCGCAAAGGCACGCTTGCCAGCGAGGCCCGCCTGCGAAGAAAAATCGCTGCGGTGGCTCAGGTATTTCTGCCCGTAATTCGTGCCGACCGCGTTAATGTAGAGACCTTTTTCCGCAGCGTTAAATCCGAATTGTTTTTCCAGTCGCGTGAGCAGCGTTTCGCTCGCGACGAGAATGGCGACCCCGTGGTCAGTGGCTACCGCAACCATCGCCGTCGCATAGACGCCCGCGAGATAACGCTGCAGTTCTCCCGCCTTGAGATGCTTCGCGTGCATCGCCGCACGCGGATTGTCGATCGCGCAGCCGCGGTAAAAAGACGTAATCGCTTCGACGTCTGCAACGCTGATTCCCGTTTCAAACATGAGGCGATCGGCGAGCAGGGCATAGAGTGAGATCAGATTTGCCTGCGTGTGCAGCTCTGTGTTTTCATCGAGCAGTGCATCCGAAACTTCGCGGTAATATCTTACCCCGCCGTCGCCGCCGCGTGGCACTTCGGCGCCGGCGATGAGCACCAGCCGTTCTTCGTGCGTGCACAGGCGGCGCGCTATTTCGAGCACCGCGGGTGTGCTGGCGCCGCCCAGATCGACGCTATGGAGTTCAACATCGGTAAGGCCGAGAAACGACGCTTTCTTCGCCACATCCATCGTGTGGTGGTGTTCGTAAATCGAAGGCCCAAAGCCGATGAAATCGGTGATATGCGGCCGCAGTTGGGCGAAAGTTAACCCGAGAGTCCCCGCCATACGTTCCGCGGCGATTTCGGTAAATACTTTCAGCTTCGCATCGAGCGACAGCTTTTTATAGCCAAGGCCCCTGGTCGCAAGTTCTGCATCGACATCTTTCTGAATCGCATCCGCGACCGCGAATATTTTCGCCGCGCCCGCCATCAACGTTGAAAATCCGGCAGCGCTGCCGCAAGTTGCCGCGTCAGATCGCCATACCAGACAGGACAGGTGGCGCAGTGTTTAAACGCGGGAGCAGCCCTGTGTGTATCGTGGGGAAAAATATATACCTGAGTGTTGGTTTTGCCCGCCTTGTACGCGAGTAAAAAGAATTCTTCAATGTTGCGGTTGCCGATCACAACACAGCCATAGCTGATATTACCGCCATGGACATTGATACCGGTGGAAACATAACCCGGATCGCGGCCTTCGAGCTCGAGCATCGCCTTGTCAAAAGCATTCGGGTAATCGACATGCAGCGCAAGATGATATTCGCGGCTGAGCCCCATAGAGTCGATGCCGTAAATGCCCTCGGGTATCTGCAAATCGCCGTAATAGAGCTTCGGTCCGGCACCACCGCTCATCGCGCTGAAGGCATATTCTTTCACGTAACGCCATTTTCCGTTTTTATCGGGCAGCCACAATTCGGCCTTACGTTCTTCTTTGAAAACCGCAAGCCGCACCGCCTTCGGCGGGTACGGCGTTTCGGCTGCAGCCATCGGCTTTTTCAGGCGAGTGAGGATTACCCCCTCATTACGCCTGATGAAACGAGCGGGTGTCGGCGCTTCGGCTTGCGGCAATTGCACCGCCTTGGCCGGGAGCGCCGTTGATTGCGGCGTCGAATTGGCGAACAGGGAGAATGCCGCGAACGGCAGAAGGTTAAGGATTATCCGCCGTGGCATGCGTTGGCTGCGCCGGATTTTCCTGTCTGTTACCGCCCCCGCGGCCGCCACGGCGTCCGCGGCGGCGGCGACCACGGCCACCGCGCTTGCCCGGTTCGGCATTCTGATGCTGTGGCTCGCGCTCGCGGTGATTTTCATGGCGCGGTGTTTCGGCCACATAATCTTTTTCGTCGATTTCGAGGCGCTCGACGGAATTCTTACGTATCGATTCGGGAAGTTTCTGCCTGAGGCCGATCTCCCAGAACAGGGCCTTCTGCAATGCGTCTTCATCGCCGGCTGCGCGTGCGATGATTTTGTAGACAATAAAGGATTCCTGGAAGATTTTACGCTGCTGGAATTCTTTCACCCAGCCCTTGCGTTCTGCGACATTGCGGCGGAAAAGATTCTGCGTCGAAAAGATCTGCATCAGCGTTTCGTATTCGCGTTTCGTCAGTTGTACGTCTTTTTGCAGCGCCTGCAATGGCCCATGCAGCTTGCGCTCGAGCGTCTTTTCATGGTCGCGCTGGTTTTTGAGGATAATATCCTGCAATGAACCGGCGATGAGCAGAGCGTAGTAGATATTCAGGTTCACGTCTTCGTGTTCCTGAATCATACGGTCGGCAATCGCGAGCCTGCGGCCGAGCGGCAGCTCCATAAAATCTTCGTCGCTGATGTCGGGCGTCAGGCCTTCGCCGCGCACCACTGCCGGCATCAGCGTTTCCATGAGGCCCGAGTTGTTGAGCGAAGCGAAGATCGTCGCGGCCTGACCGCTGCGGAAAATTTTATTGTACTCTTCGTGCAGGCGCGAGGTCGAGGCCTTCTTCAGGAGACCCTTATATTTCTGAATTGCCTTAAAGGTAGCGCCGTCGAGATCGAGCCCTAAAAGCGCCGCAAATTTTACCGCGCGGTACATCCGCACAGGATCTTCGGGAAACGAAATATCGGGATTACCGATGACGCGCACCACGCGGTTCTGAATGTCTTCGAAACCGCCGGTGTAGTCGACGATCATTTCGTTCTTGATGTCGAAAATCAGCGCGTTGATGGTAAAGTCACGCCGGGCCGCATCTTCTTTAAACGTACCGAACTGGTTATCGCGCTTCAGATAAAGTTCGTCTGAATTTTTCGCTTCGGCGCGGTTCGAAGGTAAAGAGCGGGCTGTAGAAACCTCGATAATTTTGTTACCACGAAAGACAACGTGCACGAGACGAAAGCGACGGCCGATGATGCGGCTGTTCGCAAACATGCGTCGCAGTTCTTGCGGGTGTGCGTCGGTGACAACGTCGTAGTCTTTTGGCTTGCGGCCGAGTAAAAGATCGCGCACCGAGCCGCCCACGATGTACGCACGGCAGCCCATCTGGTGAATGCGCTGCAGGGTTTTTACGGCATCGGGGTCGATATCTGCGACACGTATGTTGTGTTCGTCGCGGCTATACTGACGTGGTTTGGGGTAGCGGAGAATCTGGTCTGCTGTCAGGGACTTTTTAAGGCCGAACAGCTTCAAAATTTTCTGGAACATGGAACACTTTTAATCCTTCTCTGTCGAGTATTCCACCAATCAGGTGGAAACAGTATTGGGCACGGGGGTTAAAAGTCAAAATCAGGGGCTTCCCAAGGTTGCGAAAAGCGTATGCCCGATCGCGTCGCGGTTTAGCAGACGGGGCTTTTAAGCCGGCTCTGCGGCTAGTTTAGGGGAGTGAGACAGGTTCTCAAGCCTAAACCGCAGTTTTGCGGGGAGTAAAAAATGAGCACCTTTTTCCTGCCTCAGACTCTACGGGCAGTGGGGGGCAGGCGTGTAATGCCGCCATTCCATGGAGGATTCAATATGAAAAAACTAACCCAATTAACCGCCTGTCTGCCCGCCTTACTGTTTTTGCTGGCAGCGTGCATGGCAAAAGGCGGTGAAAAAGAGAAAACCGAGTTGCAAAAGGCAGCCTATGGCGAGGCTACCGTGGCCGACGCGGCGAAAGCGATCGCGGAGGCTAAGAAAAATGCCACGGTAGCGGCCGGTTTCGAGCAACTGACACCCGCGAGCGGCAGCATTTTTACTATGCCGGCCACGGGCAATATCGTTGCAGCGCTGCGCGGTAACAGCGCAGCCTGGAGAAGCGAACTCTACCTGCAAGCCGGTAACCGCGACATCCAGCTTATTGCCGACACACGGCAAGGCCCGCTGAACAAAGAAAGCCAGCACGCCTTCGTGCAGGGTACGGCGATCAATTTCTATATCGTCGTGCATACACCGCCGGAAACTTTACCTTTCACGCGAACTCCGACCACGGCCGCGTCACCCGCAACGGCGGCTTATACACAGTTGCCTTTGAGGATAAACCGCAGGGAATCCCCGCACTCGGCGAACCCGACTGGGATTTTAACGACGTTGTCGTCGATGTTTCGATCGGCCAGCCGCAGATCATCGATCTTTCGGCAAATTTTGAAATCGCCGTCGACTATCTCGACCACCACGGCCTCAACTACGAGGGTTATCCCATCTATTACATCGGCGAGACAATGAAATACAAAATTCGCCTGAAAGTAAAAAACAACAGCGACTATTTCACGGGTAAAAAGTTCCGTGTCTATGCAGTGCATGAATATTTCGAAGACACGACATCGAACCGCTACTGGTATCCGTCGCCGCCGCGCCCCGCGCATGAACCGCAAACGATTTCGGTAAAGAAGGGCGATACGCTGCCGGGGCAAGATCCGTT
>JAFLED010000258.1 GCA_017302045.1 Spirochaetota bacterium
GATGACAGGCCTTTGCTGAAAATAAAACTCAACAAAAACCTGCGCCGTTCGATTCTGCGCGGCCACCCGTGGATCTACCGAGAAGCCATCGCCCAGCCACCGAAGGTCGAGATCGCGCAGATGGTGTGTGTGCTCGACAGCAAAGGCGATGAACTCGGTTGGGCGATCTACGACCCGCATGGGCCTCTTTCGCTGCGCATGCTCAGCCTCGAAAAGAAACCGCCCAACACGGCATACTTCGACAAACAGCTGCAACGTGCGCTCGACCTGCGCAAGAACCTGAATCTCGAAAATACGACCGCGTTTCGTCTCATCAATGGCGAGGCGGATTTTCTGCCGGGGCTCGTGTGTGACATCTATGGGCCGACGGCTGTTCTGCAGTTCGACGGCCGTGGCCCTTCTGAATTCTGGGAGAAACCGCACATCGCCGGCTGGATTTTCAAAAACGCAGGCATACAATCGGTTGTGGAGAAAAGCCGGCGCAACGCCGAAGGCGAACTAAAAACTCTGGCAGGATCACCCTCGGCGCCGATACTGCAAATTCGCGAGAACGGCGTCGCCTTCAACGTCGATATCGACAAAGGCCAGAAGACAGGATTCTTTTTAGATCAGCGCGATAACCGGCAATACGTGCGGACGATCAGCCGCGGCAAATCGATGCTGAACCTGTTTAGCTACACCGGTGGTTTTTCTGTCTATGCGGGTCTCGGCGGTGCCAGCAAGGTAGCAAGCCTCGATGTCGCCGAAGGGGCCATCCGCAGCGCCGAAGAGAACTGGCTCTTGAACGGACTGCCGCGCGAAAAACACGAGGGTCTCGCCGTCGATGTTTTCGAATACCTGAATAGCGCCGATGAAAAATGGGATCATGTCATTGTCGACCCGCCGTCTATGGGGCACAGCGAGGAACAAAAACAGCGCGCGATTCTCAAATATACCGAGCTCTTTGCCGCATCGGCAAAACGTGTTGTGCCGGGAGGGCAGTTATCTCTCAGTTCATGCTCGAGTCACATTTCGTTCGAAGATTTTTTCGAGATCACACGCGAAGCACTTTCACAGGCGCGGCGCCGCGGGCAGATTCTGCGCGTTTCAGGCCAGGCGCCTGACCACCCGTTTCTGCACAGCTCGCATGAGCAGCGCTATCTAAAGTTTGTGCATCTCGTTCTCATCTAAGGTCCGTATAACGGCGATCACTGTTGGCGAAAGCAGCGACAATATTCTTTACGTCACGATCTGAAACCGCATACATAAACTACTCCGGCTTTCAAACGGAGAAATACAACATGCAACAAGCCAGAGTCACCTTTATCCTGATCGCCATAAATATCGTCGCCTATGTGTTCGTCGCGCTGCAAGGATCGAATATGCTGCAACCCGGCGGCCGGGAGCTGGTAAAGTTCGGCGCTAATTTTGTGCCCTTCACGGTCGGTCAGCTCGAACTCTGGCGCCTCTTAACGTCGGTGTTTTTGCACGGCAGCCTCATGCACCTTGCCATTAACATGTATTCGCTCTATTCTGTCGGCAGCATGGTCGAGTTTCTCTGTGGTCGCACAAAATACCTCGTGATCTATCTCGCCTGTGGCCTCGCAGGCAGCCTCGCCAGCGCCGGGGCAAATTTATTGCGCACCCGCCCGGGTATCAGCATCGGTGCATCGGGCGCCGTATTTGGCATCTACGGATTTTTTCTGTTATTGATGTGGCTACGCAAAGACCTGGTTCATCCTTCTGCGCGCCGCCAGATACTACAAAGCGGCGCCATTTTCATCGGCATCAACTTGTTTCTAGGCTTCATGAGCCCGGGTATAGACAACGCGGCGCATATCGGCGGTCTTATTGCCGGCCTTGCCGCCGCGTTGCTGTTCGTGCGGTCGATCCGCCTTATTTTCCCGAATCAAAACGCAGACATTGAGACCCATTAAAAGCCACCGGCGCGGCCAGTAAAAAGACTTGTCCCGCGCCATAGACGGCGCATCTTTACCCATGAGTTTATGGCAACGTTTTAAGCGCGCACTGCGCTCAATCTTCGGTGGCTGGGTTTCTGAGATGGAAGATCCCGCCCTCATTCTGGAACAGAATATCCGCGACATGCGCGATAAAATCCCCAAAATGAACGAGAATATCGCGATGCTCAAGGCTAATGCGAAACTGCTCGAAAAAGAAAAGCAGAAGCTCGAAGCCGAGCAGGCTAAACTTGTAGCCAACATCAAGGCCGCGATCGGTCAGGGCCGTGAAGATATCGCCGGCGAATACGCGCTACAACTCGAACAGAATAAGACCCGCGTTGCACAAACCGAGCAACAGCTCGCGCAGGCACAGGCAGCAGCCGTAAAAGGTGAAGAAGCCAAGGTGGCATTCATGAAAGAACTCGACCGAAAAACGAAAGAAGCGCTCGACGCGATCGAAGCGGCGAAACGCGCGAAGTGGCAGAAAGAAGTCGCCGATACGATGGAGCAGTTCACGGCCGGCGGCATCGACCACACACACGACGAGATGGTAAAACGTATCGATCGCGACGGTGCAGTCGCCGACGCAAAACTTGAGATGGCGCTGAACAAGGGCGACGGCTCGAAAGCCAAAATTGAAGCCGAGGCAGAAAAGATGCGCGCGGCCGAACTTGTTAAACAATTCAAGATCGAGATGGGCGCAACGGGAACATCGGCGCCCACATCAACCTCATCTGGCAGTGGACAGGAACAGGTCGGCGTAAAAAACTAACGCGTACCGGGTGTCCCGGTCAAAGTACGAGTCAAAAGAGCATATGGCCCCGAAAGCAGTCATGTCTGGGCAATATGCTTTTTTCTTTATACGCTGTTAATCCGCATAAGCGGCAACGCTTTCGACCACCTTCAGGTTAGGCCCGAAAATGAAAACCTCAGCAACACGTTGCGCACGGTGGTTATCGTATAAGATGGTGAGTGCATCACTACTCATGAAAACGGCTGCAATTTCAAAATGTAAATTGTGAGCCTGTGCCAATGCCTTCGCCCAATACTCTTTGAGTTCCTCTTTACCACGAACAAAACTCAACTCTCGTTCCAGGACCAAAGAAATTCTTGGAGAATGAAATCTAATATCGCTGTCGTAGTGAGCGAGTATGCGTTCCAGATCACGGGCATTCCAGGCCGCACACCACTCAACCGCGAATTGCTGCCCCCAGGATGCTTCAATGCGAACTTGCGTATTCATTTCGGCCAGCTATACAGTCCGGGCAATCAGCAACCCTCGGTTTTACGAGTTGAGGCTTCGCGTTTCAAACAAAGTCAAAAGTCCCGATACCATAGCGATAACAGCTGTGATGATGAGAAATTTATAATAGGCAACGACACCGAAGACGATGAGGCCTAAGGCCGTGATCAAGGCTGCTTTCCTGCTGGGCTTCAGCACCAGAGTTACACCATTCAGCAAAAGAAAAAGGGCAACAATAATATTGGTACCCAGAAAAATATCGGCGTAGGTTTTCGGTGCCCCAATCGGCATAGGGACTATAGTCGCTTTCATAACGGCAGCAGCCTTGATCACTTCCGTTTGTTCCGGCGGAATTTGCACCAATACTCCTGAAAAAAAGATGGCAGCGTCAAACATCACGAGAATGCCGGCAATTTTTAACATCATTTTATGCTCCTTAAGCAAAGACAATTCATATAAAATGAAATACGAACCAGCGTATCTGATTCTGCCATTTTTTTTCTATAGAAACAAGCGGAAATAATTGGCATTCTGCCGCTTACCAGGCCGTATTTCCTGACAATGACTCTTGCACATACCCCTCTTTGGATTATCAAGCGTTCCTTTTGGCCGGGCCTTGCACTGCTCATCGCCGGGCTTCTGAATATCGTCGTGTTTCATCTCACGCGTGCCGGCATGCAGATCGCCATCGGATCCCTTTTGTTGGTCATAGGAATTTTCTGGTTACGTTCACCGGCATTAAGAATTGGCCCTTCTTTTATCGATCTCGTGAATATATTTGGCTCTCTTCGTTATCCATGAGATCTGCCGATATTGATTCGCTGGCTCTTATCTTAGCCGAAATTAAGAAGCGAGAAGATATCTGACGAGGTGGTGATGGATTACATTCTGAGCGAAGAAAGGGAGATGATTCCCTGGCAGAGAGTCTGTGAACTCCTCGAGAAGGTGGGCTGGGGTGTGCGCGCTCATGATCTTGTTCGAGACAGCTTTGAAAAGAGCAAATATGCCGTATTCGTCTGGCATGGTGACAAACTGGTGGGGTTCGGGAGAGGCATGGATGATGGTCACTATTATGCCATGCTGGTAGATATCGTCATCGACCCAGAGCATCAGGCGAAAGGTCTTGGTAAAAAGATCACAACTTTACTCAAAGATAGACTGCTAAACGACAAATTTATTTTTATCACCTTGACCGCAGCAGTCGGCAAGAACGATTTCTACCGCAAATTAGGCTGGCGCCAGCAAAAATCTGCCTACATCTGGCCGAAAGATACGAAGCAAGCGGACGCTCACGCGTTTTAGGATAAATAGACTGAGGCCTATACTGCGGCTTTAGGGACTGAAGGCGGTGATTCGGTCGATGCACAGCGCTGCTGTCACCGAAACATTTAACGATTCAATTCTACCCGAACCCGCAATGGAGAACCGGCCATTGCAACGCCCCGAGAATGCGGCAGGCAAACCATCTTCTTCATTACCTAAGCACACAATCAAGGGCTGGGTATTCTTATCACGAATAAATTCGCCGAGACTGCGCATTTTCTTCGCTTCGGGTTTTATCGCCGCGAGTGTACGGTACGCTCCCGTGGCCCAGCTGAAAAATTCTTCGGTGTCATCATAGACCCAAAGCGTTGTGTGTGTCAGCCCGCCTTCGGCGACGCGCCATGCAGCCTGTGTCATTGCAGCCTCATAACTCTTGCGGCTCACGATGAGATTCTGCACCCCGAAAAAAGCCGCGGTGCGCACTATCGCTCCGACATTGTGCGGGTTCATGACATCGTTCAGGCAAAGTGTATGCCCCGCAAACTTTGCGCCGCTGAGCTTCTGCATTACGGGCAGATGGATTACCGCTGCCGCGCCCTGGTGGTGCGTGGTATCGGTGATCTTTCTGAGTTCGTCGCCCGTGACCAGGCGGTAGGTCTTGCGCTCTTGGGCCAGAAAGCGGCAGGCCTCTGAGAAGAGCGGTGCATGCGCATCGTCGAAAAACAGCCGCTCGATGAGCTCGGGGGTTTCGGCGGCAACCGCACGTACCGAAGATAATCCGCAGACGGTGAGCAGATTTTCGGGCATGG
>JAFLED010000259.1 GCA_017302045.1 Spirochaetota bacterium
CCACCACCACGCTGCTGTCACCAAACTTTCGGCGACGATGAATGACTCGACGCTCATTGGGGTCGCGCTCGATGGTTACCTGATCTATGGTGAAAAGTGCGACAATGGCACAGATACAACGGGGGATATCACATTGACTGCGCCCACTGCCGCCGCTTCAGGGACTTCGACCGCCGATACCGGGTCATCTAACGGCGACACCAGCACCTCGCTCGATAAGTTGCATGGCCATACCAGAAAGACGCGGCACATGACAACGGCGACTTATCACTACCACTACGCGCAAGACCCGACGGCGACGATTAAGACCATCATGGGGAGCTACTTTCGCGGCACAATCGGATCGGTTTCGAATTGACCCACTGGCTTCGACTCCGCTCAGCCGGCGGGAGTGGCCGGTCACTGAGCGTAGTCGAAGTGTCCGGCCTACCAGCGATTTTTCAGAATTAACTTCACGTACACATTCAGCTTCTTCTTCTCACGGCCATTCGCCGGTACCTGAATGTGTAATTTGAGATTATCGAGATCGATGCGTTCTTGTTTCACATCGGTCGAGTAGGATTTCTCCCGGATTTCGTCGCGTTCACCGCTTTCTTCTTTCACTTCAATGTCGTCGACGACCCATTCTCCGCCGGGGTGTTCGACTACCGTCAAGGGAACCGAGCCCTCTTTAAAGTTTTCGATCTGGTAACGCACAGTCTGGTGGTAATTCTTGATGGGCAGTTTCACCACTTCTTCTTTTTTCTTCACGATCGTGCGTGTCACCTTTACTTCTTTTGCCTGGCCAAGTTTCAGCTCGAGCTTCTGACCCGCGCCAGTCTCCTGTGTCCAGTCTTCGCCTAAGAACGCTTCTGACCCCTGCGAGTCCTCCTGGTAAACGCGCGCCTTACCGTTAGGCAGCATGGTTTCTGGCAGGCCCGATGCCTTGTCGTTTTTGACTTCATAGATCAGCGCAACTTCTGAAGAGTGCGAATAATCATAGAAAAACTTCTTGGTAAATTTGACATCCCCCGCTGAAAATGCCTGAATCTTTTTAGATTCGCCCTGCAGCAGGCCGCCATTATAGGGTTTACCGATCACGCTCGAAATCTCGGCGCTCGCAAAATGTTCACCCGAACCGTTTTGCACCATCGTGTGTGCCTTCAGGTCGAGGGTCTTCTCGTCTTTGCCGATCACTGCCTCGTAGGCGGTCGTGCGGTGCAGGTTCTGTATCAGGTACGAGATACGAAAGACACCCGGCCCGGCTTTGTCTGAGAATACTTCCCAAAACAGCGCATTTTCACCGGGGGGATAGTTCACGTTGATGACGCGCACCGTGCCGGGCGTTTTGATGGGGCGAAACTGAATGCTGTTGATGTCGACCGCAACACCCGAGAAGGCATACTCGACCTGATTGGTACCGGCCTGCAGGTTAACTGTGCGCTCTTCTTCGACGATCGTTTGGTTGGGGTTCTTCAGATCGATACGTGTATACTCGCGCTGCGGCATGGTGACAAGTTTCGTGCGGGCGGAGATACCGCCAACGATGGCGAGGCAGGCGAGAAGGGCTAAACCCCTCCCCGCCTTCGGCACCCCTCCCCTAAAAGGGGAGGGGTTGGGGGTGGGGTTTTCCAAATTTAACATACATTACTCCTTGTGCTCAATCTTCACCGAATACGGGATTTTTTTCTTCTCTCGCGCTTCGGCCTCGGGGAAAAATTTGATCGTCATCGAATCTATTTTTTCATATTTAAAAGGAATTTTACCGCCCTCGAAATTGCCAGGGAAGGTGCGCTCGATCTCAACACTCACGGGACGCGAAAGCGTATTCTCAAGCTCATGCTCGTAGAAATATTCGTCCATCCACTCTTTGACATAGTGTGATTTGTCGTAGCGTGTTTCTGTAGTGAAACCGTAGCGCTTGAAATCGCGTGTAAAGGTGCGCAGCACGACCTCGCGGGTTTCGCCTGCATCGAGCTTGACTTTATCGCCGGTCGCGACGTATTTCATATAGACGCCGCCCTGATAAGACAGGTTGTTTTTGGCGTCTTCGGAGAAGATGTAGACCGTACCGTCGGGCAGCGGTGAAACGCCGAGGCTGGTTTTGGGATCCTGGCCTTTTTCTTTCACGTTGCGGAATTCATAGAACTTGTGCACGCTGCCCCCCGTGATACGGTCAGAGGCTTTGTAGACGACTTTAACGTCTACGTCTTTCGCGCCGAATGCCTTGAGGCGCTTCTGCCAGCCATTCGGGATTTTTTCTTTACCTTCGACGGTGAAGAGAAAGTATTCGGATAATCCCTCTTTGACAATCTCTTTCGGTTTTTGTGCAGCTACGGGCGCCGAGGGCATGGGCGCGGGTGCGTCTTCTGAATCCATCATGGCTTTTGCCGCCTCGGCCTTTTTCATCTTCCTTTTAAACCCATTGCGGACACGGTCGCGCTTGTCTTCGTCGAGATCGGCGTAACGCCATTTACCCTGCGCGAGCCCCGCGATATCTTCGACGAGGTTGACGGTGCCTACGACAAGGCGTACCTCTGCGTTGGGGTAATCCTCTCCCGAGTTATTGACGACGCGTATGTAGCCGTCGACGCTCATCTGGTTCTCTTTGGCGTTCGTAATCGCCGTATAATCGGCGCTCCACGTGATACCCGACGTAAAATAATTGATTTCGACGCGCGCAGGGCCGGACATATCGCTCTCTATATTCCATTGCAGCGCATCGGTGCGCCCTGGCGGAAAAGATGTGTCGCGCAGCGTCAGCTTGGCTTTTTGCGAAAGAAAGGTGAGCCGCAACGACGTCGGGTCGATCAGCGTGCCCGCCCAGGAAAACTGGATAGTGTTGAGCCCCGGTTTAAAGGTCAGCTCGCGCGATTCTTTGACCATGGTGATATCGGCGCTGTTATAGATCGTCAGTTGCACCGACTGGCTTTTCGGTACAGTCACGAGTTCGATGTGCGCACTTACCTGCGTTGCGATGAGAAAAACGAGTGCGCTGAAACCCAGCCTGATGATAGCCCTTGCTTTCATATAACCCTTGGACGTCTGCTGTCGCATAAGGTTCACTTTAATTTGGATTTCGGCGCCTGCAAGCGCCTTTCACTGACGCTCTCAGACGAGGCTGATCACACCGGGATTCTCCGTCGTGATACCACCGATGATATGAAACCCGGCATTTCCACCAGTCTCGCGAAAGACCTTTTCAACCGCCGCCAGGCTGTCGGGTTTAACCGCTACTAAAAGCCCACCCGAAGTCTGTGGATCGCAGACAACGCTGCGCCTGTAGTCGTCTTCCGTTCCCCGTAGGCGGTCGCCGAAGCTGCGAAAATTGCGGTCGCTGCCACCGGGCACGGCTTTTTCAGCGATGTAGTCTTCGAGACCCGGCAATAAGGGGAGCTTTTCGAATTCGACTTTTGCGCCGAGTTTGCGCGGAGTAATCATTTCGAGCAGATGGCCGGCAAGGCCGAAGCCCGTCACATCGGTCATGGCATGTAAACCGGGGATATCCGCCAGGGCATGCCCGATCTTGTTCAGCGTCGTCATCTGTTTTACCGCGAGACCTTCATGCTCCTTTTTCAGCAAAGATTTTTTGATCGCTGTGCTATGAATGCCGATGCCTAAAGGTTTGGTGAGCAGCAGGATGTCCCCCGCTTCGGCTGTGGAATTGCGCCTCAGGTTTTTCGCCGAGACGAGTCCGTTGACGGCGAGGCCAAAGATAGGTTCTTCAGAATCGATGCTATGCCCGCCGGCAATCGTGATCTCCGCTTCGGCGGCGACGGCGCGCGCCCCGGCAATGACCTGGTTGGCGATTTCGACCGGTAACTTCGCAATGGGCCAACCCAGAATTGCAAGCGCGAGAATGGGCCGCCCACCCATCGCATAGATATCAGAGATTGCGTTCGCCGCGGCGATGCGTCCGAAATCGTATGCATCGTCGACAACCGGCATAAAGAAATCCGTTGTCGAAAGCAGTACCTGGTCTTGACCCAGCAGATAGGCCGCGGCATCGTCGCGGTCTGAGTTACCGACGAGAATATTCGCCGTCGGGAAAACCATATTCCCCTTGAGGATATCCGTAAGCACGCCGGGCGCGAGCTTACAGCCGCAGCCGGCCCCATGGCTGAATTGCGTCAGGCGGATTTCCATGGTGCATGGATGCGACGCAAACTCGCGGCGGCAAGGAGGTTATTCCGCCGGTTGAGTGAGTTTCTTCTTTAACTCTTCAACCGCAGTTTCGCCGGAAATATAATGGATCGAATCGGGGCTCCGCTGCGACAGGCCATAAGAGTATGCCCTGTCGTAATAATCGAGTACGATACGGCAGACCTCGTCACGCCGGCCTTCTGCCAGCGCAACGAGCGCCGCTTTGTATCGCTCCATGCCAAGGCGTTTATGAATTGCTTTCAGGTTCTCGCGAATGGCGTCTTCGGGCGCCGTGTACTCGGCTACAAGGCTCGCCACTCGTTTTTCGAGCGGCAAGTCGATCACCGTGACCTCGGCGCGACGCATTGCATGCCAGAGCGGGTCGGGTATGTGCAGGCGGCCCAAAAGCCGGCTCTCGTCTTCGACGAGCAGAGGGCGGTCGGGCGCGGCATGCAATAAGATCATGCCGATTTCGTTTTCGAATTGTTCCTGTGTGGGTTGCCCGGCGATGCCCGCGCCATGTTCGGGTTTTGCGGGCATATAACCAAAGGCTGAGCCTCTGTGGTTCGCCAGCGCCTCCAGGTCGATTACGGCAAAACCAGCCGCGGCGAGTTCTTTCAGAATTCGTGTTTTCTGGACACCTGTTTTGCCGCCGATAATGCGGATGTCGCGCGGTTGAGCGAAAAGCTCGAGGCAGAGACGGCGGTAGGCTTTGTAACCGCCCTTGAGTACCGAAGTCTCGAGACCCACACCGTCGAGAAGCCATGCGACCGAAGACGAACGCATGCCGCCGCGCCAGCAATGGACACCGATGCGGTTATTGCGGCTGAGCGAGAGTCCGCTGGTGGCGAGATTCTGCATACGCGCGCCCGCAAAAGCGAGACCTTTTAGAATGGCCGTCTGTCTGCCCTCGGTTTTGTAGAGCGTGCCGATTTCGGCGCGTTCGGTGTTGTTAAAGAGCGGTAAAGACAGCGCGCCCGGAATGTGCCCCGCGGCGTATTCACCTTCGCTGCGCACGTCGACAATCGGCGAACCTGCCTGCAAAAAATCCCTGATGTCGAGCGGCTTCGCCAAAATTTTCAGCGCCCCGAGCCGAGAGCCTGCGTCACACACTCTTCGACCGGGTTCGGTGTCTCGCCTTTAAGTGCGTCGATTTCACTGCGTGCTTTCGTATCTG
>JAFLED010000026.1 GCA_017302045.1 Spirochaetota bacterium
ATTCACCGAACAAACTGATCATGTCGTTCACGGCGGTCTGGTTATCGAGAATCATATCGAGTATTTCGGTGGCGATGAGATAGTTTTTCCCGTCGGGGGTCTTGGGTGAACCCGCGAGCATCGAAACCAGCGTTGTCATCGCCCCGACACCTTTACCCTGTGTGAACGAGGTGTGTATATTGCCAAAGAGTGCCCGCGCAAACTTGTCGTTTTGCCGGCGCAGCAGGCCTTCGGCCACGCGTTTTGAAGCCAGCTGGGTTTCTACACGCCGAATCCGTTCTTTTTCTGCATTGCGTTGCAACTCTTCGGAATGCGCATGATCGAAAGCCTGCTGAACGATGCTTCTTAACTCACGCGGGTCGGTAGGTTTGAGCACATATTCGTATGCGCCCAGGCGCAGGGTGTCGATGATCTGCCGTATGCCCTTTTCGACCGTGAGCATAATCACGACCGGTGGCTGTGGCCGCTCCATCAGGCGCTTGAGAATTTCTGTACCGGAGACATCGCCGGGAAGATGAATGTCGCAAATGACAACTTTATGATTCAGTTTTTCGAAGGCATCGAGCGCCTCTGCGGCGCTGCCGGTAATCGTCAACGCATACGGCAATTCAGCGAGAATCGCTTCGAGCAATAATCGCTGCCCGGCATCGTCGTCAATGATCAGCAGAGGTTCACGGGTGAGCATAATAAGACTCTTTGATTGTCGGCAAACCCGAGCCTCTACCCTAATCCCCCTTCTTTAAAAGGAGCGGGTTTGGGTCGTCAAACGATATGGATGTCGATGCGTTTGCTGGCCGTCGAACCGCCGTTTTGCAGCTCGATTTCGTACTTACCGACCGCTAGCTGTGAAAACCAAGCGAAGTCATCGCGCAGTGGTAAAGACTGTAACAGCCTGCCTTGGCGGCGCAGATTAATGAATTTCGGACGCGGGCGGTAGTTCTGCAGCTTCACCGTGAGCATCACCGTGTCGTTGCCGTCTTTGACCACTTGGTAGAAAAGGTCGCCCTGTTTCTCTTCGCTGGTCATGAACTGCAGCGCACCAGTAGCACCGCGTGCCGCAGTGGCGGTATCGTTGCCCCGCACAGCAACCATCTCATCGTTGTTGGTCAGGTTGTAGAGATCGCGAATGTGACCGGCAATGAGGCGCAGGCCGTCTTTGAGACGAATGACAATAGTCGATTCTTCTTCGACGGGGGCCGAAGCATAAATGCGGTTCATGACAATCTGCTTCAGATAAGCAGGCGTGGGTATCATCGGGCGGTCGCCCCAGGTAAACAGAAAGGCAAGGGTATCTTGAAACAGCCCGAAATCGGCATTGTTGCCTTTGATTGTCTGCCAGACTTTGCTGTTGCTGAGTTCTTTTTCGATCGCGCGCGGGTCGTCGACGCTGAAGAATTTCTCGGCGATTTCTACGATCTGGTGGATAGGTAGCTTAAAATCGCTACTCTCGGCTGTTGCACCCTGCCGTTTATTGACGGCAACCATGGTCTCGAATTGCACCAGCATTTCGAGAGCCGAAAGGTTTTCAGACGCCATCTTCATGGCCTCGTGCTGTTTTTTATCGTTCAGGTACAGCTTGAGCAAACGCGAGTATTCCGCCGGCGTCAGCTTTTGCAGGGCCTTTCTGCTAGCTTTACTTTCCACAAGTCTCTCCCACAGGCTTTCGCCTGTTCTTTATAATATAGACGACGCAGCGAGCATTATCTTTACGACAAGAAAATACCGGCCGGCACCCCATGAAACTCATTACCATATCGGTCAGCCACTACGTCGAAAAAGTCAAATGGGCCCTGAAAATCAGCGGAATTCCCTTCGAAGAGGAAAGCCACCTGCCGGGCATCCATGCGGCCGTGACGCTTTGGCTGACCCGGGGCGCGCATCGTTCGACCCCGGTGCTGATCGACGGCAATCAGGTCATAGCGGATTCGACGCGTATCTTACGCCATCTCGCGACAAAATACCGGCAAAAATGGCTTTATCCGATTCCACAGGCGCTCGAACTCGAAGAGCGTTTCGATAAAAATATCGGCCCGCACACGCGCCGCTTTATCTACGAACAATTTTTCGAACACGGCTTTTCAGTTGCCGAGCTCTATGACCAGAAAGTGGCGATTCCCTGGCAAAAGGCGATTCTGCCTGCGTTCGCGCCCCTGATGAAAGAAGTGATGATCCGCGACATGGCGATTAACCCCGCCGCGGCCGAAAAGTCGCGCGCGCAGTTTGAGGCCGAGTTTGAGTTTGCCGAAAAACGTCTCGCCGACGGGCGGATGTATCTCTGCGGCGATACCCTGACTGCCGCAGATATCACTTTTGCCGCGCTCTCGGCACCCGTTATTTTACCGCAGGGCTACGGTGCGCGCCTGCCTAAACCCGAAGATGCGCCCGTCGGATCGCGCATGCGGCAGCTGATCGAAGCCTACCGCGTCCGCCCTGCTGGGCAGTTTATCCTGCGGTTATATAAAGAGAACCGGCATACACCGATAAAAATACCTGCCGAAAACTATTGACATCCCCCGCAAAAAAACGGGCATCACTCATGGCCGATAGTTATTACACAGTCATTCGCGGCAAAAAATACGATCGCCGCATGCTCGAACTTGCCGAAGGGCTGACGAAGGGTCGCGGTGATGGCCGCATTTCGGTCACCGATGCGAAAAATCTGCTGCGCGTGGTGAAAGATTCAAACAACTACTCTGCCACCGAAAAGCAGACGATGGAATACATCCGTAAGCATTATAAATTCACCAAAGAGGGCGACGAATTTTTCCGTTCTGAGATACGCAAGTGGGCTGCGGGCAAGGGCAAGAAAAAGGCGGCAGCGAAACCTAAAAAGGCCGCCGCGCGCGAAAGTGCAGCGCACGCCGCCACTGTAGCTTCAACCCCGGTGCCCGCGCCACAAGAAGCACCAGCGTTTGAACCCGCCGCCCCTGCGAAAAAGGGTTCGCCGCTGAAAGAAATCCTACTGGGGCTTTTGTTGCTTGCGGCCGCCGCCGCACTTTTCTATTTCATCGCCTTCAAGACGAATTGCGGTAAAAATCTCTTCAACCGTAACCCTGCAACCGAGGCTCCCAAGGCCGAAGTGCCGCCCCCTGACGCCGAAGCGCCGAAACCTGCGCCTGCGGCAGAAGCTGCAAAACCGGAATCTGCACCGGCCCCGGCTGCGGCCAAGCCCGCTGCAGCAAAAGCATCGCCCGAACTGAAGGCGGCGCTGGAAAAGACGCACCTCATTTTCATCGCCGAGAAGACCGAGCTGACGCCGACAACCCTTAAAAAAATTGAAGGTCTCGCGCCACGACTCAAGGCAGAGAATGTGAAGATTCAGCTGACGGGTCACACCTGCGCATGGGGACCAAAAGAGCTGAACCAGAAAATATCTGAAAAACGTGCACAGGTCGCCAAAGAGGCGTTCGTCGCGCGGGGTGTGCCCGCTGAAAATATCGAAACGCGCGGCATTGCCGATGCCGAAACGATCGGCGATCAGAAGACTGTCGCGGGCCGCGTAGCCAGCCGCCGCGTGACGTTCAAGGTTTTACAATAATTCCAAAGAGGTAATCGAATGAAGCGTATCACAAACACACTAGGATTGTTCTCTGTGCTGGCGGTTTTTGCCGCTGGTGCCGCATTTGCCGAACAGGCGAAGGCACCCGCTGCACAGCCGGGTAGCAAAGCAGTCGTGGCGACCGAAGCACCAGTGGCCCCCGCACACGCTGCGCCTGCGGCAGGCCATGCGGCGGCAGACCCGCAGAAAGAGTTGGGTAAGAAACTGTCGCCCCTGACGCTTATTCCGTTTGTTATCATTCTGCTCGCCATTGCGGTTCTGCCACTGGTAATTCCTCACCTCTGGGAATCGAATCTCGTCAAAGCGGTCATTAGCGTGCTTCTGGCGTTAATCACGGCGAGTTATCTGGTGACCTTGGGTCACCTCGGCATCGAAGTGATTGTCGAAACTCTGAAAGAGTATTATGCCTTCATTTGCCTGCTCGTAGCCCTCTTCACGATTTCAGGCGGTATCTATGTCGAAGGCGATATGAAAGCGACGCCGATCACGAACTCAACCATTTTGCTGTTAGGGGCAATTCTCGCCAGCTTCATCGGCACCACCGGTGCATCGGTGCTGCTCATTCGCCCGCTGATTCGCACAAATAAATACCGCAAGAATACTACCCATATTTTTGTGTTCTTCATCCTGCTGGTATCGAATGTCGGCGGGTTGCTGCTTCCGGTCGGAGACCCCCCTCTCTTCATGGGTTATCTCTACGGCGTTCCGTTTTTCTGGACGCTGATTAAGTTGTGGCCCATTTGGCTCAGTGCCGTCGCGGCGCTATTACTCATCTTTTTTGTATGGGATACTTTTGCTTACAGCCGCGAAAACAAAGCGGACCTGCGGCAAGACGAAGAACTTTCGGGTAAAATTAAGGTCAAGGGAGCGATCAATTTTCTGCTCATTGGCGGCGTGTTGATGGCGGTCGTCTTCCTTAAGAACTACCAGACCGACCACGGTACGCTCGAGCTTGCCTGGTTACAGCAGCCTGTTATGTTAGGTTTTGCCCTGCTGTCGTTCGTGATCGATCATATGGTCAAGGCGCGCAAAGTCAAAGAACATGAAGAAGCGCTGCTCGAGAAACTTGAAAAAGAAGGTAAGAGCACCACGAATCTGAGGCTTTTGGCTCCACGCGCGCATTATACGCCGCGCGACAAGAACCATTTCGGGTTTGCCCCCATCATCGAGGTCGCGGCTCTCTTTATTGGTATCTTCATTACGATGATACCAGCCCTGTGCATTCTGAAAGCGCGCGGCGCTGAGACGGGTGTGACGCAACCCTGGCAGTTCTACTGGATCACCGGTGCGCTGAGTTCATTCCTCGATAATGCCCCGTCGTATGCGACATTCTTTGCACTGGGTCAGGGGGTGACGGCAAATATGGGCGCCGCTGCGGGAGCCGTTGTTCAGGCGGCGACGGGCGCGATCAACGAAACTGTACTGATCGGCATTTCGGTCGGTGCGGTGTTCTTTGGCGCGAATACGTATATCGGTAACGCGCCGAACTTTATGGTGAAGGCGATGTGCGAAGAGTCGAAGATCAAGATGCCGTCGTTTTTCGGCTATATGCTCTACACGATTCTCATTCTGGTGCCGGTTTTGGGGCTCATTCACCTCATATTCCTGCGCTGATTGTAGTCCATGTTTGGCATCCGCTTCATCAAGTTCGACGCGATGACGCATGTCATCCATTACAAGAAAGGGCGGGTGAAGCGCGAGGGCCGGGGCCTCGCGTTCTATTATTACGAACCATCGAGTTCGATTGCGGCAGTGCCGCTCGGCTCGAACGATGTGCCTTTCATCTTCAATGAAACAACGCTCGATTACCAGACGGTTTCCATCCAGGGGCAGATCTCGTACCGCGTTAGCGACGCGAAAAAGATTTCAGAAATTCTCGATTTCACTGTCGATGCCGACGGTCTCTATAAAAAAGATGAAAGCGAAAAGCTGACGCAGCGGATTATCAACGAGGCACAGACCGCGACCTCGTCGCTCATCCATTCGCTGTCGCTCAAAGACGCGCTCAGAAGCGCCAAGTCTTTCGAAGAGAAGATTGCAGAGGGATTAAAATCCGCCGGGGCAGTGAATGCCCTCGGGTTAGATATTCTCTCTGTCAATGTGCTGGCGGTCAAAGCGACGCCTGAGATGGAACGCGCTCTCGAAACCGAAACGCGCGAGGGTATTCAGCAGGGTGCGGATCAGGCGATCTACGCGCGCCGTAACTTCGCCGTGGAGCAGGAACGAAAAATCAAAGAATCGGAGTTAAATACCGAAATCGCCGTCGAAGAAAAAAAGAAACAGATCGTCGAAAAAAAGGCCGAGACCGAAATTCTCACGGCCGAAAATAACAAAAAACTGCGCGAGATGAAAATCAGGGCCGATATCTCGGTCGAGAACGAGCGGCAAAAACTCATTGAGACGCGCGTGCAGAACTCGCGAAAAGAAGCCGATGCGCAGGGCTACACGATTGAAACATTGCTCAAACCTTACCGCACCATGGACTGGAAAACTCTTGCGGCCATCGGCAAAGATTTTAACGCCAACTCACAGGTGGCGATGGCGTTTCGGCTTTTAGCGGAAAATGCCGAGAAGATCGGCACGCTGAACATTACTCCGGATTTATTGCAGTCTTTAACCGAGAAATCGGATAAATGATCCCTGTTAAAGGGGAGAAGTGGCCATAGGCCGGATGAGGTATGTTCGAGTACGCCATCATCGTTCGTTCGAAGACCCGCCGCGAACTATTACAAGATAAGTTTCAGACGCACGCGCAGGCAAAATTTTATGTGGAGCGCTCTGGTGGGCGAATCGACGATATCGACGCGGAACACGACGAATTCTACCGCAGCCTCGAAGCGGTGCAGGCACAGCTTTCGGGTAAGCTCAAATTTAAGATTATAGACCGGGGTTTCTTACCTTCCTTTATTTTCGCCGAAAACCAGCTGATCATCACCGTTGGGCAAGACGGCCTGGTTGCCAACACCGCAAAGTATGCGAAAGGGCAGCCGATCATCGGGGTTAACCCCGACCCGGAGCGCTTCGACGGCGTGTTGCTCAAAACCCAGGTGAAGACATTCGCGCAACATTTGCAGCATGCACTGACGGGCGCAGCGGCCGTATCGGAAATCACCATGGCAGAATTAAAGCTCAACGACGGGCAGCGATTACTGGCGTTTAACGATTTTTTTATAGGGCCATCTTCGCATATTTCGGCGCGCTATATCATCACACAGGGCAAGCGGCACGAAGAGCATTCGTCTTCCGGCATCTTGATTTCGACCGGTGCGGGAAAAACCGGTTGGATGAGTTCGGTGCTCAATATGGTCGCGGGTATTTCGGGCAAGGCCGAGATCGCGGCGTATAAAAATCTCGCATGGAGCTCCCCCGAGTTGATCTACGCGGTGCGCGAACCCTTTATCAGTAAACAATCGCAAGCCGCGATGGTCTGGGGCATTATTAACAGCGGCAGTCCGCTTGTTATCGAGTCGCGTATGGCGCAGAGCGGCGTCATTTTCAGCGACGGCATCGAGAGGGATTTTCTGCATTTTAATTCCGGGGCAATCGCCACCGTCGGTGTCGCCGCAGAGAAGGCGCGCCTCGTAACCGGTTAATTGTTGACGGAGCGAAAGCAGAGAAGCCTGAACCGCTCATGAAGCAGAGCGCCTCCGAAGTTCCCGTCCACAGTTTTCAGCGTAAAGCTGCCATCGTCTCGGGCGGTATTGCCGACCATTCGGGCAAGGTAGAGGTTAAACCCATTGAGAATTTCGATCTCAATCGTACGATTTTCCAGACTCTCGAGGGTAATCTGCCGCGCCTGGTGATTCAGACGCGTATCGCCAAAGACGTCGTTTGGGATAATGACGCCGCCGCGCCGATTGAAAAAGCCTATGCCGCGAAATCTTCGGCGAAAAAACTTCCCCCGATCGACAAAGAGTTGCTGCGCTTTCTCAGCGAAGAGTGCGATTTCGACGTCGAGCATGCGGATGGCTCTTTTTTAGATCATCTCTATTTCTGCTACGAATATACCCACCATTATTTTCCCGGGCATTCGGCGCTCGTCATGCTGTTGCACTCGATACTCGGCACCGGTACCAATACTTTCGCCATGGTCAAAGAGAAGATTCCCCAATTAAAACCATTGATGAGCGCCGAAGAATGGACGCATGTTGAGTCATTTCCCTCGGTGTTGCGTTTACTCTACGATATCAAGATACTCAAAGAGCTGGAGGCAAATAAAGACCGGCTTGCCAGTCTGAAAGAAGTCCATTTTAACCGTGTGATAGACAATGAGCCCATTCGTATGTCGGGCAAAGATTTCTGGGTTCAGCTCAACTACCAGCTGATTCACCTGACCGATTTTATTCCGGTCAGCAACTGGTCTGCGCATGCGAACGATTCGGCATTCATTCTTTTCCGTCGGTTGTATAAATTTCTGCAAGAGACGGGTAAGCTCGAGGCTAAGGTCGGGTACACGCCGCCCGCGTTATTCGGGTCGGTACAGCGAGAAGAGCTTTCGTTTGTGGGGCGCCTTTTGACATTGCTTCCCGAAGGTATCAGCGAATGGCTCACGGCGCAGTCGGTGCGTAATTTCTCGCGCGCGATTGGCCATGATTTAAGTTACCGGCTCGTTTTCTAAGCGGCGAGAGAACGGCCATGGTCTGGCTATTCCTTTTCGCCGCCTTCGGAGCCTTTCTTGTCGCGATTGGCCAGATCTTTTACCTGAAGCATAGCAAGAACCGCGTGGCATTCTTCATGTATCTCTGCATGGGGTATATTCTCGTGTATTTCAAAATGGCCTTCGATCTGACGATGGTTGATTATGGGCACCTCTACCTCACCGGAAATATCGCCGGCATTGCGGCAGGCTGTCTCATCTATTATCACGTGCGCAGCGTTTCTGACGAGGGTTTTGTTTTCGGTTGGCGGCACGGCCTTATCATTGTGGGTTGCATCGCGGCCTACGCGCTGCCTTTGTGCCCGTTCTGGGTACTGGATGGCAGGCAGAAAGGCGAACTATTGCGCAAAATGATTACCAGCGGTTATCTCTATTGGGATGAACCCCAGCTGGCTGGTATCTCGGTCTTTAAACTCAGCAACACTGTTTTTGCGATTAACTCTGTCGCGTTCATCGGTCTGGCGACGTTACGTCTCGTGCGTTCGATCGATGGTGGGCGTGTTTGGCGGAATTTCTATTTTTACCTGAGCCTCATTATTGGCATCGGCTTTATCGCAACACTCATCGGCAGCTATGGCGCGTGGGTGGGCTCGGTATTTCTGATCGAATTATTGGGAGGTGTTCTCGGTGCCTGTATCTTTGGTTTTTATCTCGTGGGGCAGGCTTTCCCGTGGGCGCTCTATGAGCGCAAATTAGAACAAGAAGCGGCAGAGCCCACCGCCTCACGCACACGGCTCAAAGATGAAGATCGGGTAAGAATCGCAGCAAAGCTGGATATCCTGCTGAATCAAGAGCGGCTTTACCGGCGCAGCGATTTAACCCTGTCGGCGCTCGCGGTCGCCGTCGGGGTAACTCCGCACCAGCTTTCGGAATATCTCAATCGTTTCGAAAAGAAACGTTTTACGGCTTTTCTGAATAATTACCGCATCGAAGAGGCAAAGCGCCTCTTTATCGCCGATCCCAAAACAAACAATATTATCGTGGCACGCGAAACGGGCTTCAACAGCGATACGCATTTCCATTTTGTGTTTCAGGGCGTTGCGGGTATCAGCCCAGGTGAGTTCCGCCGTACCTGTAAGAGTCCGAAAATACCCGCCGGACTTTGAAAAATTCATAAGTTATAACTTCTTAAGATTAGTTTCGGCCGCTTTGGCGGCGGTTGCGTATTATACCGTGGAAAGTCTATGCGCAAGGCCTACCATACATGCACGCTCTGCTGGATGCTTCTTTTTTGGGGTGGGGCGCCGGCATTTGCGGCCGATGCAGAACCAACCGCCGCTCGCAAAAAGCTCATCTTCGTCAATTTCTACAATGAAACCGGTAACCAGAACATTGCTTATCTCGAAAGTTCAATCGTCGACTCGATCCATGAACTGATTAAAGATAAGTATAGCTATGACCGGGTTACCGCGGCAGACTGGGCGAAGACGGTTGCGCAAAGGGGTCTCAGCGCTACCGACCTGTATAACCCCGAGAAGTTGCAACAGGCCGGGGCGGCGTTTCGCGCCGACGGCATCATCTTCGGTAAGCTGTCGAACCACCCTCAGGGTATTCTGATTACCGGTAAGATTCTGTCTGTCATTGAAAAAGAGGTCATTGCCGAAAAGGAACTTGTTGCCCCGCTCAACGCCGAGATGTTCGAAAGCGTGAACGCGATCTCTGAGGCGCTTGCAAAAAAAATCAAAGACCTGTTTATCCCCTCAGACTGGGGGGCGGTACGCCGCTCGGCGCTGCTACCGGGCTGGGGGCAGTTCTATAAGCAGCGCAAGGCGTGGGGATACTTCTGGGGTATCACTGTGGCTGCCTCTTTTCTGATGGCGTCTTATTTCACCTACAGTTACATCAAGAATAACAGCGCTTACCGCAATGCGGGGCCTGAGGATAACCCAACTGCGCTTTATCAAAAAGCCGAATCGGCGTATGGCGCGATGAATGTCTTGTGGTATATTACCGGCGGACTTTATCTTCTCAACCTCATCGACGCTTATCTTTTCCATGGCGATTACAGTCTCCAAAAGCCGGCAAAGACTGCCTTCTTACCGGAGAAAATCTTCGTTACTGTCGGAAACTACAGCGCAGCTAACCCGAACCTGCGTACACCCGAAACCTGGATACAAATTGCCTGGAGGTTATCTTTATGAAAATCCTGGTCCAGCTTTATTGCACGGGTCTCACTGTCATATTGCTGTCGGGCTGCATTTTTCAAAAACCCGTGCAGGATAATCCCTATGACCCGAGTTGCGGCGGCGCCAGCATCGATAGCGCGCAGAGTTGCCTGAAGCTCGAGGTCATGGAGGTTCTGGCTCCCGCTTTATCTTTTGTCGCGACCGGTAACAAAAGCATCGACTATTATTTCAAGACAACGGATAATTGTTTCCGCGAAAAAACAGGCATACCCAGATCGGATGCCGTGCAACCAGACAGTTCAATATGTTCTCTCACACCGCATGCCTCGAAGATTACAGTCCTGCAGTCTGTTTCTGTCACCTTTGTTCCGGTAAATTGTCCAGCTCAGGTTACTGTCGACGCCAGTGGCCAGGTCAGTGTCGCCAGTGGGGTGACGAATGGCACCTGCGGTATCAAGATGCAGGTTACAGGGGCGGGCTACAAGGGAACAACACCGACAGCAGAAGCGGTCGTCACGGTCAATATCGGCGTCCAGCAGATCAACGGGGGAAATCCCACTGATGTGAAAGTTACCAGCGCTGGTGTCTGTACATTTGATATCAAAGATACATACGATAATGGCACTGTGATTCAGTACACCGACGGCAGTTTTACCGCCATGCCTGCAACGGGAACCTGGAGTTACAGTGGCGGCGGTGGCAGCGTCGATTCTTCGGGTATCTTTACGCCATCGGGAGCAACCGGCGGTTTCACAGGCACGATCACCTACACGGGCGTGACGACAAAAAACCTGAATGTAACCCTGACTTTTCCCGTGACCGTTGCCGACGGTGTCTATGTCGCGCCTGGCGGCACGGGAAACGGCTGCCTCGGAACGCCTGCTGGCAGCGTTTCGACGGCGATTACTTTTGCCAACGCGCTCTCTCCCCAACGAACCGTCTATGTCGCCGTGGGCAATTACACCGCAAACTACCAGTCGAGCCCGATTACCCTCGTCGAAGGAGTGTCGATTCGCGGCGGGTATAATGCAAATTATACGGGAAATCCCACACCGCTGGCATACCAGCGCAGCTGTAACGCCGCAACGATGAGTTGCCTGATCGATAATACGACAGCTGGGAATAGCCGCGTTATTACATTCGGCTTTGGCATAACGACAGCCACAGTTATTTCAGGGTTCTTCATCGCTGCCAGTTCGGCGCAGAATCTTGCGGGCTCAACGAATAACATTGCGGTGTACGGCACTTCCTCCGGAACCCCAACGATACAAAATAATACGATCTTCGGCGGGGCACCGATCTCGGCTACCAGCAGTGTTACCCTTGCCGCGATTGATGCCCAGTCGGCTGTCGTAATTCGAAATAATTTTATCAGCGGCGGTGTCGGCCCGATCAATGCGCCGGGCGCGACCGTGCGCGGTATCTATTCGGTAAACGGGCTCAATGGCGTCATCGCGAACAATATTATCGAAGCCGGTACCAACGCGGGCCGCACGACAACCTATGCGCTGCAACTGACGAATGGCTGCCACCCGACTATGACGAACAACACAATTATTAATCCGTGGGGCAGTGCCATCTTCATGGAAGATTATTTCGGCAGCGTGAATGCCTTCGACGGCAGAATTACCAACAATATTATCGCCTGGGGTGGTACGGGTTCAAGTTATGCGCTCCATGAGACACATACTAAGGGAGGGCCGCGCTCGATTGAGAATAATGCGTTTCTGCCTCTTAACAGCTCGGCAACTTCGATGTTTAACAAGGCATCGGGTTCTTCGACGATAGCGAATCTCGAACTTTATGCGCCTACAGGGGGTAGCGACAAGACGCGGGGGAACATTTTGCTGCCGATGACGGGTAAGCCTTTCATCAATTTTCCTAAACTCAACGACCGCACCACCGCTGCGGGGTCGACGACATCTCTTGTGGTGGCAGGCCCTGCCAATCTTTACAACGATAACGATTATGTTGAGGTGAACGGCGATAACATACCGCGGCAGGTGACCTGCGGCGGTACTCCCTGCACCTTGCTGACCCTCACGATTACCAGTAACACCCTCGCATCGGCAAGTGTCGCCGGCATGGAAGTGCGCAACTGGGGCACGAATAATAATGCTTCAACGACAGCCTACACCATCAGCTATAACCTCGCGCTGAATCAGGCAATGAGTGCGCTGACGGCTCAGCTCTTCGACAATCTACGTTATGGCGGTAAAGATACCTCGGGTGATGTTTGCGGCGCGCCTGCGGGTGGGCCAGGTACCGGCCCGGGTGGCGAAACCTGCGGTCAGATTACGACAGATTTTCGCACGCCGACGCGAACCGCGATTAATGGCAACCTGGCTGATAATACGACAAACGGCGCTGTTCCGGGCGATTATTCGATAGGGGCCAACGAGCGGGATTAGCACGCGAAAATGCGGTCAGTACGATTGGGATTACCCTTGCTTCTCATGCTTGCCGGTTGCGCGAAGCTAACTCAGGGCAAGGTCGATATTGTGGTAACTTCCGCAATGGATCCTACGCCATCTACCCCCACAGCTGCAGATCCTTCCTTTCCGGGATCTCCCACACCTCCGGCGCCGGTTTCAACGACCTACCTTTACCGGGTGGGTATGGCAACGGATAAAATTTTTTGGGCAAATGTGAATTTAAATTCCGGCGCGTTGCTCGAACAAGGTTCTGTGAATCTTGCTTCGGGAAGCCAACCTAACAGCATTGCGATTACGCCCGATGGAAAGTATATGTATGTCGGTTATTACGGTACAAGTAAGATTGCTTTATTCAGCCTGAATTCATCTACGGGTGCCCCTACGTATGTGAATGAATATCTGACACTGCAATCGCTGAAATTTGTAATGGATCCATTGGGGCGCTTTCTGTTTGTTTTGCAGAATGTTCAGATCGTATGTTTTACCATTGATTCGGCGACGGGCGCGATCCACTTAACCGGCGGTATGAACATTGTGAGCGGTGGGTCTGGAATAGCTGTGGATTCAACGGGAAGTTTTTTGTTTAAAGGTTCGCAGACTACGGGTATTAACTCTTATGCGATTGATCCGTTTTTCGGCAGTTTAACCCAGATCGGTGTCACCGTAGGCGCACCCGGATCCGCGTTCCGTTTGCACCCGGCGAACAACCGGCTTTTTGCTCCAAAACCTGGCGGTGATATGCTGAATTTTTCCGTGAATACCGCCAGCGGTCTTCTAACATTCACCGATTTTCAACCGGTCACTACGTCGTCGCCGTTTTCGTATAACGATTTGGTTTTTAATGCGGCCGGCACAACGCTGTATGCTCTGAAGGGATTTGACGGCCGTATTGAAGCTTTTGCTGTGAATTTAACCACGGGAAACCTGACGGCTTTGAACTCGGCGAGTTTGCCTTCGGGCTGTGAAGCCCGGTCACTGACTTTGCTGGCAAACGAAAAATTTATCTATACCGGCTGTACCGACTCAACAGGAAAATCGTTCGGTTATGCGATTAATCCCGATACTTCTTTAGGCGCCGCCGGCGCGACCAGTACCGTTAGTGGCATGAACGTAAACGACAGCCTTCTCGTAACTTACTGAATCGCTTTATATTTGGGGATTACAAGCGCTGCGATGCGTCTGCATAGTTACTTTACATCCCCTTTCGGCGCATAACAGCGGCGTATGGATATCCGCCTTTTTGGCATACGTTACTCGCCCTGGACAGGGCAGGCGCGCTGGGCGCTCGACCACCATATCATTCGTTACCGCTATACCGAACACATACCCATGATTACCAACGCGCTGATGCGTCTCGCCGCGCGCCGGTTCACGGGTAAACTTTCGGCGCCGCTACTTATTACCCCCGAGCGTGTTTACGACGATTCGTGGCAGATTGTCACATACGCCGACCGTACCGGGCATCGCGAGAAACTGATTCCGCTGGATATGGTAGACGAAATGCGTTCATGGCACGAGACCTGCGATATCGCGAACAAGGCGAACCGTATTATCGCCACCGACGCCACGGCGCATAACGAAGAGGCTAAACGCGAAAACCTTCCCGATTTTTTTCCCGAGTTTTCGAAGAATGTGCTCACACCGCTCGCCGATCTCGGCGTTGCCTATCTCGGCATGAAGTATGACTTTCGCCATTCGATTATCGCCGAAGAAAAAAAGAAAACCCGCGAAGTCTTGAATAAGATTCGCAAAGCGCTCGGCGGTAAAAGGTTTATCTATGATCGGTTTACCTACGCCGACATCACTGCGGCGGGTACGCTCAATTTCGTGCGGCCGCCCAACGACCGTTACGTACAACTTAAACCTGCGATGCGCGAGGTCTTTACGCAGAACGATCTCGCGACCGAATTTGCCGATCTCGTCGAGTGGCGCGATCAGCTTTTCGCCGACAAGCGCGGCGATTCGCACGCGGTGTGAAACTCACTGCGGCGATAATCGTCTCGCTCGTTTCGTGCGGGGCGGTATTTGCCGTCAGCGAAATCTATTCTGGTGGCAGGTCGAAGAAAAAAGATGTGGTGCACCCCGACCTGCTCATGCACCACCCGAAAATCACGCCCGAGTTTCTTTCGAGTTTTAAACCGACACCGCTCGATTTCGAGATGGAATGGGTCATCGTTGACGAAAGCGCGCGCAAATATCCCGAAAAAATTACCGCCGACGATCTGAGAAAGGCCCCGACGAATAAGCCACCCACTGTCAGCGAACGGCCGCGGATCGCCAACCGCGGCGAGTTCCTGTGGTCCGAAGGCCCGAACGATCTGTCGACACGAAAAAACAACGAAGGCCTTGCATTCGTGCTGGCGAACGATATGGACCGCGCGCGCGATATCTTCGAAGAGCTGCGCGCTAAAGAGCCGCAGTTTTTCCCGGGTCGTTTTAACCTTGGGCGCATCTATCTCTACTTCAAGCAGCACCGCGAAGCGATCGCCGAGTTCGAAAAATGCACGCAGTTGGTACCGCAGTACAGCAAGAACTACTTTTACCTCGGTAAGGGGTATGAGCTAGCTGCGCAGCGCGATGCGGCAGATTACAATTTTCTGCGCGCTTACCGTTATGACATCTACAACCTCGAATCGCTCGTGGCGCTGGGCGATTCGTTGCTCGAACAGAAACGTACCATAGAAGCGCTCAATACCTTCAAGCATTGTCTTAAAGAAGATCCGGGTTTCAACGACGCATTGATTGGTATGGGCAAGGTGGCTTACACCCTGAAAAAATATTACGACGCAACCCTGTGGTTTCGCAGTGTCGATACGCGGCGCCTCTACAAGAAAGAGCTGCACTATTATTACGGCGAATCGTCGTTCTATGCGCAGGATTACCAAACGGCGTCGCGCCAATATCAGGCGATGCTGAATTTTCCGCAAGATGCAATCTATTCGAAGGTGTCGCTGATTCGAATGCGAAAACGGCTTGAACAAACAAAACGACTCCTCAACCAGACGGTCGACCAGTGAGCTCCCGCTACCCGAAGGAATAACAGCATGAAACCGATCCGGAAAATACTCATCGCGAACCGCGGCGAAATTGCGCGGCGTATTATGCGCACGGCGCATGCCATGGGGATAGCCACCGTGGCGATCTATGAAGACGAAGATAAAGATTCGCTCTACGTAAAAGAAGCCGGCGCCGCTCATCACCTGCCTGCCGGTTTTCTCGACCAAGAAACCATACTCGAAATTTGCCGGCGGGAAAAAGCGGATGCAATCCACCCGGGGTATGGCTTTTTATCGGAAAATGCGGGATTCGTGCGTAAGGTCGAAAAAGCCGGCATTGTATTTATCGGGCCCTCAGCCGAGGCGATGGATCGTATGGGCGATAAGACTGCCGCACGTCTCGAAGCGAAAGCGGCAAAAGTGCCGCTGTTACCCGGCGCCGAACTCGACGACGCTTCGCCCTTAAAGCCCGCCGAGCGCAAAAAACTGGTGCTGGATATCGGTCTGCCGGTTGTGCTGAAGGCGGCTGCCGGCGGCGGCGGCAAGGCTCAGGCGATCATCGAAGAAGAATCTGAGATCGATGCGGCATTCGACAAAGTCTTGCGCGAAGCCGAGCGTCTCTATAAAAGCCAGGCGCTGGTCGTGGAACGTTATCTCTC
The DNA here is from genome assembly GCA_017302045.1 of Spirochaetota bacterium. Lineage (GTDB taxonomy): Bacteria > Spirochaetota > Leptospiria > Turneriellales > Turneriellaceae > Turneriella. Next base: position 16,433 of record JAFLED010000026.1, read on the forward strand.
GCGCGCACGCCACGTCGAAGTGCAAATACTCGGTAATGCCGCGAAGAAAAATTTCTCTCTCTTCGACCGCGACTGCAGCGCGCAGCGTAATAACCAGAAAATCATCGAAGAAGCGCCGGCGCCTAACCTGCCCGAGAAGGTGCGGGCCGAATTGCACGCCTCTGCGGTGCGTCTTGCCGATCATGTTGGGTACAGCAATGCCGGCACCATGGAATACCTTTACGATCCGGCACGTAACGAGTTTTATTTCCTCGAAATGAACACGCGCCTGCAGGTTGAGCATACGGTCACCGAATTGATTACGGGCCTCGATCTCGTGCGCGAACAGATTCTGGTGGCGCAGGGCGCAGCCACCGAATATGCGGATCTGAAGGTTAAGGGTCACGCTATTCAGGCGCGCATCTGCGCCGAGAAAAGCGACGGCACCTACCAACCCTCAACAGGTGCCATTGTGCAGTATCACGAACCGCAAGGGGCTGTGCGTATCGATACTGGTATTGCCGTCGGGTCGGTTGTCTCGGGTAAATACGACAATATGCTGGCCAAACTGATCGTGCACGAGGCCGACCGCGTTGCCGCGACAGATCAGTTATATGCCGCGCTCGGCGAGTATACCATCAATGGCATTCACACGAATATTCCCCTGTTGCGGCATCTGCTGCGCGACGAAAGATTCACGGCGGTGACGCATTATACCCGGTATCTGCAACGTGAGTTTAAGCCGCCGCAGAACGACCCCGAACGGGCGGCTTCGCTGGCAGCCGTGGTTTTATATGAAATCGAGCGCGCCGAAAGCGTGCGGCGGCACGGCGATCTCGCGGGGTTTACGAATACGCGTGCATAAACTTTTCAAAAGCGGATATCCCTCTCTGCTGATTATCGCCTTGGGCTGCGCCTCGCTCGGACGCGGAACCAGCGAAGTCGATTCGGCGCCGCTGACCGAACAATATAAAAAATTTCGCGCACAGAAACGCCGCCTCTATATTCAGAATTTCGATAACCGCACGTATTCGCCGCAACTCACCGGCCGATTGAAAGAAAAGCTGCAATTTGCTTTTTCGCGCAGCGCTTCGCTGAATGTAATCACCGACAAAGACCAGGCCGATCTGGTACTTTATGGAAAAATCGAACTTTATGCCGAAGAGCCCGGGGTGTATGACCGGTCGTCGTCTCCGCTGACCTATAACCTGACGATCATAGTAACGACACGCATGCGGGCGCGCGAGAAAAAGAAGAGCGAGACAGAAACCGATTCGATGCTCGAACAGCATGAGATTCGTTATTTGACCACGTACAATGTCGGGCAGCCCTTATTCGAAACCCGGTACATGGCCGAAGACCGTATGCTCGAAGGCCTGGCCGATCGCATCGTGAGTGTGACGTATGAACCGGGTGCAACGGAGCCCAAACCATGATACTTGCCACACTCTGTTATGTGCGATCGGAAGGGAAAACCCTGATGATGCATCGGAATAAGCGCCCCGACGACGTCCATCTCGGTAAATACAACGGCCTCGGCGGTAAGTTCGAACCGGGCGAATCGCCTGAAGAATGCGTTAAACGCGAAGTGTTTGAAGAGAGTAACCTGACGATTGTACCGCATTTGCGTGGCGTGATGACGTTTCCGCAGTTTGCAAAAGGGCATGATTGGTATTGTTTTCTCTTTACATCCGAGAAGTATTCGGGCGATCTCAAGCGCGAATGCCCCGAGGGAGATCTGGTCTGGGTGCCGAACGAAGAAGTTTTGAATCTGCCGCTATGGCCAGGGGATAAAATTTTTCTGAAATGGCTTGAGCAGCCGAAATTTTTTTCAGGAAAATTCATTTATGACAAGGGCGTGCTCATCGGGCATCAGGTGCAATTCTATGAATAAACTCCACCCCGGCCTGTGTCCACCCCTCCCCACTGACGTGGAGATGGGGCTGAGATATGTTCTCCCTCTCCATATGAATGGGGAGGGGGTTAGGGGGTGGGGTGCCTGAACAGGAGAAACTCACCACCTCGGCTGTTGGCCGCTTTCTCAAACTGGGTGCGCTCGCCGGTCGGGTAGGCTTTTCACTCGTCGGAGAAAAAGCCCTCGGGCTCTTTCTCGGCGAAGATTCGCGTGAGATGCGCATGGCGAAATCATGGGCAAAAAACGCCGAGAAGATTGCCGAGACCTTAGGCCAGCTCAAGGGCGGCGCGATGAAGATCGGGCAGATGCTGTCGGTACAGGAAGCGCTGCTGCCGAAAGAACTGACTTTTGTTCTTAAAAGCCTGCAACGCGACGCGCCGACCGTGGCCGCCAGCGTGATGTTCCAGACGCTGAACGGGGATATTCCGCACTGGCGGTCGCTGGTGCGCGAGATCGACGAAAAGCCCCTCGCCGCGGCGTCGATCGGTCAGGTGCACCGCGCGGTTTTGAACGACGGCCGCGAGGTCGCGGTCAAAATTCAGTATCCTAAGATCGACCAGGCTATTTTCTCCGATCTCAAAAATCTGCGGCGCCTGTTCGAGCTGATTCTCGAAACAGTGATGTCTTCAAATCTCGATCATCTCTTCGCCGAAATCGAAGCGCGGCTTTCCGAAGAGGTGGATTACCGCCGCGAGGCAAAGCGCATCGAAGAGTTTCGGAACTTTTATGCGACTCGCGAGAAAGTGGTGATTCCCGCCCTTGTTCCCGAGCTTTCGTCTCAGCGCGTGCTTACGACCGAATTGACCCTGGGGCTCACGATCGAAGAGGCGCGCAAATACGATCAGGGCCTGAAAGATCATTGGGGAAAACTTCTCTTCAGGGCTCTCGTCGAACAACTTCTGGTTTTTCGCCAGTTACAATCCGATCCCAACCCGGCGAACTATGCTTTTCGCAGCGACGGTACGATCATTCTGTACGATTTTGGCAGCATCAAAGAATTGCCAGACTGGTTGCATGCCGGTTATATGGGGGTTCTTGCGGCATGCCGAGAAGGCCGGTTTGGCGATATCCGCGACATAGTTACCGGAATTCAGGTGAGTATGAAAAACGGCGATCCCGTGCCGCAGCGGCATGTCGATCTCTTTCGTGAAGCGTTGGGCGCGGTTTTCACCGAGCGGCCGTATCGTTTTAATACCGAGCGCGATCCGATTAAAAAAATCGTCGCGTTCAACCGTGAAAATTTCAATGAACTGAAAGATATTACGTTTCCGGGTGACGTGCTGTTTATCGACCGCGCGATCGTGGGGCTGTTCGGAAATCTGACAGCCCTCGAGGCCGAAGCGAATTGGGCGGATGAACTTTCTGCGGCTTTAAAGTCGTGACTATTTCTTCAGATTCTTCTTCAGATAGGTGTAATATTTCACTTCGAGTGTATTGATCAGGTAACGGTAGAACTCCTGCTCGAATTCTTTCAGGTTCGGCTTGAAAATCTGGCGGTATTCTTCGGCAATTTTGGTGCGCGTCTGGTCGTTGGCGAAATCTTTATAGTTGATGTAGAGCGCAGGGGGCACCTTATTCATCGATTTTTTAATGATATCAGTGGGTATGACAATACAGACTGCATCTTCGCGCAGCGCCTCGTAAGCGGCTTCTTCGAGTGCGCGGCCCTCAAGCCCTGCCAGCTCGGGTACATTCTTCTTGATTTCTGGCGCAGCCATCTTGACTTTTTTCTGGAATTCGTCTTCGGTAAGAACGCGCTCCGACTGTTTTTGCGGCGAGAAAGGGAAAACCATGGCCGAACCGTAGGTCGCGATCTTCTGTTTGGTAATGGCAGCCTGTTCTTGCATGTGCTTCGCCGCCGAATCGAATGCCGCTGAATTGTCTGCCGAGGGCGCCTGTTCGTGCAGAACGCTTTTGGTCTTTTGTTTCGGCTGAAAGTTAAAGCGATAGAATGCGAGCACTGAGATCAGCGTCAGCGGAAAAACGAGCCAGAAAAGCTGCGTCGAATAGAACATCGCGGCGGCAAAAAGAATCGCTGAAATCAGCGAAACGAGAATGCCCTGCGGCAGGTTATAACGGTTCGCGCGCTGCGCCATCTGCTTCGATTCGCTGTGTTTATTGAGGTTGTGCGCGCGTAGTTGTGAAAGGTTGATGCGTTCTTCTGCCGAGAGGCCCTGATCGAGAGCCGGGTCTTTGCGTTTCGCGAGTTGTTCGTAGATCTGATTGGCGATTTCGAAACGCTCGGCTGCACCCGCGTCGGTCTTCATCTGGCGGCTGAGGTTTTCAAGCACCGAACTCATATATTTCTGATCGACGAAATAATAGAGATTCGAGCCGTCGCTGGAAGAAACTTTGTACGAACCGAAGCGTACGGTCAGCCGCTTTTCGAAATCGTTCTCCATCGCCATCGCCTGCGCTTCGTCTTTAACGGCGCGCAGAATTTCGCGCCGCAGATCTATCTGAAACAGGTCAAGGTTCTGTTTGGTGTGCGATTGCACCATGTTTTCGATTTTTTGCAGCAGGTTGTCGATGCCCTGTTGCTGCTTACGGTTCACGAGGCGGTCTTTCTTCTCGATAAGTACACCGAGCCATGAAAGTACGTCGTTCAATTTTTCGCGGATCGCATTGTTCTCTTTATCCTGAATGCGGTCGAAGGGGTATTGTTGCGCCAACTGCATCAGGGCATCGACTTTTTCTTTGTTCTGCTTGCGCCCGGGTTCGGCGGTAACGACGTGTGTGGCGCGGAACGCTTCGAGTTGCGCCACGTAAGCGCTGGCCCCACCTTTTTTAGCCTTGTCATAAAGCACGTTGAGCACAAACTTTTCAAGCCCATCGGCGAGTACGCGGTAGTGGCGAATCACTTCGGGCGTGCGCGAGTAATTGCCGTTCTCGTCGAGCATGAGCTGGTCGATAACGATATGGTAACGGTCGCCAATGCGGTCGACGAGGTCGCTGGAGCGCGAGAAAAAACTCCGCAAGTCTTCGAAGAAGTCGGGAATTTCAATGTACGGCAACTGTAATTTGTCGTAGCTCTTTTTGAGCAGACGGCGAAAGTCGTATTCGAGCGAGAAAAAATCGGGATAAAAACGCGCACCTTTGCTACCGTCGAGTTTGATGAGAGCCGCACCCGGGTCTTCTTCTTCGATTTCGGTGGGTTTGGCGCGCTTCGCTTCAAGCAGAGAGCGCATCAGCGGTTCAGACTTGGCCGCGGCGGCACGGCGTAACGGGCCCGCGTCGCGTACGGCATTCTTATTTTTGGGGGGATAAAACAAAAACAGCTGGAAGGTCGGTTTCGAATGGTGCGAAACCAGCATCGGGTAAAGATACGCAATGCGGTTTTTACCGCCGTTTTGCATATCGGTAACTTTCTTAATTGCGGCTTCGAGCGCCGTGGCATTCGCTACCGATATATGATCGAGCGCGAGGTAATACGTCGGATCGTTACCGCTGACTTTTTTCTGCTCGATAAAGCGCAGCTTCTCGTCGAGCTTCGCCATGATTTCCATGTCGGCGCTGTTCGGGGCCGTGAGCGACGAACGATCTTGTACGACGATAGCGCTTTGGGGAATCTCTGATGATCCGTCTTCCATGGGAGCTGGCTTTTTTTGCCGTGCACATAAGCGGCAAATTTGAAAGCGACGTCAAGGCTTTTGAGAGGGAGATCCGTAAATAAGTGGTAGACGCTGCGGTAAAACGCGGATGGCCTGCCATATGCATAAGAAACTCTTCGCCGCGGTGGGCATCCTCACCCTCTTCGCGGCCTGTTCGACTTCAAAGATATCCATCCGCAAAGACGCGTTGCGCGAGATGAAAAGTGTCGCCGTGATGCCTTTTACCTCGACGGTCGCCGATGCCAAAGTGACCCGCGAGTGTACGGAGCTTTTTCGCGGCAGCATGCTCTCGGGCGGTTTTCAGGTTGTCGAACGGGAAAAGATCGATAAGATTCTGAAAGAGAAGGAGCTCGCGCAGTCGGGTCTCGTCGATAACAAGGCGATCGAAGCCGGCCAGTTTCTCGGCGCTCAGGGCACAATGCTGGGAGAGATTACCGCGCACGAAGTGAAATCTGACACAATAGAAGCAGAACTGCCGCTCGACGGCCCGGGCAAATACGACCCCCGGCTCGACAAAGGTGACGGCGTTTTTTCTCAGCGCGAGGTCAGGCCCGGCGAGAAGCGCTGGTACAAGAAAGACAAGCGCGATACGTTTCAGTTTCAGATTGTCGTGCGCCTGATCTCGAATGTCGACGGGCAGACTGTTCTTACTTTGCAGAACGAATATCCGGTGCGGACTTACACTGCGGACAGCGGGTCGCTGCGCCCTGCGAACCTCGATCAGTTTCGTGCGCAGGTGCTTGCACAGATGGCGAAAGACATCGAGAAAGCGCTCAAAGAAGCGCGCGAGCCCTAGCCACTACCGGTACTGCACAATCTGCGCATTGGCTGCAGAATAAACCGCGGTGACTGCTTGCCCGTC
>JAFLED010000260.1 GCA_017302045.1 Spirochaetota bacterium
CGGAACGCCATCTTTGCGCGTGTGATTCCCGATCTGGCGCAGGTGCTGCAGACGCTTTCGCCCGATCAGATCAGCAATCTCGAAAAAAAACTCGCGAAAGAGAACAAAGAACTCGCGGCAAAGCTCGCGCGCCCACAGGCTGTCAGGCAAGAAGAAGAGTTCGGCCTCATCGTCGAGCAGGTCGAGAGCTGGGCGGGCAGCATTACCGACGCGCAAAAAACTGAGCTCAGGGCGCGGTACAGTGCGATTCCCGCCGCGGCAAACGACTGGCTGCGTTACCGCGAAAACCAGCAGGCGGTTTGGATCGCCCTCTTACGTTCAAAACCGGATTACCAGCGCCTCAAAGACGATCTCGATGGCCGCATGCTCTACCAGGAAAAGAACGTGCCTAAACAGTTCAGAGCAAGTTTTGCGCGCACGCTGACACTCATGAAAGAAATGATTCTCACGGCCGATAAAATGCTCACGGCCGAACAGCGCGCACACGTGCTCAAAAAGACAGACGAATATATTCAGCTGCTCGCCGACCTCGCTGCGTGAGGGGGCGCTAGCGCCAGACCCGAAGCGCTTCGAGATAGATTGCTTTCTGCTCGCCGACGAGTCCTTTAAAACGCCCATAGACCTGTACTGTCTCGCCGGCCTTTGCCAGCGGGCGTTTTTCTTCTTTTACTGCCGTACTTTTATAAGCATGCACCCGGTACTCTTCGCCGCCCTCGCGCGCGATGAGTTGATAGAGAATGCCCCCCGTTTCGCCCGCGGCGTCGCGCAACTCGCCTGAAACCACAACGACCGAGTCACGGCGCAGTTTCGTATGCTCGAAAAGGTCTTTGAGGCGTATGTTGTCGTTAAAATCGCTGAATTCGGGATCGGGAATAAATCCCGAAAACACGCGGGATTTTTCGCGCGTCTGAAAATCCGCATTGGAGTGGAGCAACCGGTTTAACAGGTAGCGCGACTGGTTAACTTTGCGTTCTTTTAACAGTAATTTCGCTTTCTCAAAATCACCGATAATGCCTTCGCGCGTTTTGTAAGTATAGAGTATTTTAGCCGGATCAACCACCGGCATCACCGCTGCCGCGTCGGCCACCTGCAGGTCGGGGATTGTCTTCGCTGCCTCGCGGTTTTGCCGCAAAAAGAGAAAAATCCCCGCGGCGGCAAATAACGCAAAGCCGGCAATAAATACAATCCGGTAGGGAAATCCGACGAATGGATTTACGCGGCGCGCCCGCGGGCGCGGACGCTTTTTTTCGGGATCGAATTGCCAGCCGGCTTGCGGTTTGGCTTTAGCGACTGCCGCGGGGGGTGCCCCTGGAGCCCCTGGAGCCCCGGAAGCGTCTGCGACGCGCAGGCTCGTGTGCATCGCCGGTGGTAACTCCGCGGGCAACACGATGAAGTCTGCGACACGAAACGCCACATCGTCGAGCACTTTCACTTTCCGGAATTTTTTCACGAGGGAGCGCGCCAGCCAGCCTTCGGCATCGTCGGTAATCTCGAGATAGTGCCAGAGCGCTTTTTCGATATCGCGGCGGAGCAGAAAATAATACGCCTTCAGGTAGTGGAGATAGACATTCGTGGTCTTGAAGGTATCGAGTTCAGAGAGATGTTTCTCGAATTCTTTCAAGTCGGGTTGAAAGGCCGAACTGACTGCGGCCAGATAATATGCCCAAAAGCTCTGCGGTTCTTCTTCGACGATTTCCAGGGCCGCAACCCTGGATTCTTCAAAAAGCCCGCGGCGAAACAGATCGAATGCCGCCGCGAGCGAATTCATTTAATCGATACCAAAAATGTTCAGTAAACTGAAAGCCGCCGAGCCGGAGACCCGGGGACGGGCCGCAGCGATTGCCGATGGCAATCGCTTGCTGAAGCGGCCTGCCTCCGGTTTACATGGATGAACATTTTCGGAGCCCTACCTACTTCTGATTCACCCTTTCTACATAGCTCAGATCGCGCAGGTCGATCTTGATCATATCGCCACTCTTCACGAACAGCGGAGTTTGGATCTTTCCGCCGCCTTCAACGGTGACCTCTTTGTAAGCCGTCGTCGCGGTATCGCCCTTGAGGCCCTCTTCGGCATAGTCGACTTTCACGACAACAAAGTTCGGAGGAATCACGCTCACCGGTTTTTCATCATAGAGCAGAATCTGGAACTCCATACCGTCGTTGATATAGGCAAGAATGTCTTCGAGATCTTTTTTATCGACGTGGATCTGGTCATAGGTTTCGCTGTCCATGAACACCAGCTGGTCGCCATCGGTAAAATTGTAGGTAACATTGCGCTTTTCAAGCTCGACATCTTCAAGCATCTCACCCGAACGCCAGGTGCGCTCGACCGTGGTGCCTTTGCTCAGCGATTTAATGCGCACGCGCACAATCGCAGCACCTTTACCCGGCTTATGGTGCTCAAAACTCTGGATGATCACAAGGTCGCCGTCGACCTTCAGCGCCATGCCGCGCTTGATATGGTTGGAGTTAATCATCAGTTATTAATAATGCGGCAAACAGGGTGAAAAGCTGGTTTTAGCTTTAAGGCGGGGGTTGTTAAGGCCATCGCGTTTCTGCGAAACGCCTCGGGCTGGCCCCCTGAAACCTTTCCCTCGTAAGGGAGAAAATAAAAACCCGCTTACCCTGCTGGATTTTTTTCTTTCAGGGTAAACGGGCGAGAAGACGCCCCAGGGTTTTGACCCAGGGAAAACACCTCCACTGGGGGGAGGTACTCAGTATCAGTTTCGGCCTGAATTCCATGAGAACTTTACCCAGAGGCGCTATTTTTTTCACCATCGTATTTCAACCGGATAAAGGTTTACACCCTGTTTCGGCAGGTATCATCGCCCCCATGCGCGAGATCGTGAAACTGGAATCTACAGCCGGCACCGGCTACTATTATACTGCTACCCGCAACAAAAAGGCGCAGGGCGGCAAGCTTGAGGTCATGAAATACGACCCGAAAGCACGCAAACACGTCAAATTCGTCGAAAAGAAAATTTCGAAATAACCCTGTTACCGGGCGGGATATCCGCCCGGCCCCCAGCTACTTCTTATCAATAGACAGAATCGTCAGCTCAACGCGGCGGTTTTGTTTTTTACCTGCCGCGGTATTGTTTGATGCTACCGGTTTCGCATCGCCATACCCCACAGCTTTTATACCACTGCGCGGTAAGCCCTTCTCGATCAGGTAATCCATCACTGCGCGCGCACGGTTCTTCGACAGTTCCATATTGCTTTTCGAGTCGCCGGTATTGTCGGTATGGCCGCCAATCTCGATCTTGAGCCCAGGGCGGCTCTTCAGAATCTTCGTCAGACGGTTGAGCTCGGCATACGATTCTTTCGAAAGCTGATAAGAACCTTTCTTGAAAAAGAGATTATTGATCGGCATCTTCGCGCCTTCTTTGAGCTGCATCATAGTGAGTTCGAGCGGCGTATCTTTGGTAAATCCGTCTTTGAGATTGATGGTTGTGCTCTGCGGCAGATAACCGCCCGACTCGGCATGAATGCCATAGACCTCGCCGATCGGCAGGTGCATCTTGAATTCGCCCTCTTCTGTCGTTTCGGTGCGCGCAAGCAATGCGCCGTCAGACAGGCGCTCGAACACAACGCGTGACTGTACGCCGCTGCCGTCTTTGTTTTTCACGCGACCATAGACGATGATCGATTTTTCGGGACGCAGTTCTTCGGGCAATGAAATCTGGTAGAGATCTTTGCCCTTACCGGGAGTATCGGATGCAAAAATTGCATAGTCACCCGTCGGTGCAATGACATAGTTGATGTCGTTGCCCGCGGTGTTGATCTTGGGCCCCAGATTAATCGGCTCGGTCCAGTGTGTCCAGGTGTTGTCTTGCCGGCGCGACATGTACATGTCGAACTGGCCGACGCCACCCGGGCGGTTCGAGGCGAAATAAATCGTCTTGTTGTCTGCAGCAAGAAACGGTGTCACCTCCATGAACGCAGAATTGATTTCATTGCCGAGATTGAGTGGCTCAGACCAGGAATCGTCGGGTTGCAGAAAGCTGACATAGAGATCCATCTTGCCGATGGTATCTTTGCGCTGCAGGTTTAAAATCAATGTGCGTTCGTCAGCCGAGAGCGAATAGTTCACGAGGTTTGCTTCATTGTAAAAATTCACGATACGCAGTGGCTCCGGGAAGCTCCATTTGCCCTTGGCAAAACGCGTCTTCGAAACACCCGGGCTCACCGTGCCGTCTTTGCCATAGACATTGCCGATATACAGTGTCTTGCCGTCGGCGGATGTCCCAATCGGAAAATCGTATGTCTTCGAGTTGAACGCGGCCTTGATATGTTCGGCGTCGGTCCAGGTACCGTCGGGCCGCTTACGGCTCACCCAGATATCCTGATCGTCGCGCAGCGCCGAGGCGCCGTCGACGATGGTTGCGACACCGACATTATCGGGGTGCCCCTCGCGGCAAAAATAGATCGTGTTGCCATCGGGGGCTAGCACAGGGGCAAGCTCGTCGTAACGGGAATTGATGCCGTTACCCAGCGAGGTGATCTTGAGTTCGGCGAGAACCACAGTGACGAGTAGCAGCGATAAGGCAACAGCGCGGCGCATATAATAGTAGTATCGGAAATTTTCTTCGCGCTGTCTGCCAAAAAAGAGGTGTGGTAAGCGGCAACCTTGGAGTACGCGCATGCTTTACAACCTCCCGGGCTCACCGGTTTTGCCGTATGCGCGTACGTGTCATTGCCCTGTTGTTACTGACGGGAATTTCCGGTTTCTTTTATCTGCAGGCCCAGCAAAAGCCCGCAAGCCCCGCCCCCGCTGCTGCAGCAACGGCTAAACCTGCGACCAATGCCCCTGCTGCCGCAACACCCGGTGCTGCGCCTGCGGCAGCGAATGCCGCGGCCGCACCCGCGGCGAATGCGACAGCGCCCGCGGGCAACAATACCCTTGCCGAAGCCGGCCGCTGGCACTTCGGCTCAGACCCCACCGTCTGGGTAATGATCTTCATCTTTAACCTCGCGCTCTTTGTCGTTCTGGAGCGTATCTATGTCTTGCGCAAGGTGCGCGGCGATAGCGCAGGTCTCGTGACATTTCTCACTGAAGCGCTGCACCGCGGCGACTCTCCCGACAAAGTCGCGGCGGCAGCGGCCGAAACAAAATATGGTCTTGAGGGCCGTGTCGCGGCCGTCTCGCTCAAAGGTTGGGACAAAGGCGAACACGCAATGAAAGAATACGCCGAAGCTTCTATCATCGCCGAACGCCGTGGCCTCGAAAAACGCCTCGTTATTCTCTCCACGCTCGGCAACAACACCCCGTTCATTGGTCTGCTCGGGACAGTTTTA
>JAFLED010000261.1 GCA_017302045.1 Spirochaetota bacterium
AAATAAATGGCGATCGCGTCTTTCTCTTCGGGAAAAAGCGCTTCGAGGTCGGCGCGGAAGTTTTCGACACCGCTGCGGTGGCCGAAAGTCAGACCGGGATAAACGAATTTGTCGAAGACGTCGGGCATGCGGTTCCATTGCAGCTTACCGCGCGTGATGGTGTCGAATACGCGGCGTATCTGTTCGCCTTCGCCGATCTGCCCGACATAATGCAAGCCGACATCCCACACATATTTTTTCTTGCGCTTAAAAACATGCGTATACCCGCCCACCTGCCAGTGTTTTTCTAGAATCAGGCAGCGCTTATTTTCCCATTGGCTGAGCAGGCTCGCCGCGGCGAGCGAGCCGATACCCGAACCGATGAAGATGATGTCGAACTCACGCATGCGGCAACGAAAGGCGGGCGGATAAAACGGCACGCAAAAATAAGATTCCAATCCCAAGCGGGTTTTGATTTATGCGGCATGTACCAGACGCAGCTGTTCGCTAATGGCGGTAAGCCCATTGAATTTGTGAAAGAGGGCTCGGGCACTCCGGTTGTGTTTTGCCATGGTTTTCCCGAACTCTGGTATTCGTGGCGTAACCAGATTGGCCCCGTCGCCGCGGCGGGGTTCGAAGTCATTGTGCCCAATATGCGCGGTTACGGGAAAAGTTATTCGCCGGTTGAAAGCAGCGAATACGCTTTCGAAAACATCACCGCAGATATGGTGGCACTGCTCGACCATCTGGGGCACCAGCAGGCGATCTTTATCGGCCACGATTTCGGCGGCGCGATCGTCTGGGCTATGGGGCAGCATCATCCGCAGCGCGTGCGTGCGATTGCAAGTCTCAACACACCGTTCACTCCCTACACACGACTCAACCCGCTCGACATGCTGAAACGGCGGCCCGGCAAATTCGCCTATCAGCTGTATTTTCAGGAGCCCGGTATCGCAGAAAAAGAACTCGAGCGCGACCTGACGCAGACATTCAACGCCGTATTCAGAACTTCTAAAGACAAATCTGAGAAGAACGCGATGTACCACACCGAAAAAGTCGGCAGCGGTGCGGGTTTTCTCGGCATGCCGGATGGCAAATCGGATCTGTTATCGGCCGAAGAAATTCAGATCTATGTCGAAGCGTATCAGGGCAAAGGGTTTCGTCCCGCGCTCAACTGGTACCGCAATATGGAAACCAACTGGAAGGCGTCGGAAAAATTTCAGGGTAAGACTCTCGATATGCCATGCCTGATGATAACCGCCGCCGAAGACCCGGTACTGCCACCCAAATTTGCCGATGGTATGGAAAAATATATCCCCAACCTGAAACGCCATAACCTTGAAGGCTGCGGTCACTGGTCGCAGCAAGAAAAGCCCGAAGAAGTCACCCGGGTTCTGATTGAGTGGCTGAAATCTGTTTAAAAGTGCATGAGAAGCGCGTTCGTCGCCACCCTCTTGTTTATTACCTGTGCGGGTTTTGCGGGAAAAAAAGACCTGAGGTCGCCGCAGAAATTCCGCCTCGAACGCAGTTACGCGATAAAAAATAAATCCGCCACAGAAGCGCTCGCGATGCGGGTGTTTATCCCCGATGTGATTTCATACCAGAACGCGCGTGTACTACAGTCAGAATACAGTATTCAGCCTATGGAGAAAAAAACGCTGCCCAATGGAACGGAGCAGCTGACATTCGATCTCGAACTTGCGCCCGCCGAAGAAAAAAATATTCACCTGCAATGGCATATCGAACTGCGCGGTTTTAATGCAACCGCGGCACCCGGCGCGGCAGAGCTTTCGGGGGCCGACCGCGAACGTTACCTGAAACCCGGAAAATATTTTGAATCCGATAACGCAGAAATCGCCAAAAAAACCGGGGATATCGTTGCCGGTCAGCCTAACGACTTGCAGAAAGCGCGGGCGATTTTTGAATTTGTACGCGCGCATGTAGCTTACGAGAGGTTCGGTGCCGACATCAAGGGCGCTCTCTACGCGCTCAAAAACCGCAAGGGCGACTGCACCGAATATGCGGCGCTCATCGTAGCCATGAGCCGCGCCGCGGGAATTCCCGCACGGTTGAACGGTGTGATGAATCTGCAAAACGATAACGGCAGCGCCGGCACCGACAACCATAACCACGCCGAAGTCTATCTCGCCGATTATGGCTGGGTGCCCGCCGAAGCCACTTTCAAGATCCTTGAATTCGGCGAGATGCACAACGCCGAAATTATTGTGCGCCGGGGTCTGTGGACCGATACGGGGACGGGTTGGGTCTCATGGAGTATTCCGAAAAAGTCAGATAAGATTAAAGAGATTAAACTACTCGGGCATCGCTGGCAAAAGCTCGACTAAGGTACACGATTACCCTTGTCTTCGTAGTTCACCTTGTATTCCTTCACTTCGAGACCCAGGTAATCCGAAAGCCGTTTTTTGTCGGAGAGAATGAGTTCGTCGACCGCGGCAATTTTAATCTTGCCGATGTCCTGGCAGACATTCTGCGGGCCTTCTTCGTTGCCGTCGAAACCAGTCTTGTCTGTCGTCGCAACCGTCGCCGAGATACCGATCTGGCCGGTGTCTTCGATGACGAGAAAACGCGCCTGCTGCGATTTATGCACATTGACCCTGAACGCCGCGCCGGTTTGTATGCGGCGTGAGAATGTACCCTTATAACTGATACCGATCGAATAGACTGTATAATTTTTCGCCGTGCTGCCGTCGGCCTTCACAACACGGCCTTTCGCACAGGCGCCTTCGGGTTTAGGAACATCGAAATTCCACCACGTATTGAGAGCGTCGATCGTATAGCGCCGCGTGCCGATCGTAATGCCACGGCCGTCGATCTCCTGATTGTGGCCATGCAACTTCCACTTACCCTCGGCGTCGTGGCGGTAAACGGAGAATTCGTTGCCCGGCCTGATATTCGGAAAGAGGATGCGCACCGCTTTGCCGGGTGCCAGCGCCACGGCGCCGCCCGACAGCTCGTGGGCGTGGACGCGAAACATACCCGCCGACTGGAACATCTCGCGCCCGCCCTGCTCGTTGAAAAATGTCAGATCGACATCGGCGGTGACGAAATCGAGCGGATCGATGACTTCGATGAGTTCGAGCTTTACCTTTTGGGTGACCTTTCTTCCCTTCGCGTCGACGAACGCATGGCCCGGCACGATGACCTGGGTCCCGCGTCCCGCGGTGTATGTGCCGCCGACTGCCACGTCGATTTCAAAGCGCGTCGCGGTTGGATATCCGGCTTTAAACAAACGCGCAACGAGCCCAGTGCGTTTTGTTTTCCTGGCGGCTTCGTCGGCACCGGGCAGGTAATGGTATTTGTCTTTTTCTTCCCAGGAACCGGCAAAAAGCGCGCCCGCCGCAAGAATTAAAAACACCGCATGCCTGAACATGCCGTAGGCGAGCGAGTCCTATCGGGCTGTAAACCATTTGCCGTTTACCGGTCAGAGAGAAAATCTGACCGGTCGCCCCGTGCAGTTTAGCCGCGACAGCCTGCTCTTTACCGATATCATTTTGCTCGGCATTATGTTGCTGCGGCTTTTGCCTGCGCTGAAAACCCGCCGGGCTTTTTTTGCGGCCGGTCTTATCGTAAGTTCCGCAGCGTATCTGCTCGCATGGCAGGCGCATGCGCTCGAGCTGCCGCGTTATACCAGATTGGCGCTGCTTTTTGTCGTGATCTCGCAGCCGGTTTTTTTCTGGTTATTTTGCAACCAACTTTTTGAAGACCGCTTTGTCTTGCGCTGGTGGCACGCGGTTTTTATCGCGGGTAAATTCGCGCTTGCGGGAGCGCTGATTTTTGGTAAACCGATCGTCAATACCTTCTCGCAATTCGCCGCGGAGGATTTCCCCCGACTGATCCCGAATTTTTTCTATTCGCTGGCTTTTGTCGTGCATGCGCTTGCCGTCATTGTACGCACGAACCGCAGCGATCTCGTCGAAAAAAGGCGCCGCTTGCGCGCAATTCTGCTGATCACGACGGGGGTTCTCATTTTGCAGGCAATTCTGACCGCTGCGGTGCTGCGTCCGATCGGCTTCGGGGAAATTTCAGATACCGTTTCCCTCTTTTTTATGACAGCGGCGTTGATGGCAACCGTCGCCTGGGGTGACAGCATCTGGCGAGAACTTTTCACACCCCCGGCGACTACCGGCGCAACGGCCGAGGGCGATCCCGAAATTATGCAGAAAGCACTCGATGCCATGGAGCGCGACGAACTTTTCCGGACGCCGGGTTTGACGGTGACGATGCTCGCGGCAAAAACGGGTGTGCAGGAATACAAACTGCGCCGCGCGATCAACGGCGGTCTCGGTTATCGCAATTTCAACGAATACCTGAACTTCTACCGCATCCGAGCCGCAAAAAATTTTCTCGCGGCGGCCGAAAATGCGGATTACCCTCTGATTCATGTCGCACTCGATCTGGAGTATCCCTCGCCTGCGCCTTTTAACCGCGCTTTTAAAGAGGCTACGGGCATGGCGCCGGGCGAGTTTCGCAGACGCAAAGCCACCGAGGCCGCGAGAAGCCCGTAAATAAAACCAACGCCGCTTCGGCATACGGCGGTTTATCGGAGATACATTCCGAAGCGGATTAACGTACAGAAAGACAGGGTAACTTTACGCAAACTTGTAAGCGTAGCTGCCCGAAGTTACCAATAAGCCCGGTTCAAAAAAATAGCGTCTTCGAAGCGGCGCTTCGACCAATCTATGTCTTCCCAGGTTGTCTCTTTGTGGTTAGTGCCAACGCTTGCGTCGATCTCGCCGAGTAGCATAAAAAAATTACTACCGCGCGGTTTATAGAGTATAAATTTATTGTAAAAGTAGAGCACGCTGCGCTGCTCGAAAGCCGAAATCGCCGCCAGCAGATGTTTTTTTACCTGCTGATGGTCGTAATAAAGATCGGGCCCCGTATTCACGGCGCGTAATATCACGGCGGTTTCGTCCTGCTTTAGGTAAGCGTTTATCGGCGAAAGAAATTGCGCCGGCTCCGTAATAGCAGGCGAGATTTCCACAACATCGAAGGGCAGTTTTTCTTTTTTCTTACGGTAAATATCGATATACCGCGTTTTGGGGGAAGACTTGTCGTTCACGTCGCTCGCGACAATTTTCAAATGCGATGCGATCTGCTTATCCTCGAAAATATCTCGGACTGTCACAGCACCTTCGTCTGACAAAATGGCGCTGCCGATATCGAAGAACACCGCGCCCTCAAATTCGCTATCGAGTCGGCCAAAATCGCGGAACACCAGCTTACCCGCATAAAGCCGCCTCAGAAACAGATTGTGGT
>JAFLED010000262.1 GCA_017302045.1 Spirochaetota bacterium
ACAAGTATATGCTCGAGGGCAAGGGACGCATTTCATTCAGCGAGGTTCTCGTGGGATTACCCCTGCCCGGCACCTTTATCGACAAGATCGTACGCACGGTTTACCCGCCGTATGTACAGGCGATCTGCGCCGGTGAAAACTTTAAAGCAGCAGAAGCCAAGACCATCGGCCTCATCGATGAAACGGCGCCCGATCTCGAAGCGCTGCGCAAGCTGACACTCAAAAAGCTCGATTACCTCAACCGCATTCCGCTTTCGGCACTGCAGCGCACCAAACAGGGACTCAACCAACCGGTCCTCGACCGCGCCGAAGCGGCACTGAAACACACCTACGAATCTTTCACCACGCCGATCGTCGTAAAAAATTTCCGCGAAGCGATGGCCGCACTTGCCGAAAAGCGCCGGCCGCAGTATTTTGACTGAGATGCTTTCAGAATGGAAACCGGCGGAGATCGTCCGCCATCTCGATCAGTTTATCATCGGACAGGGCGATGCCAAAAAAGCCGTGTCGATCGCGCTCAGAAACCGCGAACGCCGGCAGGCGCTCGGGGAACACCCGCTGCGTGAGGAGATCCATCCCAAAAATATTATTATGATCGGCCCGACGGGTGTCGGCAAAACCGAAATCGCGCGCCGCCTGGCTAAAATGGCAAATGCGCCATTTATCAAAGTCGAGGCGACAAAATATACCGAGGTGGGTTATGTCGGCCGCGATGTCGAAAGCATGATACGCGATCTGTTAATGACCGCGATCAAAATCGTGCGCGCCGAATACGAAGAGAAATCGAAAGCCGAAGCCGAGAAACGCACCGAAGAACGTTTGCTGGATATACTGCTTTCGGGAAAATCCGAGACAACCACGACGGCGGCCACCGAGGGTTCGGAGCAAACCGCCGACGAAGACGAAAAAATCGCGCGCGATATCTTTCGCAAAAAACTGCGCGCCGGTCAGCTCGAAGACCGCGAGATCGAACTGAAAATGCCGCAGCAGGCGGGGCCGCAGGTTGCCGTGCAGATGATGGCAATACCGGGGATGGAAGATCTCGAAAACCAGATGCAAAATATGCTCGGCGATATTTTCCCCAAGAAAAAAGAAAGAAAAAAAGTTACCATCGCGCAGGCGCGTAAGGCGCTCTACCAAGAAGAACTCGACGCGCTCATTGATTTCGAGAAAATCAAAGAAGAAGCGATCCACCGCACCGAAAATTCGGGAATCGTATTCATCGACGAGATCGATAAAATCGCGAGCCGCGGCGGCAAGGGTTCGCCCGACGTTTCGCGCGAAGGGGTGCAACGCGACATACTGCCCCTCGTCGAAGGTTCGACCGTAAACACGAAGCATGGCGCTGTGAAGACCGATCATATCCTGTTCATCGCCGCGGGGGCATTCCACATCTCTTCGGTGACTGACCTGATTCCCGAACTGCAGGGGCGTTTCCCTATTCGTGTCGAGCTGAAACCCCTGCTCAAAGAAGATTATGTCAGTATTCTCAAAACACCCAAGAACGCCCTGTCGAAACAATACCAGGCGCTGCTTTCAACCGAAAACGTCAATATCGCGTTTGAGGCTTCGGGATACGACGCGATCGCCGAAATCGCCTATGAAATGAACTCGCGCAATGAAAACATCGGGGCGCGGCGGCTGCACACGATTCTGGAAAAACTGTTTGAGCGCCTGTCGTTTGAACCCGAAAATTTCAGTAAAGGCGACGTGGTTGTCGACCGTGCTTTCGTCGAGAAGGAACTATCCGAAATCGTCAAAAATCAGGATTTATCGAAATTCATCCTTTAAGACACGTTTTTTTACGGGTGGCGCTTTTCGCGGGGGTGATACTTCTGCCCTGCGCAGTCAAGGCCGACGCCTTCGAAGCCGAGCAGAATTTCCGCTCGGCGATGACCGCTTTTAAAGAGAAGAACTTCTATTCCGCGCGGCTGCTGCTGCAAGAGATCGTACTCAAAGACGCGCGCGGTGAATACGGCGACGACGCACAGTATTACCTCGCGATGTCGTATTTCTACGAGGGCGACTATAAAACCGCACAATTCGAGTTCAAAGCGCTGATGCGCGATTTTCCCGAATCGCCATTCGTCGTGCGCGCCGCGTTCTGGAACGGCGAATCGTGGTTTTACCGTAAGCAATACCGCGAAGCGCTCGAAGCGCATGCCGCGTTCGTGCGCAAGTACCGCGAAAACGTGCTCGCGGCATCAGCCCTCTACACGATGGGTTTTATCTATAACGAGCAAAAGCGCTACGACGAAGCCGTCGAAACGCTGAACCGCGCACTCAAGGATTATCCACAATCGACCGCGGCCCCGGCTTTGACTCTGCAGCTCGGCATCGCACATTTCAACGCGCAGGAATATGCTAAAGCGCGCCGCGTTTTTGAAACCCTGATGGTCAAATATGTGCAGGCGGATAACCTCGACCAGGCGCGCTTCTGGCTGGGTAAAAGTTATTACGCCGAGAACAAATACAGCGAAGCGCTGCGCGAGTTCGCTACCGTTGTCAAAGACCATGGTGCATCGGCAACCGCGAGCGAAGCGCTTTACCTTTCGGCGCTATGCAAATACAAAACCGGAGCCCCCGATGAGGCGCTCGGCTTTCTCGCACAAACCGTGAAAGATTATCCGCAGAGCGCGATTTATCCTTTTGCGCGGCTGCGCGAAGGACAGTTGCTTTTTGAGAAAAAAGACCTTGCCGGGGCTTTGCCCCCCCTACTCGACATCATCAACAACCACCGCGGCCACGAAACGTTTCCACCGGCATTAGAGCTCATGGCGGAGATACGCCGCAAGCAGGGCAAAACCGACGAGGCTCTGGCAACCTTCGAAGGTTTGCGTCAGGAAAAAACGCTGAAAGGCAAAAGCCGGCGCGAAATGTTGCGGCATTACGGCGACCTGCTCTACCAGGAAAACCGGCACGCGAAGGCCATCGAAGTACTCTCAGAACTCACCGAAGAGTTCGGCGACGAGACCGACGGGGCTACGTATTACCTGCTTCTGGCGCGTGCACAATACCGCGAAGGTAAATACGAGGCCGCGCAAAAAAGCCTCACGCGGCTCGAGAAAAACTTCGACGACGACTCTGCGCGCGCAGAAGCGCTGTTTCTCAAAGCCGAGATATCTTATGGATTGGGCAAATTCACTGAGGCTTTGCAGCTCTATGCCCGCGTCGCCAAGAAATACCCTGGTCACGCAAAGGTCTTCGAAGCAGAGATGGGCATCGGCTGGGTTTACTTCGAACTCAAACAATACGCACGCGCGGGCGATGCTTTCCGCAAAATACTGAAAACCTATAAAAAACCGCCGCAGCAGGCAAAGGCTCTGATTGCACTGGGTGCCTGCCAGTACAACCTGCGCGACCTCGAAGGCGCACTGGCAAGTTACAACAAAGTAATCTCGAAATATGACGGCGCTAAAAACGAGGCCGCCGAAGCCCAGTACCAGATTGCGTGGCTCGCTTTCCGTCGCAATAAGTTTGAAGAGGCCGACAAAGAATTTGAAAAATACCTCGCGCTCGGCGACCTTGCGACGCGCGTCGCCGAAGCCACTTATTTCGATGCGCTCTGCCGCTACCAGCTGGCCGATTATCCTGCCGCGGCGGAAAAACTGCGCGCCGTTTACGCGCGCTCCGATGCCGCGCCGTGGCTGAGGGAGAAATCCCTCTCCGATCTTGCGCGCGCCGAAGCGGCGCAGAAAAACCACGCCGCCGCGCGCACGACGTACCTGCAACTTATCAAAGAATTTCCCGAAACGCAGAACCGCGACGAAGTCGAATTTCAGCTCGTGGCGCTGGGGCTTAAACTCAACGACGAAGGCGGCGCACTCGACTGGTCGGGTTCTCTCAAGCGACGCAACAAGACCTCAACCTGGTATGCCGAAAGTCTCAGGGAACTCGCGGATTATTACCGTCGTAAGAAAAATTATGCCGCAGCCGAGAAAACACTCAGCGAACTCGAGGCCGCGCAGAAAAAACCGGCGGAGAAGCTCGAGGTACTGGTCAGCCGCGCGCAGGTTTTTGCCGACCAGGGCAAAAATGACGCCGCGGGTGAGCTTTTGAGAAAGGTCCTCGCCAACGAAGAGGTCTCCGAAGCGACCGCGATGAAGGCCGCCACTCTGCATTTTCAGATACTGGAAAAAGCCGGTAAATATGCGGAGGCCGAGGCGCAAGCAGCCAAACTCTCGGACCGCTTTGCCGACAATAACCGGCTCAGCGAAGAGATGCTGCTCCACCAGGCGAAATTTCAGCATCTGCAGAAAAAATATGCGGAGAGCCGCGAGATTCTGAGCGTGCTCGCAAAAAGCCGTAACGCCGGCCAGCGCGCGCGTTACCTGATCGCCGAATCGTACCGCCTGCAGGGCGACAGCGCGCGTGCACTCGACTACTACCGGCAGATATCGCAGAAACAGGATGAATCCACTTACCTAAAGGCGCGCTTTCACATCGGCGAGATTCTCTATGCCCGCCAGGAATACGAAGAGGCGGCGCGCGAGTTCAGCCGCATCGCGTATGCCGAAACCCGCGACGACGCCGTTTATGAAAAGGCGCTCTACCGCGCTGCGCTGGCTTTTAAACAGATTAAAAAAGACAAAGAGTTCGAAACATTCAGGGCAAAACTCAAAGAGGCGTTTCCCCAGAGCGCGTATCTGAAAGAGCTGCTTTAACGGAGACACATGCGCATACTGATTTCAAACGACGACGGCCTCTCTTTTCCGGGGCTCACGCGTCTCAGGGAAAAGCTCGATACTTTCGGCGAGACCTGGGTGTTCGCGCCCGCAGAAGAAAAAAGCGCGACGAGCCAGGCGCTCACGATCTACCGCGATGTGCGGGTACTGAAACTCGGTGAACGCACTTTCGAGGTCGATGGTTTTCCATGCGACTGCGTGAACGTAGCGCTGCATTCGGGTTTTGCCCCACCCTTCGATTTCTGTGTGACCGGCATCAATAAGGGAGTTAACATGGGGCAGGATGTCTGGTATTCGGGCACGGTGGGCGCCGCAAGGCATGCTTTTATCCACAACGTGCCCTCTTTCGCCGTTTCGTGCGGTTACCTCGACGCCGAGGGCGATTTCGCCAAAATCGCCGATATTTTCGGAGAAATTTTCGCCCGCTTCAGCTCTGACGCAGACCAGAACTTTCTGCTGAACGTGAACATCCCTATGACCGCAAAAGATGCAAGCGACATAAAATGGGCTAAATTGGGACGCCGAATCTACCGAGATAATTATAAGCGGACACCTCAGG
>JAFLED010000263.1 GCA_017302045.1 Spirochaetota bacterium
CATGGCCGCCGGGGTATAGCGACAACTCGCTGCGAAACTCGTCGGATATCTCGTCTTTCAGTTTCATCTTACGCGCGCGTTTACCCTGCGCGAGAAAATAGACGAAATCCTGTTCGTCGAAAATGACAATGCGCACCCGCGTGAGTTTCCAAGCGCGTATAAGCCAGCTCAGAAAATCGAGAACGTCGCGCACGTGCATGATCCGCTGCGTACGGTTTTCAAAACTCAGAAAGGTCAGTTGTCCCGAGTAGCGGGCGTTCAGACCCATACGCGCAATGATCCAGTCTTTGAGCGGCTGCGAAATAAAAATATGCGCAAAGAGAAAACCCACGACAATAAGGGGAATCCGCTCGCGGAAAACCGAGATGCAGATGATCGCGGCGCCGAGTGAAACGATGTTCACCCCCAGCGACAAACTGATCGCCCACCAGGGTAAATCCCGCAGCCTTTGCCAGAACATAGGACCCTTAGTGTTTTTCGCCGGGCAAAACTTTCAGAAACCGCTCGGCGGTTCCCCAGTGTGCCCGTTGTCCCTCGGTAAGTATTTGCAGACCCTGGTGATAGCGCGCTGCATGTTCGGCGAGCCATTCGGCCTTCGCGGCCTCGAATTCGCGAACCTCTTTTGCCAGAAGGCGCAGGTCGCCCTTGATTTCGTTCAGTGCGAGTTTCGCTTTGATCGCCTCTTGCATCAGGCGCAACTGGTCTTTTTTTACCTCGCAGAGTTCGGTGCAGGCGCGCGCTGCATTTTCGAGACTCACCTGTTGCGCGGGCTCGAGCGCCAATCGCTTACGGTTGGCATATACCAGCCCCAGATCGGGATAGACTTCTTCTTTTACTTCGCGAACAAAATAATACGATTTAAAAATGCCGCAGCGCAGCGGTACATCGGTCGAAAAATCGAAATCTTCGCGGCGTTCGAGCCGGCAACCGGCGCCGGCAAGCAGCAACAGCACCGGAATGAATCCCCCTAACCTCCGGTGAAATGCCATACGAATACCGATAAACCGGGCGCGAACACGCGTAAATCATAAAGCGAAATTTCGCCGCTTTTTTTAGCGAAACGCTGGCCTTAAATTCTTGCCGCAGCGTGTCCGTGGCGTATTTCAGCGCATGAAATACAGAAGCATGACCGAGGCCATCGGTAATACCCCCCACCTGAAGATCAATAAACTCTACAGCGAAGATTACGAGGTCTGGGTGAAGCTCGAACGCCAGAACCCCGGCGCCAGCATCAAAGACCGTATCGCCTTGGCGATGATCGAAGACGCCGAACGCAGGGGCATACTGAAAGCGGGCAGCGTCATCATCGAACCGACCTCGGGCAATACCGGTATCGGCCTCGCCATGGTCGCAGCGGCAAAGGGTTATAAGCTGACTCTCGTTATGCCCGAAAGCATGTCTGTAGAGCGCCGCGCCATTATGGCGGCCTACGGTGCGCAGTTCGAACTTACACCGCGCGAAAAAGGCATGAAAGGTGCCATCGAAAAGGCAACCGAACTTGTGAATTCGACACCCAACGCATGGATGCCGCAGCAGTTTGAAAACGAAGCCAATATCGAAGTCCACAGAAAAACAACGGCACAAGAAATTCTTCGTGATTTTCCAGAGGGCATCGATGTGCTCATCACCGGGGTCGGCACAGGCGGTCACCTGACCGGCGTTACCGAAATTCTGCGCCAAAAATGGCCGAACCTGCAGGTGTTTGCGGTAGAGCCGTCGGCGTCACCCGTCATTTCAGGCGGCGCTCCCGGCCCCCACCCGATTCAGGGTATCGGCGCAGGTTTTATTCCCAAGAACCTGAAGAAAGAGCTTTTGACGGGTGTTATTCAGGTAACAAAAGAAGAGGCCTTTGACTACACAAAACGTGCCGCAAAAGAAGAAGCGCTTTTCGTCGGAGTTTCTTCTGGTGCCTCGCTCGCCGCTGTCGCGAAAAAACTCCCCGAACTCAAGAAGGGGTCTCGCGTGCTGACATTCAACTACGATACCGGCGAACGATACCTGTCGATCGAAGGTTTGTTTCAGCTGCCCGGTTAACTGGCCCTAACCCCCTGCCCTTTCCCCAACTCTGGGGAAAGGGGTACAAAAAGTCTACTCCCTGGACTTGGGGGAGGTCATAAGGGGGCGCTATTTCTTGCTTCTTTCGAGAAATTCTTTCATGCGCGCCTGCGCATCTTCGCTCGAACGCAGCTTCGCCAATTCATGGATCAGTTGGTCGCGGCTCATCGGTTCAAAATTTTCATAAGAGCGTAAAAGACGCTTCACACTCTTCTGCGCATCGCGCCCAGCCGCAGTGAGGGCGGCTAAAAGTTTCGCAAGCGTTTCGGCCGATTTTGCGCCGCTGATACGCTCTGAGATCAGCCCCGCCTTTTCGGCGATCTCGGCAGAAAAGATTTCGGCAGACTGAAAATAACGCCGCGCAAAACCAACCCCCGTCTTGCGTAAAACAAAGGGCGAAATCACCGCGGGAATAATCCCCAGCCTGACTTCGGAAAAACAGAATTTGGCGTCTTCGGCGGCAATCGCAATGTCGCAAGCGGCGAGAATACCGAGCCCCCCGCCGAAAATATTACCGTGCGCGTAAACCACGGTAGGCACGGTAAGCTGGTAAATCGCTTCGAACATGGCGGCGAGCTTGCGCGCATCTTCACGGTTCTGTTCTTCTGAAAAACCGGCCTGAGCGCGCATATAAGATACGTCTGCGCCGGCGCAAAACGATTTGCCATTACCGCTAAACAGCGTCAGCCGCGCATCGGCCGGAATATCATGCACGGCCGCGGTGACGCTTTGAATCATTTCGGCGTCGAAGGCGTTGTGCTTTTCGGGGCGGTTCAGGGTAATGCTGTAAACGGAATTTTCAAAACTGGTTGTAATCATGAAATTTATCTCACATACGGTAAACGGGCTGACTGAATCCCGGCAGCTCACGCGCCGAGGCAGCGGTAAGCCCCAGCATCAGCACACGGCGCGTGTCCCGCGGGTCTATGATTCCGTCGTCCCAAAGACGCGCCGACGAATAGAGTGCACCCGATTGCCTGTCAAACTGCGCGGTAATACGGCTTTTTGTCTCAGCCATTTCGGCGGTCAGCGCAGCCGTATCGACGGGTTTGCCTGATTTTTTCGCCTGCGCCCCGAGCGCCTGCTCGCGCACGATATTGAGCACACCTGCCGCCTGCTCTCCCCCCATGACCGAAATACGCGCATTCGGCCACATGAACAAAAGATCGGGCGAATACGCTCGGCCGCACATACCGTAATTGCCCGCGCCGTATGAGCCGCCGATGATCACGGTAAACTTGGGCACATTCGCGTTCGAAACCGCACTCACCATCTTCGCGCCGTCTTTAGCGATGCCGCCCTCTTCGTATTTTTTACCGACCATAAAGCCGGTAATGTTCTGTAAAAAGATCAGGGGGATCTCCCTCTGGCAGCAAAGTTCAATGAAGTGCGTCCCCTTGAGCGCCGACTCTGAAAACAAAACGCCGTTATTGGCAAGAATGCCGACGCGAAAACCGCCGATCTCGGCGAATGCGCAGACCAACGTCTTGCCGTATTCGCCCTTAAATTCGTAAAACTCGCTGCCGTCGACGATACGCGCGATAATCTCCCGCACATCAAAGGGGCGGCGCGTATCGGCAGGCATAATACCGGGGATCTCTTCTGCGGAAAAAAGCGGCTCGGCCCATGCCGGTTTTCTCGACTGCGCCAGCGCATTTTGCCGCACGGGCGGCAGAGTCGCGATGATACGACGCGCCTTATCGAGTGCGTCGAGATCGTCGAGAGCATAATGATCGGCAACACCCGATTTCTGCGTATGGAGTTTCGCGCCTCCCAGATCTTCGGCGCTGACTTCTTCGCCTGTCGCCATTTTCACAAGCGGCGGGCCTGCGAGAAAAATCGTACCGTGCTTTTCGACAATGATCGTCTCGTCGCACATCGCGGGCACATACGCGCCGCCCGCGGTACAAGACCCCATGACGAGCGCCAGTTGCGGAATGCCCGCTGCGGACATGCGTGCCTGGTTATAAAAAATGCGGCCAAAATGATCGCGATCCGGGAAAACCTCGTCTTGCATGGGCAAAAAAGCGCCGCCGCTATCCACAAGGTAAACACAGGGGAGGCCGTTCAGCGACGCAAATTCCTGAAAACGCAGATGCTTTTTAACGGTTATTGGATAATACGTGCCGCCCTTTACGGTCGCGTCATTGGCGAGCACGGCTACCGGCCGGCCATGGACGAACCCGATACCGGCAACAGCACCCGCCCCGGGAATCTCTTCACCAGGATACAGGTCATAACCGGCGAATGCACCCAACTCGAGAAACGGTGAGCCGGCATCGAGCAACCCCATAACACGGTCGCGCGCAAACAGCTTACCGCGTTCCGTGTGTCGCTTCACGGCGGCGGCACGGTTTTCAGGAGCAATACGCGACAGCGCTTCGTTGTACCGGTTCAGGTGTGCGGCATAAGCCTCGGCATTAGTTTTAAAATCAGCGCTTTGCGCCGCAATTTTGGATTGGAATACAGGCATCAGGGCAATCGCTCCAGCTGAAATTCGCGCGGCTTCGATACAATGAGTGGAACACGTTCGATTTCAACAATCGACGTATCGAGGCCAAACGCCTTTTCTTCGGTCGGGCAAATAGATTTCAGTATTTTGTAAAGGCGCGTCACGATTCTTTCGTAGATGCTGAGCTGATTGTCATGGCTTAATATCCGGTCAAATATGATAAAGCGGAAATCTCCCAGGATGTTCTTTTGGTTGAGCGAAGCATACCGGCTGGTGATATCGACAATACCCTCTTCGACCAGGGCCGAAACAGCCTTACGGAAGAACTGGTTGATACGCGGTTCGACGCGAAAGCCGAGCTTAAACTCGATGCGGATAACATCGTTCGGTACCAACACGTCGACTTTGTACGCCATGGTGTAGGGTTCGTCCGTCACGTCGACGTGTATCAGCCAATAGACATCCGCACGTTTGGGTTGTTTGTAAAAGAGCGAATAGATGACTTTCCATTCGATTTCACCGGGATTATTCGCGCTCGTCAGATATACAAGGTTCGTCGCGTATTTCGGCACGGACGTGTCGTGGCTCAGCTCATGCAATATGTCGAAATAGTCAGAAAGCTGAACGAATTCGACGAGCCGGTTGCGAATCTTACGCGCTGTGTACCAGGACCACATGACGAGAAAAATGCCGATACCGATCACC
>JAFLED010000264.1 GCA_017302045.1 Spirochaetota bacterium
AGATGCGGTTATTTTCCTGATCCGCAACGGCAAGTTTGGCTCCCTGGGCAATAATCGTCGTCGGTGTTCTCAGCGTTTGCGTGCCTGCGGTACCGCCCTGATTGGGGTTGAGTCCCGCAGCATTGGGTTGGCCGATCACGAAATCGGGCCTCGCATCCGATGCCGTGGGCAGCGTATTGAAGACAAGCACCCTGTGGTTACCTGCATCAGAGATATAGAGGTGATCCTGGTAGACGAGCAGGTCGTAGGGAGAATTCATGAAATTCGGAGAAACAGTGTAGTTTGTACCGGCCGAGAGTGTTGTAAAATCCGCATGGCCAATCACAAAGCTGGCAGAAGCAGCAGTCGTCGAAGGTATCGAATTATGCACGACGACCCGGCGGTTATCCTGGTCGACGATATAGAGCTTTCCGCCAATCGCGTGTGTAGCGTAAGGGTGGTTCAGCCGCGCCGCGGTTGCGACCAGGGTATTATTGGCGGTGATCACCGCCATGGAATTCTGTCCGAGAACAAAATCTGCATTTACGGGATATGTCTTGGGTATCGTGTTATATGCCAGTACCCGGTTGTTATTATAATCGGTGACGAATAAGATACCCGTTGCCGATACGCTCGCGTGCACAGGCTGGTCGAAACCCTGGGCACCGATCGCCGCCCCCGCGTTAGGCGCAGCCGAAGTAAAGTCTGATTGTCCGATAACCACATCGGGTAATCCCGTGTTGCCGGTCGGTATGCTATTGAAAATCAAAACCCTGTGGTTCGCCCGGTCGGTGACGATGTACTTCTGGAGGTTGCCGTCGTTGGGGTCCATATAAACGCCGTGGCTGTACGGATTCGAAGCGCTGTTTTGCGCAGCAGTACCCCCCCGGTTCGCGAGAGTGCTCGTGGCGCCTGACTGAAAGAGAAAGAAGGCCGATGCGAGGCCGGTATTCAGGGGATATCCCCCGCCGCCGTAACTCTCGTTGTACTGCGCCGCGAGGTTCGCCAGCGTCGTGTCGAAACCGCCGGCAAAACTCAAAATGTGGGATGTCGTTTTATAACTGGCCGTGTCGGCGGCGCAGAGAATCACGCTTTTGCCATAGGTGAGAATATCGTCGTGGTCAAGCCGTATCGTCGCCGTCTGCGCGCCATTGCGCGAAAGTGACCCCGACGTGTTGTCGCCGCCCGCGGTGCGCGTCGCCTCGCAAGAGGTCGCGTGCAAAATGCGGTAAGTGCCTGCCCGGTCGAGCTTCAAGGTTACAGAAAAACTGAAAAGCCGGTTCGCGAACGTATACGTGGGCGACGCGGTCGTATCGCTCTCTATGGTCAGCGTAAGGTCTTTGTCCTCGTCTGTATATTGCTCCAGGTACTGACCGCAGCCCGCAACCAGAAGGGCCATAGAGGCGACTAAGAGGGATATCCCCCGCATATACCTATGAGACGAGCGCAAGCGTGTAGCAGCAACCTTTTTTGCTATTTTTTCAGCACAAAAATGAGCATCGTTGTGAGCGAAAAAACCAGGCAGACGATAAAACCGCCGATATTGAACGGCGTCGGGTCTTCGCTCATGCGAAAGCCGAATATCAGCAGCGGAATCTTTATAAAGAGGACAGAATTTACGAAAATCATGACCATCGAGCGGACATTCAGAGGTTTTTCCTCTTCGTGCCGGCTCATGGGGTCAGGCGTAATAAACCCAGAAGCCAGCGATCAAGAGGTTCAGCATCGCGAGCGGAACCAGCTTTTTCCAACCGAGGTTCATGAGCTGGTCATAACGAAAGCGCGGTATCGACCAGCGCACCCAGACGAAGAGAAAGACAAAAACAAAGGCTTTCGCGAAAAAGAATGCCGAGCCGACGAGCGGCGCGTACCAGGCGGATTTTACCCACGCGGGTATAAACCCGGGGATATTGTAACCGCCGAAAAATAACAGCGCCGCGAGCAGCGACAGCGTAATCATACTCATGTATTCGGCGATAAAAAAGAGGGCAAATTTGAAAGCGCCGTATTCGGTGTGAAAACCCACGACGAGTTCGCTTTCTGCCTCGGCGAGGTCGAAGGGCAGGCGGTTCGTCTCGGCGAACATGGTGACGAGAAAAACGATAAAAGCGATCGCTCCTGGCAGCGTTGCGATAAACCAGCGGCCCTCTTGCGCTTTGACGATGCGAGTCAGATCAAGGCTGCCGGCGAGAATAACGATGACTGCGAGACTCAGCGCCAGCGCCAGCTCATACGAAATCATCTGCGCCGTCGAGCGCACAGAACCCAGCAGCGCATATTTATTGTTCGAAGACCAGCCTGCGAGCATGATACCATAAACCGCCAGCGATGCCACGGCTGACATGTAGAGCAGACCGCCCGACGGGTTCATCACCTGAAAGACAAATTCTTTCTGGCCCGTGGCTTCGCGCACGAAATCGGGCAGCTGCGTAAAAGCCGGCGTAAAAGGAATCGCCGCCCACAGCATGATCGCCGTCGTCATCGACAGCGCGGGCGCAAGGACAAAAATCCATTTATCGGCGTTGCGGGGTATCGTTTCCTGTTTGGTGAGAAACTTGATACCGTCGGCAAGAGGCTGCAGCAACCCCCACAACCCGGCGCGGTTGGGCCCATAGCGGTCTTGTATGTAACCCGCCCACTTGCGTTCGAGCAGCGTGTAGTACGCGGCGCCTGTCATCATCGCCCCGAAGAGAATTACAATCTTGATGACGACCCAAAGAATATCGCTCTGATACCACATACGCTATGCCAAAACGTCGCCGCCGCCGAGCGCGTCGAGCGGAATGAGACCGGTTATTTCGCGCTCCACAACGGAAAAAACCGGAAGAAAAAACTGTAAAATACCGCGAGCTGATTCAAGGGCCGGTTGCCGAAAATCCGTACTTCGAGATGCCGCAGGTAATCCTGAACAAAAACAGCGGCCTTCACGGCGTTTTCCGGGGTCATGCGGTTGAAGGCGATCGGCGCCACGGGGGGGATTATCCCCTGCGTGGCCCGGTCGCGCAGCGCCGCCAGCAGCGGTAATGCGGCAAAAGCCAGCGCCCGGTTTTGCCGCGATACGGTTTCTTTCTCGGTGACTTTTTTAGGCAAAATATAGAGTATCTTTTCGAGTGCCGCAAAATCGTCGGTCGTGTAAGTCATTTCATCGTAAGCCGCGCGCTGCGCGGCCACAATTGCCTCTGCGGCTTCATCGTGTTCGCGTTCGCCCGATAAAAAATAAAAGCGCCGCCACGGATCGGCAGGCAGGTTTTCGCCGGCAGGCGGTTCGACAAACCGCGTGATCACAGAGCGCGAGCGAATTGTCTCTTTGAGAAGATCGGCGGTCTGTACGTTGAGAAAAAAATAATGCCGGGCATTGGGCTCTTCGAGGGTCTTGAGCAGTGCCGTTTCGGCTTCGTCTTTAATGCCCGCAGCGTTCTGAAAAATCACCACGCGCGCTTCGGATTTCCACGGCGAGTAGGGGAGTATTTTGCGCAAAAGATGGCGCACTGTTCCCTCGGGCGTGTCTTTTTCTGAACCGATTAAAACATTTTCGCCGGTAAATTCGATGAGGTCGGGATGACGCCCTTCATTGACGAGCGTGGCCGTTAAAGCTTCGGAATCGCTTTTTTCGCGGCGGTTCAGGTGCAGAATATCGCGGCCCAGGCGCCTGAGGTACGCCGCTTTCGCAGGTGAAGTATCGCCTTCGAAAATGACGGTCTGCGGCGCGTTTTCGGCCGTGATCTGCAACATCAATACACCGGCGTCAGCCAGTTCAGGTACTCGGACATCTCTCCCGAAACCAGCGAAAAGAAACGCTGGCGTATTTTCTCTGTCACGGGACCGATCTTACCGTCGCCGATGGTGCGCCGGTCGATGCTTTCGATCCACGCGATTTGCGCGCCGGTGCCCGAAAAGAACACCTCGTCGGCGACATAGAGTTCGGTGCGGCTGATGTCGCGTTCTTCGGTTTCGATGCCGAGATCGCGCGCGAGTTGCAAAACGCTGCGCCGTGTAATGCCTTCGAGAATCGCCGACGAATTACCGGGGGTGATGAGTTTGCCGCCGCGCACGATAAAGATATTTTCCGCCGAGCCTTCGGAGACAAAACCGCGCTGGTCGAGAAAGATCGCCTCGTCGAAACCGTTCTCCAGCGCCTCGGATTTTGCCAGCGCCGAATTGATATATCCGCCCGTTGCTTTCGCACGCGCCGGAATCTGCGTATCAGAAAGGCGCACCCACGAAGATACCTGAACTTTCATGCCGCGCGTCGTATCGAGGTAGTCGTTCAGCGGAATCGCGTAGATCGCGAACTTATCTTCGACATTGTGCAGGCGCGGCGACATCGAGAGGTCTGACTTGTAGATAAAGGGGCGCAGATAACAGTTTTCGCGCCACTCGCCGTCGCGCAGCATCTTTACGGTAATGTCGCGAAACTCGGCAAATGGCATCGCCCAGTGAAAACGCAGAATCTTACCCGATTGCCTGAGCCGCGTGTGGTGGTCCTCTAGGCGAAACAGGTAGAGATTTTTTTTCGAGTTGTTGTAATACGCGCGCATTCCACCGAAAAATGCCGTCGCGTATTGCAGCGCGTGCGTGCGTATATTCAGGTTTGCGTCTTTGAGAGGTAAAAATTTACCTTCGAAGTACGCCGGCTTGTTTTCGAAATTTTCCATATGGCTATGCCGACTTGCGCGTCTCGAGGCTTTCGAGATACCGCTCCGCTTCGATCGCCGCCTGGCAACCCGAACCCGCTGCTGTGATCGCCTGGCGGTAATAATGATCTTTTACGTCGCCCGCGGCGAAAACACCGGGAATATTCGTCGCAGTGCGGTCGGGCCTTGTCACGAGGTAGCCGGTTTCGTCCATATCGATCTGGCCTTTGAAAAGCGCGGTATTCGGAACATGCCCGATGGCGATGAAGAGTCCCTGCACGGCAAAATCTTCGATGGCACCCGTGCGTGTGTCTTTGAGTTTTACGCCTGTGACGGTGCCCGTCTTCTCTTCGCCATACACCTCCGCAACTTCAACAAAGGTCTTAAATGCGATTTTTGGGTTTTTCTTCGCGCGATCGACCATGATCTTGCTGGCGCGGTAGGTCTCGCTGCGGTGCAGCAACGTAACTTTACTCGCGAATTTAGTAAGAAAGTTTGCCTCTTCGAATGCCGAGTCGCCGCCGCCCACGACTGCAACCTCGCGGCCGCGAAAAAAGAAACCGTCGCAGGTCGCGCATGCCGATACGCCTTTACCTTT
>JAFLED010000265.1 GCA_017302045.1 Spirochaetota bacterium
GCGGCCTTCAGCGGATTTAAAGCTTAGCGTTCACGCTGTCGCCCTGCGACAGAGACGTATGCGCATGCTGGGGCCTCAGCCAGCCGCTCAAACGTAAGCCACCCTGAGCCCGCCATACGCGATAGAAGTCGTAAGTGGCGACGAAGAAGAGAAAACCGGCGACAATATAGAATACGGCGAAATCCAGTTTCACGGCGAGGAATCCTGCGGCCAGGGCACCTACAAAATAGGCAGCTACGACAGAGGAGAGCAGCTTTGCCTTGTTGCGTAGTTCTGGGTTATGGCGAAACTCCGCCTTCGTGAACATCGCGGCTAGAATTGCCAGGTCGGTTGTAATACCTGTGACGTGAGTTGTCTTGAGCGAAAAATTCGTGATACTTGCCGTGAGGCCGTTTTGCAGCCCCGTTGCGAGCAACAGAATTGCCGTCAGAACTTCGGTTTCGCCGAGAGTCTCGCGGTAAAAAAATCCGCCATAGAATCCGACGGCCAGCACGGCAAGCATTTCGACGACCACCGGTACAGCGTGGGCACGGTAAGTGTGGTTTTTACCCCAGTGAATCACGATCAGATTTGCGAGAAATCCGCCGCCGAAGAAAGCCAGAATCCAGCATAAGACGACGCCGATCTGATAGGGATTACCCTTCGCAATTTCGGATGCTAGAATTGCGTAGGTTCCCGTTACATTCGAAGTAAAAGAGAAGAGTATCACCAACGAGGCGACGTTGATCATGCCCGCCGAAAAAGCCGTTAGCGTACCGAGGCGTATGTTGTCGCCTAACGTTCTGTGGTTGTTAAAGGCCCTGAGCATCTCGATCTACCCGCAGGCGCGTAAAAGTCAGTTTCGCGACACCACGTGCCTGTATATCGGTTTCGAAATTCAGTACCAATTTATCTGCCCGAAGTTCGGTGACATTGTAGTGCTCGGTAACACCCGAAGCGTAACGGAGCAGTAACACGTTCGAGCGCCCTGCGAGACGCCAGCGCACCTTTTCGATGCTCCCTTTGCGTTGCAACAGAAGTTGCTGCCCTGGCAGAAAATGCCAGCCTTCGGCGCGGTGAACGAGCGGCGTTTGTTCGTCCTGCTCGTATTCCCAGGCGAGTTCTTTCCAATGACCGAGCAGCAGAGATTCGGGAGAACCCGCGGTTGTCAATAGCGCCAGTACA
This sequence comes from Spirochaetota bacterium, assembly GCA_017302045.1. Lineage (GTDB taxonomy): Bacteria > Spirochaetota > Leptospiria > Turneriellales > Turneriellaceae > Turneriella. The sequence continues at coordinate 1,165 of JAFLED010000265.1, forward strand.
GTGCCGGCTAAGAGGGCCCCGCCGCCTGCATACCAAAAAGCAATCTTCACGGTTTTAATCCCTGCGCACCGCTCGAAAACAAACCCGCCACAGAATCAGAGGCATTGAGACGTAATATCTCGGGCGCGTTGATCTGCGAAATCTGCAGATCAGAGGCACGGATAAATCCCTCAAGTCCAAAGCTGCGCGCGTCGCGCCGCTTCGATTCGTAACCATGGACGACGATGGCTTCGGAGATGCCGTAACCCGCGATGAAGTTTTCAAACGCTGCCTGGTTTTTGCCTGAAAACACGGTGCAGCCCAACGTGGTGATAAAACCGAACCGGTTCTTCAGTACCGCGCAGGCTTCGGCGAAATCATTACCCGCTAGCGCACGCGCTATCGACGTCGGCGAATGGAAAAGCAGTTCGGGTATCGAGTCTCCCGCCCTGTAGCCGTGCACGAGAAAAAGCCGCATCGCGGTGCCTGCGTACCTCTCCAGGTAAATGCGCAGTGCCGCAAGCGACGCTACGGTGAAATCTGTCGGGAAAAGCACTCCGCGGATATAGTTTTCGTTTACCTTTTGCATGAAGAGAATGTAAAAAATGCGGATTAAAGTCCTCTAACAGTAGACTTAAAAAGACCTTAAAAAGCGAATTATTCGAGAGCTATGGGTAACGTGATTTGCACGGTCGTTCCCTTTCCCTGAATTGATTCTACCGAGACAGAGCCACCGTGCATGCGCAGAATATTGCGTGTCAGGGGCAGGCCGATACCGTAGCCTTCAAAGCCCCGTGCATTCGAAGCGCGAAAGAAGGGATCAAATATATACTGCAATTCATTTTGTGGAATACCTACACCAGTGTCGTGTACAACGAAAATAACATTGGCCTCCGAGGCCGCAAGCGATACACGTACGTTCTTCGAAGAATATTTGCAGGCATTCGTCAGAATATTGGAGAGTGCAGACTGCAGCAGTTGCGTATCTCCCCGAATCGAAAGTTTCTCTGCCGCCTCGGGCAGCAGGCTGAAGTCAACTTCGATACGCCGGTCGGGGTATAGGCGCCGCGCAGTGCTGCAGACTTCGAGCACAAGTTCGTCGGCGCGCAGTGTCTTAAAGCTCTTACCTTCGAGATTGAACCCGGTCTGCGCTAAGGTGAGAATCGCATCGGTCTTCTGACTGAGTTTTTCAGCCTCGGTCTGCATTGTCCCGATGCTGTGGATGTACTCCTCTGTGCTACGCCTGCGCGCAAGTACGACATCGGCCTCACCGATGATAGCCGTGAGCGGGGTTTTGAGTTCGTGCGAAGCGTTGCTGATAAAATTTTTCTGCGATTCAAAAGTCGTTTCAAGCCGGTCGAGCATGTCGTTCATCGTCAGGGCCACAGCCCCGAGTTCGTCTTTCGGATTCGCGACTTCGATGCGCAGGTGCAGATTCTCAGAACTAATGCGGCGCGCTTTTGCCGCCATGTCAGCAAGCGGGCGCACTAGAATGCGCGTTAGCAGCGCAGAGATCACCGCGAGCAATACGAGCGCCGCGAGACTCACCAGCAACAGCAGGTTTCGCATATACGCCATATGATGGGCTTCGTAGTAGTTATCGGCTGAAACCACAACGACATGCGGGTTCGGTGCGGCGGTGTATAAGACACCGGCATAAAACGTATTATCCTTGCGTGAGAAGGCCTTACCCTGGCTCATCACCTCTTGCACAAACAGCGGCGAGAGCCCCTGCCGCAGCGCCTCGGATTTCCAGTCGCGACTCGTGTCGATCAGGTAATCGGTTTCATTGTCGAGACGCTGCATCGATTCGCGGCGAAACGCTTCGATTTCGCTCGCTTTAGAGCCGAGTTCGATGCGCGCGGTCGCCAAAGCGCGTATTTCGAGGCGATGATAAAAATCGCTAAAAGAATAATCGGAGAAAAAAACGTAGACGAGGGCTACGAGCAGGGTTGTCGACAAGGAGAAGGTAACAAAAAGCAGAAGAATGATCTTAGCTTTGATTTTCATCCGCTTCCTTGAGCGAATAGCCCATACCGATAACAGTATGAATCAGGCGTGGCAATCCGCCAGCTTCGAGCTTTTTGCGCAGATAATTGATATAGACGTCGACGACATTCGACCCGATGTGTATGTCAGCCCCCCAGATCTCGTTTAGAATCTCAGTCCTTGAGATGACTTTACCGGGATTTTTTAAGAACATGAACAGCAGCCGGTATTCGGTTGCTGTCAGGGTCAATGCCTGGCCGGCACGCTTCACGGTTTTTGTATAGTCATCGAGCTGTATGTCGGCAAAAACCAAGGTTTGTTCGGGTGAGGGTTGTCCACTGACGGGTCGTACGCGGCGCAGCAGAGTGCGAATGCGTGCCAGCAGTTCGGCGAATTTGAAAGGCTTCACCAGGTAATCGTCGGCGCCGGCATCGAGCCCTGCGGTAATTTTCTCTGTCGTGCCCAATGCCGTCAAAAACAGAATCGGCACGCGCTCATCGGCCTGGCGGATATTCTTGCAGATTTGCATGCCGTCGCCGTCGGGCAACATGATGTCGAGAATGATAACGTCGAAAACATTCTGCTTTGCGAGATCGAGCCCGGCGTCGGCGCGGCCGGCAATCTCAACCCGATAACCCGCCTCTTGTAATCCGCGGCGCAAGAAATCGCGCGTATTGGCGTCGTCTTCGATGACAAGAATTTTCGCGTCGTTGGCTGCTTCCATTCGGTACGGATGTATCTGCGAATCCAACGCTCCTGTAAAGGGAGATGCCTAACCGCTTTGCGTCGTGTTGCGTTCGCAGAGATGACCGCACCGATGCCGTATTTTACTTCACGTTCCGATGCCGTCTATTTTCGCGAGGCCGGGCGCGGCAATGTGGCAATCCTGCTGGTGCATGGTTGGTATCAAAATGGTTTTCAGGCATGGACAACACTCTTGCCTTACCTCGAAAAAAAATATCGCGTCTTTGTTCCCGATCTACCCGGGCATGGCCTGAGCGCGCTCGGTGATGCGAAAAATTTCTCTCTCGAACGCATCGACACTTTGCTGACCGATTTTATCGGTCATATTCGAAAGGTATACAAGTGCAAAAAAATTTTCATCGCCGGCCATTCGTATGGCGCTTTTGCCGTGCAACGGCTGCTTGCTCAAGATCCCGGCATTGTGGTGGGCGCGGTGGCTCTTGCAGCAATCGATGACTATGCCCCGTATACCCGTCGCCTGAAAAATGTGCTCGCGATACCGCGTTGGTTTATCTCCACGTATTACCGTCTGTTGGCACTCTTCGCACTTTTTCCCTACGGCGATCGTATGTTGCTTTATGCGAATACAGAGCCCGCTTTGCTGCCGGGTCGGCTTGCGTACGGCAAAATTAAAAACAAGACGCTCTCGCCGCTCGCTTCGCATGCCTACATGCGGGCCTTTCTGCATGCGCGTGTACGATGGCCCGAGAGGAAAATCCGGACTCCACTGCTACTCGTCTACGGCGAACGCGATGCACTGACATCGTCAAAGTGGGCGCAGCAAATAACGCCGCATGTACAACAGGCGACTACGGTTATTGTTCCGAATGCCGGGCACAACGTACAAATCTCCGGGGCGCGCGAAGTCGCGGCGGCCATGCATCGGTTCTTCGAAAAATGTTTCCGGCATCACTGAAAAAAACGAGGTGGATGCCATGCGTTTCCTCTTCGCGGCGAACCTGACCGCAGCCGTTTTACTGTTAACGGCTTTTGCAGGCTGCAAGAAAAACGATACCGCATGGATAGAACGTTACAAGCGTTCGGTACGCAACGACGTCGATCTCTACCTGGTGCCCGAGCGCTATGCAGTTCTGGAATCCAGCTGGCTGAAAAAATCGGCGGTTTCGCGTTTTGATAAAGAAGAATTGATCAAAACCCTCGCTGTCTATGGCCGTAGCCTCGAAGATCTGAAAAAAAATCCCGTATACGAGTATAAAGAAGAGGGCAATGAAGTCAGGCTCAAGGTCGGGCGGATATCCCACTCTACTGCATATGACTACGATACGGCAATACCGCTCGTCTTTCATGGTAAATGGTTCGCA
>JAFLED010000266.1 GCA_017302045.1 Spirochaetota bacterium
CGGTCGTGGGCTAATAAGTCTGCCGCAAGGCGGGCTTGACTAGGGCAGTAGTTCAACGGTAGAACGACGGTCTCCAAAACCGTTAGTGAGGGTTCGATTCCTTCCTGCCCTGCAGTTGAAAGTGGTTCAGGGGAATCCCTGCACCGAAAGATTGAAAGGAGAAGTATGAAAAGGATATGGCAATTTCTCGTTGAGGCAAGGGCCGAGCTCCGTAAGGCAACATGGCCTTCGTGGGACGATGTTTCGCGTTCGACTCTCGTTGTATTTGTGACGGTTATTATATTCGCAGTCCTTATTTATGCCGTCGACGGCGGTATCGACCGGGTATTCCGGACGATCATCGGTGGCTGATATGGCGATGAACTGGTACGTGGTGACGACGCTGTCGTCGCACGAAGACAAGGTCAAAAAGCTCCTAGAGCGCCAGAAAGACAAATGGCCCGATGGGGCAAAGGTCGGGCAGGTAAAGATACCCCTGCATGAGATGGCTGAACTACGCGGCGGTAAAAAACGCATAGTAAAGAAGAAACTCATGCCTGGTTATGTCTTTATCGAGGCCGAGCTCACCGATGAGCTGCAGCACCGTATTCGCGCGCTGCCAGGCATCATGGGCTTCGTCAGTGCCGGTACAGAACCCCAGGTGCTCAGTGAAGAAGAAATGCACTCGCTTTTCACAGAAATGGGCCCAGCGGTCGCCGACGAGAAGCAGACTCCGCGTATTTTCTTCGCCGAGGGTGAAATTGTTAAGATCATCGATGGCCCGTTTGCGAATTTCCAGGGCACTATCGACGATGTGAACCCAGAAAAGGGTAAGGTGCGCGTGCGGGTCGAGATTTTCGGCCGCGCCACGCCCGTGGAGCTGGATTACTTGCAGGTAAGTAAAATATAGTTTGCGGTATGTCGCAATTTCGGAAAATGGCAGCTCGCAGATAGGTTAAGGTTTCTTAAAAATGGCAGCAAAAAAGATCGTAGCTCAGGTTAAACTCCAGATTCCGGCAGGTAAGGCTAACCCCGCACCGCCAGTAGGTACTGCTTTGGGTCCTCAGGGTGTCAACCTGATGGAATTCTGTAAGCAGTTTAATGCAAAAACGCAGGCGCAGGCCGGCAGTATCATTCCCGTCATTGTCACTGTTTTTTCAGACCGCTCATTTACCTTTATCACGAAAGTACCTCCTGCGAGTGATCTCATCAAAAAAGCTGCCAAAATCGAGAGCGGCTCGAAAGTTCCTCATAAAGAAAAAGTCGGTTCGCTTACACAGGCTCAACTTGAAGCGATCGCGAAACAAAAAATGCCCGACCTCAATGCCAATGACATTGAGGCGGCAAAACTCATTATCGCCGGTACGGCGCGTTCGATGGGAGTAACCATCCAGGGCGGATAATATGGCAAAACACGGAAAGAAATACCGCGCAGCGGCAGAAAAAGTAAATCCAGACAAAGAGTATTCATTGCTTGATGCAATGAAGATTCTGAAGGATGTCACTTATACAAAGTTCGATTCAACCCTGGAAGGGCACTTCAATATCCGTTATAAAAGCACGCAAAACGTGCGTGGTATCGTCCAGCTGCCCCACGGCACAGGCAAGAAAGTCAAGATTCTCGTCTTCGCCAAGGGTGATAAAGCAGAAGAAGCGCGTCAGGCTGGTGCGGATTTCGTCGGCGACGACGATATGATTCAGAAGGTGCAGGGTGGTTGGGTTGACTTCGATTTCGTGGTCGCCACGCCCGATATGATGAAAGACGTCGGTAAGCTCGGCCAGGTGCTCGGTAAGCGCGGTCTTATGCCTAAGCCAAAATCAGGCACAGTTACCACCGACATGAAAGGTATTATCGCCCAGCTCACGTCGGGCCGCATCGAATACCGCGCAGACAAAACCGGCGTGGTGCATGTGCCGATGGGTAAACTTTCTTTCAACGCAGAGCAGATGAAAGAAAATGCAGAGCAGGTATTTCAGGCAATTCTCAAAGATAAGCCCTCCGATGCAAAGGGTGATTATGTAGTAGGGATGTACGTCACCGGCACAATGACGCCTGCCGTGCGAATCAACATCAAGGAAATGCGCTAATGCCTTCAGCAGAGAAAACCACACTGAAAGAAGAGTATTCGGCGGTTCTGAAGAACCATCCGAACTTTATCGTAACGCAATATCAGGGATTAGACGTGGTTGCGATCAGCAACCTGCGCAAAAAACTGCGTGAAGCTGGCGCAAAATACACCGTCGTAAAAAACAACGTTTTTAGCCTGGCTCTCAAAGAATCAGGTGTTGCAAAAGATTTTCCCTATGACAGCACGCTCAAGGGGCCAAATGCAATCGCATTTACAGGCGCCGATGTGCCCGCTGTTGCGAAAGTTCTGCGCGACTTTGCGAAAGAAAACGAAAAGCTTGTCCTCACCGCAGGGGTGATGGAGAGCACATACTTTGACGCCAAGGGCGTTAAAGCCATCGCCGATCTGCCTTCGAAAGAACAGATTCTGGCGCAACTCGCCGCGATGCTCAATTCGCCGGCGACAAAAATTGCCGGCACACTCAACAATGTTATCGCTTCACTGGCGCGTGGCATCAAGAGCGTGGCCGAGAAAAACGGAAAATAAAGCGGCTTAATAATATAAGCGGGAAGATTAAGGAGAAAGTATGGTACAGGAACTCTTAGACAAAATTGGTTCGCTGACGATCGTTCAGGCGGCTGAACTCGTGAAGGCGATGGAAGATAAATTTGGTATTTCAGCAGCAGCACCCGTAGCGGTTGCAGCGGCTCCGGCAGCAGGCGCAGCAGCACCCGCTGGTGAAGAAAAAACAGAATTTAATGTTGTACTCGAAGGATTCAGCGGCGACAAAAAAGTCGATGCAATCAAGAAAGTTCGTGAAATCACCAACCTTCCTCTTATGGACGCAAAGAAGCTCGTTGAGGGCGGTACAGGCGTTCTGAAAGAAGGCGTTTCAAAAGACGAAGCAGAAAAAATCAAAAAAGAAATCGAAGCCTTGGGCGGCAAAATCGCGCTCAAGTAATGACTTTCTTTTTTATTTCTTGATTTCTCTTATTAAGACCTGCCGGGCGGATGCCCGGTGGGCTTGTTATTTTTTTGGCCCCGCTGAATTTTCCGGGAAATACAGCGGCTTTTAGGGGAGTACAATGTCTGATTCTAATGTGGTAAATGTCGGCGAAGATACATCGTCGTTCAAAATTATCAACTTCGGGAAAATCCGCAAATCGCTGGATGTCCCGCCGCTGATCGAAGTGCAGACCATCTCGTATAACGAGTTTCTGCAGATCGAAACGCCCATGGCGAAGCGTAAACGGGTCGGTCTCCAATCCGTGTTTGAAGACAGTTTCCCTATTGAAAGCTCTAACGGCGATGTGGTTCTTGAATTCGTCGAATATACCCTCGGCGAGGCAAAGCGCGACATCTGGGATTGTAAAGTCAATGGTCTTACATATGCCGCTCCCCTCAAGGCTACCATCCGCCTGATCGCTATCGAAACCGGTGAAGTGCGCGAGCAAGAAGTGTACATGGGCGATCTGCCAATGATGACGCCGACGGGCACATTCGTGATTAACGGCGCCGAGCGGGTTATTGTTAACCAGCTCCATCGTTCTCCCGGTATTTTTATCTTCTTCGACGAAGCGAAGAATATTTTCTCCTCACGGATTATCCCCGACCACAAGGGCTCATGGCTCGAATTTGAAATGGACGCGAAGGGGCTTCTCATCGCGCGCATCGACCGCCGTAAGAAATTCCCGTTCACACTGCTCCTCAAAGCACTCGGTTACGGTACCAACGAGCAAATTCTGCGCCTGTTCTATGATTCAGAAAGCGTAACGCTCAAGAACGTTCAGTCAAAAACTCTGGCAAAATTTATCGGCCGCCGCACGTTGACCGATGTTGCTCATCCCGAAACGGGGGAGATCCTCATTGAAGCCGGTCAGGCACTCAACGAAGATAACCTCGACATTCTGAAGGACGCGAAGATTGAAAAAATCGAGCTGCTAGTAAATAAGGGGAGCGTCGACCACCGCGTCGTGTTCACTTCGCTCGACAAAGACGGCGTCAATTCAACCGAAGAAGCGCTGATGGAGTTCATCAAACACCAAAAGCCGCTCGATTATAGCCCCGATCATGGCGACGCGGAGAAGCGTGCAAAGAACCTCGAGCGCGCGCAGGCAGAGTTGCAGCGCCTGTTCTTCGATCCGAAAACGTATAACATGGGTAGTGTTGGTCGCTATAAGATCAACGCACGTTTTAAGCACATCAACGGCAAAGAATTTGGCGACGACGCCAACATGCAACCCCTGCGCCCGATTGATATTGTAGAAACTTGCAAGTACATGGTGAATCTGATCCATGAGGTTCCAGGCTACCAGTACGATGATATCGACCACCTCGGTAACCGCCGCGTGCGCACTGTGGGTGAACTCCTGACAACGCAGCTCAAGGCTGGTTTTACCCGCATGGAGCGTGTTGTCAAAGAGCGTATGAGTATGAACGACGTCGACATCATGACGCCGCAGCTGCTCATTTCGATCAAGCCGATCACGGCGGTCATGAACGAGTTCTTCGGTGCGAGCCAGCTCTCACAGTTCATGGATCAGACGAACCCGCTGTCAGAGATTACCCACAAGCGCCGCCTCAACGCCCTCGGGCCAGGAGGCCTCACACGCGAACGCGCGGGCTTCGAAGTGCGCGACGTTCACTACACGCACTATGGCCGCCTCTGTCCCATCGAGACACCAGAAGGTCCCAACATCGGTCTTATCACCTCCATGGCGACTTATTCACGTCTCAACCCCTACGGTTTTGTCGAAACACCTTACCGAGTGGTAGAGAAAGGTAAAGACACAGGTAAGGCGCTCTTTCTCTCTGCGAACGAAGAAGACCACTACGTGGTCGCGCAGGCGAACGCGACGCTCGGCGAAAACGGTGAATTCCTCGATAAACTCGTGAGCTGCCGCTACCGGGGGGATTTCCCTCTTAAATCACCGGAAGAAATCCAGCTGATGGACGTTTCGCCAACTCAGGTGATTTCGCTCTCGACGAGTCTTATTCCCTTTCTCGAACACGACGACGCGAACCGCGCCCTCATGGGTTCGAACATGCAACGCCAGGCAGTGCCCCTGCTGACGCCCGACATGCCTCATGTCGGTACCGGTATGGAGCTTCCGATTGCTTACGACTCAGGCGTCTGCGTCATTGCCG
>JAFLED010000267.1 GCA_017302045.1 Spirochaetota bacterium
ACGCGATAGAGACCTGTACCGGTAAGGCGATATTTTCCGGGAGGGATTTCGATCGCCTCTTGGGCAATCGTCTGCGGCAGGGCGCGGCAAACCTGGCGCGGTGATTCGAGCGGCACAGGCGGTGGCATGAGTCGTGCCCGGATCATTTTTCTGCCGGTGTCTTTTTTTGTTTTCTCGATCTCGAGCCGCATCGGCACAAATTCGCGGCAGGCACCCGTAGTATTGCCGTTCTCGTGAGCACCTGCCAATAGCACGGCTGGCATTGTGGTCGCAAATTCAAACGCGTCGCCTTGTTTTTGAATTATTTCGCGGTGAGTGAAGGCGATGCGTTGGCCGACAACCGCCTCTTCGACGCCGAAAATCTGCCATTTACCTTTCTGCAGCGGCCCGACGAGCGTTTCCTGAGAGATACCGCGCTGGCAACCGGCCGGCGTCAAATTCGCCGCCACCGCGGGCGGGCTTAGGTAAATCGCATGCCATTCTGGCCTGATATGCCATGGCATACCTTCGGGCAGCAAGATACGATCGAGCTTGCGGCAGATTTTACCGCCTGTCAGCGTGAATGTGTGAATTAATACGAAACCATCTTCACCGAGGTCGACCGCAGGCGGTTGCGCCCAAAGCGGTAGACAAAAGGCAATAAGCAAGCAGCCGACGCGCACAGAATTTAGACGCCTTCAGCGCTTGCGGGTTCGTTTTTTCGCAGGCGCTTTATGCGCCCGTATTTTTTTACGTGTCGCAACGACACGGTTACGGCCGCCATACTTCGCCTTGTAGAGCGCTTCGTCGGCGACTTTGAGCAGGTCGCCGATGGTGTGTATACCCGCCGCGGGAAAACTCGCCACGCCGAAGCTCGCTGTAACATGGATTTTTTTACCGTCGACATCGATTGCGTGTTCGGCGATACGCTCACGCAGGCGTTCAGCAATTTTCACCGAATCGTCGAGCGAGGTTTCAGGCATTAAAATGGCAAACTCTTCTCCGCCATACCGGGCGACTTCGTCGTATTGCCTCGCCTCGCGCAAAAGCAGCGCAGAGACCTGAATGAGTACGGTGTCGCCCGCCGGGTGCCCCAAAGTATCGTTAATTTTCTTGAAATGGTCGATATCGATCATGACGCAGGATATCCCTGTGACGGGCACGCGGCTCGCGCGGGCGAATTCGGTCTCGCTGCGTTCGATGAAAGACCGGCGGTTGGTAAGCCGTGTCAGGCCGTCGATTGTCGACATTTCGCGAAAAAGATTCTCGCGTTCAACCCAGCGCTGCGTCGCCATGAGGCCGATGCGTGTCAGCACCAACAGCGCTGTGATCTGCGCGATCTGCACCGCAAACCAGACGGGTGTCGACGAGCCGTCGGGGTGAATCGGCGGTTTCGCAAACAGCGGGGCATACTGCAAACGGCCACTGCCCTCGGCGAAACAGACCGCCACGAATAAGACTGCGACCGCGATGTGCGCTCTGAATATCTTGCGGATATCCGCCAGCGCAGAGGTCATATATACGCCAATCATCATCAGCAACATGCCGCCCGTAAAATGGGTGCCCGAAAGCCAGGCCTGCAAGAAGACGACGATAACATAAGACGCGATAATAAAATTTTCGAAAAGCGACCAGCGTTCGTTGGTTTTGCGCCGCCGGAATGCGGCGGCAATAAACAGCGCGAGCGCGACGGCGTAACCGGCATAGACGGCGAGCAGAAAAAGCGCAGTGCGCGGGTGCAGCCAGTTTGGTGTAAACACCAGGCAAAGCGCCAGCACCGACCCGAAAAACAACGGAATCAGCAACACCATGACCGCCAGCAGTATCATACGGTCGATATGCACCCAGTCAAGGGGGTTAGAGAGCCAGGAGTGCTTTTTGACACCGATCTCGCGCATGGAGGCGATTCTCCATGCATTCGGGGCGAAGACAACCCAATTTTGGTCTTTTTGTCTTTTTATATATAATATAGAAGCGATGAATTTCGAAAAGTTCAACGCTCTGGTCGAAGGCCGGGTGAATTACGGCGAGCTTGAAAATGCCTCGGTGGTATCTGAGTACAAGAATATCGGCTGCGGCGACGGTTATCGTCTCTATCTCGATGTCGAGGGCAATGTCATACGCGATGCGCGTTACACGACAACGGGTTGCAGCTTTTCGCTGGCTTCTCTTGCCATCATCTGCGATCTCGCAAAAAACAAGTCGCTCGCTGACGCGCTCAAGATTCAGCCCGACGAGCTCGAGCCCGCGATCGAGGGTTATCCCGAGCGGCGCAAGAACTATGCCGTCACCGCTGTACAGGCACTACAAAAAGCCATCAAAGACTACCAGAACCAGACCGGGCTTCAGGGCGAGCAGGTCATCAGCCGGGATAAGACGCTCGAGCTTCTTAAGGCAAACGGACACCTGCGCGACCAGAACCTGAATTCAGTGATGCTCGATAAACTCGATCTTTCGGGTGTGGATTTTTCGGGCTCGAATCTGATGCATGCTTTCTTGCGCGAAAGCAATCTCAGCGGCGCCAATTTTTCGGGCGCAAACCTGCGCGGCGCCTTTCTCAACGATTGCCTGATCGAGAATACGAACTTTGAAAATGCGGATCTCCGCTTCGCCAAGCTATTGGGCGCAAAGATCGGTTCTGCAAACTGGTCGGGGGCATTCTATGACATCGGTACGCGTGTCGACACGAAGAACATGCACATCTTCGACCAGATGACGCAGAGGGGTAAAGAGATCTACGTTAAAGACGCAAATCAAAAAGTAGTGGAGGTAACAACATGAATGAACGCAAAGTAGCAACCAAACTTGCCGGCCAGAATACGACCGACGGCGCAGGCGTTCGCCTGAAACGTTTCATCGGCACGAACGAGATTTCGTTTCTTGATCCGTTTCTTTTGCTCGACGAATTTAAGAACGACGACCCGAAAGCATATATGGCAGGGTTTCCAAGCCATCCGCACCGCGGCTTTGAAACCGTTTCATATATGATCGAGGGCCGCATGCGCCACGGCGATTCACGCGGCAACAAGGGCCTGTTGACCGCAGGTTCGGCGCAATGGATGACCGCCGCGAAGGGTATCATCCATTCCGAGATGCCCGAAATGGAAAACGGAATGTTGTGGGGCTATCAGCTCTGGGTGAATTTGCCGGCCGATCTCAAAATGAGCGAACCCAAATACCAGGATATCCCGCCGGAAAAAATTCCTGAGTTCGAAACAGACGATTTCAAGGTGCGTCTCATCGCAGGCAGTTTCGAAGGCAAGCCCGGAGCTGCCGAAACAAATACACCGGTCATTTACTTCGATATTATCTTCAAGGGTGAAGGTATTTTCGAACATACCTTTCCGTCCGATTTCAACGCACTGGTCGTTGGGGTCACAGGCGATGCCGAAATCGCAGGCGAAAAAATTACCGCGGGCGATATCGCCGTCTTCGCCGAAGGCGACGGTGTGCGCATTTCTGGCAAAGAAGGTTCGCGCCTCTTGCTCATTGCTGCGCAGCCCATCGGTGAGCCGGTGGCCCGTTATGGGCCGTTTGTGATGAATACAAAAGAAGAAATTTATCAGGCCTTCGCCGACTACGAAGCGGGAAAGCTGGCTTAGTGGCTTTCGAAAAAGAGACCGTTTTCTTTAGAAGCGGCAAAGGTGCATCTGGCACGGGGCCACGAGCCGGCGTGTTTAGCGTCGCCACGGGCAGAGACGGCGAATGCGCCGGTGATCTCTATTTCGACCCGGCTGCGAAAAAGCAGCCCTTCATCGTCATGGCGCACGGCTTCGGCGCCGAGCGCACCTGGAAGCTGCCCGATTTCGCGGCGAGGTTTGCGGAGGCCGGTATCGGTGTACTCAACTTCGACTACCGCAATTTTGGCGATAGCCCTGGCGAGGTGCGGCAATGGGTTTCACCCGCCCGCCACCGCGAAGATTTTCATGCTGCGTTAAAATTTCTGCGCGCGCACCCGCGCGTCGATGCGAATCGTATCGGCCTCTGGGGGGCATCGCTTTCAGGCGGTAATGCGCTCATGGTTGCTGCAGAAGACGGCAACGTCAAAGCACTGAGTTGCCTCGTACCGCTTTTCGATTCCTGGGCTGTGATGGCGCGCATGCCCTGGGTGGGATTTCTGCCCGTGGCAGCGATGGCGCTCGCAGACGGTGTGGCTTCTCTCTTTAACCAGAGCATCGATATGCAACTCGCGGGTGATCCCGGCGACTTTGCCTTTCTTACTTTTCCGGGCTGGAAAGAAGGCATACTCAAGAGCGTACCAACCGGGTCGCGTTGGCAGAATAAGTTACCCGCGCGTATTGCGCTCGAGTTGCCCCTCCATCGCCCGATACTGGTTGCCGCCAAGGTGAATTGCCCGACGCTCATCCAATATGGAAAGCGCGACGAGGGTATTCCGCCTGAATCGGTACTTGCAACCGCAGAAAAAATACGCGATGTCGAGATCGAAGAATATTCGATGGGGCACATACAGCCGTTCAAAGAACCCTGGTTCTCGAAAATTGCGGCACGCCAGGTTGATTTCTTTAAAGCAAAACTTTCTGCCTGAGGCGACTGCCGCGGCGCAAAGACGCCGCAGGCATTTCGTTTATTTGCCGGCGGCGGGCGGCGTCGCGGCCGCAACCACCGGCGTCGGCGCGGGTTTCAGCAGCAGCTTGCGGATCACCTGATCGAAATACGGCGCCATGGTTTTACCATACGCGTCGGTGATGTGGTGGCTGTCGCGGTAGACAAGAATATTGCCAATCACCGCCGGGCAGATATCTTTATTGCAATAGAGATGCGTCAGATCTACGAGATGAGTTTCGGGCAGCATCGCCGAAACCGTCACGAGATAATCTTTCAGGTTATCGATGACGAGCTTGCGGTCGCTGTTGCAGAGTTTATGGTCTTTGCCGTAACTCAGAACACAACCGGGTGCCGAGATGCGTAAAGCCGGATTATCGCGGATAATTCCCATGCGTATACCCGCGTCGACGTATTTTTGCAGATAAGACTTAAATCCTGCGATCTGCTTTTCTGCCGCTGAGATTTGCCCGAAGAGACCGGCGCGTGCCGAAGCGACGAGTAACAGGTCGGGTTTGATTTCGAGCGTCCGGCGCAATACTTCTTTTCTGAAATGCCAGCATTCGCCGCGTTCATAACCTTCGGTATACACCGAAAAATCGCCGAAGGGGCAGGCGGGTTTCACCATCATCACGAAACGCCAGCCATGTA
>JAFLED010000268.1 GCA_017302045.1 Spirochaetota bacterium
AGTGCAAGCGCCTCGGAGACCTTGCCGTGCGCCAGGCATGCCTTGGCTGTCCACAGCGAGAGTTCATGCGGTACGGGTTTATCTTCGTCTTTGAACGCTTCGATATATTTGTAACCCGCGTTGCGCGCTTCGCGGTAGCGCGCCTGTTGAAAGAGCAGTGCGACGATGTCGGTCCGCACACTCGTGCGATCAGAAGAGTCTTCGAGCACGGCCTTGAGGTGGTAGATCGCGTCGGCGTAGGTTTTGCGCGCGCTATGGCAATGCGCCGCGAGAATGCGCAGGTCGGCGGTATTTTCTCCTTCTTTAATTGCGGGTTTCAGCGCGGTCACGCAGGCATCGTAATTCTTCTGTTCGTAATATGCAAGCGCCTTCTGGTAAGCCGCTTCGCCTGTTTTTTGGGCGATCACACCCCCCACGGGCAAGAGTACAAGAAATAGCGGTATGCGGCGCATAGCGGGCAACCCCACCTTCTGAAACAGGGCGTAAAGCCGAGTCGCGGTCGCGAAAATGGTTTATGCGGCCACAGAAAAAAAATACCGGGAGTATGCTGCGGCGGCTCGATAATCCCTGGGGTATCGATCTCTGGCTGCTGGTTTCAGATATCCGGCAACCGCATTTGGGCGGCAATAAATACTATAAGCTGTTGGGTTACCTCGAAACGGCCCGCACAGAACGAAAACAGCATCTCATCACGATGGCCGGCGCGCACTCAAACCACCTGCGCGCTTTCGCTGCCCTGACGCGGCAGCACGGCTTGACAGCGACTGCGATCATCAGGGGGGATGAACTCAGCGACGAGAGCCGGCAAAGTGCGGAGATTCGCTTTGCCCGTACGCTGGGGGTGGAATGTATTTTCGTGACGCGCGCGTTCTACCGCCAGCTGCGCGAAGCGGACACGACTACCGGGCGTACCGCGCTCTTCCCGGGTGTGGATTTCGGCAGTGCTGTTTTCGTACCCGAAGGCGGCCTCGGCTTGCCCGGCATTACCGGGGTTAAAACCTGGGCCGCGGCCGCACAGGGTTTTGAAACCATCTGGCTCGCGGTTGCGACCGGCACCACCGCCGCCGGATTTCTCGCGGCGACGAAATCACCCACGCGGGTTGCGGGTGTAGCCGTACTCAAAAACGCCGCTGCGATCCGCAGGAATATATGTCTGCTCGCGCCGGGCGGCGATGCGCGTTTCGATCTGGTCGAAGACTTTGCGGCCACGTTTGGCCGCGCGTCGCCAGAGCTTACGGCAATCGCGGCAGAATTTTCGGCGCGCTGGCAGGTAACGCTCGACACGACCTATATGGCAAAGGTCATACAGGCTCTGTCGGTAGCTGCAAAGCAGGGCAGGGTGCGGGGAAAAACGCTCGTGGTTTACACGTACAACGAGTGAAACTTGCCGAGAAATTCGTGCATCAGCGCCCTGAATTTTTCGGGATCTTCTTCATGCGTCTTGAGAAAATTATCGATCAGTGATGAGACTTCTTCGGTAACTTCACGGCACTTCATTGCCATTTTTTTTCCCTCGGCTGTGAGCGAGATGACCTGGCTGCGCGCGTCGAGTGGATTAGGTTTTTCAGAGACGTATTCGATTTTCTTGAGTTTACCCAGCAGTACGCTCATATTCGCGCGTTCGCGCATCGTGAGAATGCAGAGATCGGTTGCCGATTTAGAACCGTGTTCGAGTAAAGCGGTAAGAATGCTCGCATAAGGTACAGTCAGCCCAAGCTTCGAGAGTTCGCCTTCGAGCATCGCGGTGGCGATGCGCCCGCTGCGGATAAATAGAATGGCACTGGGGGCATCCGCCTGAGCCATCAACGGATTCGCGGGCATCAGCATGTTATTTTTTCTGTAACCTCTTTTCGACAACCACAACGGTTGTCGGCGCGGCCTGCATATAATCGTATTCGAGTACTTTTTTCTGCCCCGCCTCGCTGAGCGCGTATGCGATGAACGCGTCTTTCTTAGCGTTGTCGGGAATGTAAATCATCGCGAGTGGCCGGGACAGGCGGTATTTACCCCCCTGGATGTTCTCGACCGTCGGCTGAAAGTAGGGGCCATCTTTCGCAAGCGCATAGTCGAGAATTTTGACCTTACCTTTACCTTCTGATTTAACGACGCCGACTCCCATATATGCAATCGCACCGGGGTTCGTTTCGAGAAAAGCAAAGATCTCCTGGTTGTTGCGTTTCACGACCGCACCGGGCGCGTACTCGGCATCTTTGTATGCCTCATAGACCGGCTCACCCAGATCTTTGCGCCGCAGAATGTGTTCGCGCATATAACCTTCGGTGCCCGAGTTGCTGTTGCGCACCACGGGAATAATCGCCATGTCGGGGCCGCCGAGCTCTTTCCAGTTGGTTATTTTGCCCGAGAGTATCTGCGCGTATTGTAAAAGATGAATTTTTGTAACCGGGTTCGACGGATGCACCACAACGGCGACACCATCGTAGCCGATTTCGACTTTTTCGAATCTACCGATGTCGGCGAGCGCCGCAAGGTGTGTCTCACTGATGTCGTTCGAGGTCATCGCCATATCGACGCGCGAGTGTGTCAGTTCGTCGATGCCGGCTTTCGAACCGCCGCCGCCGACTTTTGCCTCGTAGCGGTTCTGGCTTTGGTTGAAAGATTCGGCGACGAGTGTGATCACGCCGCGCATGGTTTCAGAGCCGCTAATGAGAATCTCTTGCCGGTTTTTACAGGCACCGAGCGCGCTAATCAGCGCGAGGGTGGAAAGTACACATTTACTTCCGAGTTGTTTAATTTGCAGACGGTTCATATTTAGTTATTTGCCATAATATAGAAATAAAGTCGAGTGGCAAGTTCTTTTTGCATGCTGTTAGTCGTTAAAAATATTCAGGACTTTGTAGATGCCGTTTTTTTCGACAACGACTCCGAAGATGGATTTGTCTTCATCGGTATATAAATTCTCTCTATCTCCGCAAACGATTCTTACCGGAATCTGGCGGTAGAAAGTGATCGGCCCGTATTTCTCTACTTTTTTTTCTTTGCCCGAAATTTCGACGCTGCAGGTCTTGCCGGCGAATTTATCCATCAAAGCGGTCGTCATGACGTCGCGTTTCTTTACGAGCATATCGTTCCACCATAGCTCTCCACCGATGTTTTTTGCTTCCGGGGTGTAAGGATGTATACCTTCGACAAATTCTTTTTTACGAACCAGATACTGGCGTACTGTCGCGTGATCGCCCTGGCTGAGAGCCGCGACGAAGTTTTTTACCAGCGCTTCTTTGGTAGTCGCACCTTGTTCTAATGCGACGCCCCCGCATCCGGTAAAGATTGCAATGACGATAGGCGCTGAAAGTTTATGGATTATAACAAGGGCGGAGGAAAATACTCCGCCCGGTTGCATTAATTTGTGGGGAAAGTTGCCCATCCGCCTGTTGTCCAATCTGTCGTATCCATAGCACCGATATAGGTACCGGTTGTAAAAAACGATCCCAGGGTAGTCGGATCCATCGCGTTGGTCGTAATGGCCGCCGATGGGCGAAATGCATTCGTCGGTGACGCTGTTACCCAGTTCGTGGTGCTGAAGCCATTGCCTACGGCAGCATTCATCGTAACGGTTGCAGCCGATGTCAGCGCATCGTATCCGGCTCCGTTCAGCAGTCCCGTGGAGTCTTTGTTTGTGGTGATTGCGCCGGTGCATGCTGCTCTGTCCTGGGCGGTATTGCGGCTGATGCCTTCGAACAGCGAGTTCTGTATTTTCAACGTGCCGGCCGTGACATTCCCGGTTGTGACGTTGCCTTGTCCGGCGGTGTCTTCGACCAGAATAGTGTCACACCAGTTTGCCACATAGAAATTATAAAACAGACCTTGTGTGCCGCGCCGCAGGCGCATGATTTGCCGCCATTGTTTGTTGTTGCTAACCATGGTCATGTTCGCGATCGTTGGGCTCGATTTTTTGCCGTCCGGGGTCGTCAGGTTGTCGCCGTTTGGCTGATCGCTGTTGTCGGCTTCAATGCCATTCGAATCGTTTGAGCTGTCGCCGTCGGTCATGGAAACGATGACATATTGCGCTTTGCCGCGCCATCCATAAGTCCAGTCGAAACCATCGTCGCCAAAAGCGGACGAAATCACATGTTTCACGTTAACCGTACCACCAAAGAATTCGATGCCGTCGTCACCGACATTGTGGGCGTGAATAAAATCGACCGTTGTTCCTGATCCTACTGCCTCAAACGTAAAACCGTTGTATTCTTTGAGCGATGTTGCTTGCTTTCCGGCAAATTCAACACGCACATATTTCAGTGTGCCGCTGCTTTCGGTATCATTCGCGCTGTTATTAGAACCTACAACGCCGCCGTCGTCGAATTCAGTCGTAAAAGTTGCCGTAGTAAAGTTATGCGTTGCACGGCCGCGTATAATGAGACCGCCCCAGTCCTGCGGAGCGCGCTGACCCACGTCTTTACCGCTGGTAAAGGTAATCGGGCTCGCCGCGGTTCCGATAGCCGTAATCGTCGCCCCCTGGTCGATGATGACCGATGAGGCCGGCGATTGCCCCGGAGTCATTTTCATCGTCGCACCTGCACCGATCACCAGGCTTGTGCCTGACTTCATAATCGCAAGGCCTGTTACATTGCAGGTTGCATTTGCAGGTACGGTTACCGAAGCGTTATAACATCCACTCAGCGTTGCTCCGCCAGAGCAACTGACCGGTGTGGCGATGCATTGTTGCGTACCACTCTCATCGAGTTTGAAACAACCGTTTGCGACGGTTGCCAACACGATGGCGAGGGTTATTTTCAGAGTATTCATTGTTTTCTCCTTAATCTTTCCTTTAGAACTTGTATTCATAGCTTAAACCGAAGTTGATGCCGCGGTAATAGCTGTAGCGCAGATCATTTCCCTGCATGGCGCGGTATTCCGCGTTCAGAATATTCGCTGCACTGGCCTTCAGAGAACCGTAGTTGCCGAACGATTTCTTCACGACCGTGTCGAGGCGACCGACTGGTTGCTCGTAGGTATCGTCGAGACCGCCCGCACCGACGCGTATGATGCGCGGCCCAAAGATATTATACAGTACCGACACGTTTAAGCCCCAGGGCACTTTATCGTAGTTAATCCCCGCATTCACTACCCATGGCGACTGTCCCTGCAGAGGTCGGCTGGTATTTGTATAAAAGCCGCCCGCGGGCAGGTCAACCTGGGATTT
>JAFLED010000269.1 GCA_017302045.1 Spirochaetota bacterium
GGTCGATCAGCTGAATACACGCCCCAGAAAGCGCCTGAATTACCGGACGCCAGCGGCGGTATTCAACGAGGCAATCGTTGCATTAGCGGCTTGAATCTAAGCGGCCATCTCTCCCCACTGACGTGGAGAGGGGTTTTTGCAAATGCTATTTTCCCCCTCTCCATGTGAATGGGGATGGGGATCACTCAAATCTTACAAACACCGCTTCCGATGGCAGCGATTCGTGGTCCGCAAGTTCCTGTGCCTCGCCCCAGGCATTGTCGCAGGCCGTGACCCAGAAATAATAGCCTATACCGCTCTCAAAAACCGGGTAACGGTGCTTAAAGCGCGGGTTTTTATCGGCCCATGCCTTGTTGCGTGCGAGCATCTCGTTCGTCACCTGCAGGCGAATCGGCACCTGATGCGCAATTTTAGTCCCCGGCGCTGCGGTGAAATACACCGCACCTTCAATCTTGTGCGGCTTGTGGCCGTAATAAAGAATATAACGGCCACCCTTCACGACATCGAGCTCGGTATTCGGCATGAGTTCTATGTCCAGCGTCTCTGCCCGCGCCGACGCGATCTTGGGTTTTAAAGGCCTGTCAGGCGGCGGATTTTCCCTGTACTCTATACTTAAAGACCGAAAGAGCGGCGAAGATTCCCCCGCGTTGTCGGCAGTGAAAATGCCCTTGAACTGTATAAAGCGGCACTTTTTGCCTGTAACTGCCGCCAGTTTCTCAAACCGCAGGTCGCGCTCGGGCAAAGCGCTGTCGAAGCGGCGGTCGAGGCAGCGGGCCCAGAGCGTCAGGCTGTTTTCAGCAGTCGTCTCGGTTTCGCCCGCAAGCCTCGCAACCGTGCTCTGCGAGAAACCCATGTCGAAGAGGCCGCTCGTGAACTTACCGTTTCTCTGCTCGTAACGATCGCCATACGGCGTCAGCCTGCCGAAATGGCGGATGTCCTCTTCATTCAAAACCCGGTTCGAGAACAGGATGTTATCCGCATAACCGCGAAAGGGCGAAAACAACACGAAGGGCGCGGACGCGAGATTCTCGAAGGTGATGGTAAAATTATTACCCGCGTCGCGCCGCAGGGTAGAGAGCGCCTGCTCGCGGCCATTGAGTTCGAGTCTTAACGCGCCGGCTGCCTCGCGGTAAGTGAGTATAAGTAGATTGCGTTGGCCCTGTTTTACTTTGTCCAGTGCCTTGAGCTCGGTGCTGTCGACAACCCGAGCCGCCTCGTTGCCGGTGGGTATGAGCAGGTTCGAGAGTTTTACCGCGAGCCGCCCGTTTACCAGCACGATCGAGAACAGGTATTGTTTACCCGAGACAAAATTTTCGCGGCGCAGAATCTCGCCGTCGGCTGCGTTGGGTTCGAACTCGCAGGCGAAAGAAAAATCACCGCTTTCGCGGGTCAGCCCGTTTCCCGAAAGATTCACATAAGACGGTAGCTTGAGCGCGAGTTTGTGTTCGCGCAGAGAAAAGCGGCCTGCGAGCCCGCTCATACCATTGTGTGTCGTACGGTCGACATTGGCTTTCACGACCAGATTCTGGTGTGCGGGATTCGAGAATAACGCATCGCTTTCGAAATCGACCAGCAGATCGTCGCGCACCGGTTTCGTGTCGCTGTCGCGCAGCAAGCGCAGCGCCCTGGCTTTGCCGGTGTGAATCTCTTCGAGATTCTCGCTGTGTTGTACGAGGAACTTATCGCCTGCGCCGAACACCCGACGTTTGCTCGCCGCGAGGCGCGCGCCTTCTTGCGCCGCAGCGGGCAGTGTTACGGCAACTGCCAGCAGCGCCGTAACAAATTTATTCCAGCGCCTGGATTTTTTCCACACGCCGCGCATGCCTGCCACCTTCAAAGTCGGTCGAAAGGAAGATTTCGGTCATTGTAGCGGCGGTATTTTCATCGACGACGCGGCCGCCCATCGCGATAATGTTGGCGTCGTTATGTTTGCGCGCCATTTCGGCGGTATAGGCATTATGGCAGAGCGCCGCGCGAATGCCTTTGATTTTATTCGCCGCTATGGAAATACCGATACCGCTGCCGCAGATAAGTACGCCGCGCTGAAATTCGCCGGCTGCGACCCGGCGTGCGAGCGCGGCGCCGAAGTCGGGGTAATCCACCGAATCGCCGTTATGGGTGCCGAGATCTACCCACTCGACGGTCGAAAGCTTTTTCTTGAGCGCTTCTTTGAGATCGAAACCCCCGTGGTCTGCAGCGATGGCGACTTTCATAACGCGCGTGTATGCCAGTAGGCCCAGCCGACGAGCACAATCTGTAATGGCAATCTGCAAAAGAGCGCCCAACCCGGTATGCGCATGCCCGCGCCACCCGAAGTATAGTGGTACAGGTTAGCGGGAAAAACCGCAACGAGCAGTGCGATGATTCCCCAGGCGGCCCAAACGCGGTATTGGGGAATCAATAAGAGGCCTGCGAGACCGATTTCGACGAGTCCGCTCAAATAGACGATCGGTTTATGCCACGGAATGTAAGGAGGCATGATGCGCAGAAAAAATTTGGGTATAATGAAGTGTAATAAACCCGCGCCGGCGAAAAACGCCGCCATCGCGTAGAGCGAGACGGTTTTAAGTTCCATGCGGCATTGCCTCAATGAGACATAATGTTGCAACCAGAATGCGCGTTTCTACAGCCGGGCGATTTCGTGTCGCAAAGCCCGGGGGCATTACGTCTAATTCAGTATTGTGAAGGCGGTGTGGGAATATTCGGTGCCCGATTCTACAAAGCTGTTCGGCGACGTCGAACCCGAAGTGCCCGCTTCGGTCGCAGAGAAACTGGCGGCGATGCCGCCTACCGATTCGTATATACCGCGTGCGATTTCGGGCTGGCTCGATGAAGTCATCCGCAGCCATGCGCAGTTTCGCAACAACTGAAATATTTTGACGGACAACAGTCTGCTTGGCTTGTAGCCCTGTCTCAGCTTCCGTTTCCGGTGGCTTATGAAACTCGCCTCCCGCCTCGATTTAATCGAACCTTCGCCGACGCTCGCCATTTCGGCACGTGCCGCCGAACTCAAAGCGCAGGGCAAAGATATCGTCGGGTTCGGCGCCGGCGAACCCGATTTCGATACGCCTGCGCACATCAAGGCCGCGGCAATCGAAGCGCTCAACCAGGGGTTTACGAAGTATACCGCGGTTTCGGGAATTCCCGAACTCAAAAAAGCGATTATCGATAAATTCAAAAGAGACAACCAGTTGGATTTCCAACCGAACCAGATTATCATCTCGACGGGCGGTAAACAGGTTCTCTATAACTTTTTTCTTTCGGTTTTAGATAACGGCGACGAAGTCGTCTGCCCGGCGCCTTATTGGGTGAGCTACAAAGATATCGTGCTGCTCGCCGGCGGCACGATGAAACTCATGCAGACTTCGTTCGACGCAGGTTTTAAAATCACACTGGCGGATATCGAAAAACATGTCTCGAACAAAACCCGCGTTTTCATTCTCAACTCGCCGTCGAACCCCACGGGTGCGACCTATACACCCGACGAGATTCGCGCGCTCGCCGCAGCGCTCGAAAAATTTCCCGATCTGTTGATCGTTACCGACGACATCTATGAGAAGCTGACGTATGGCGTTGAGTTTCTGAACATCGCCACGGCATCCGAAAAGCTGCGCCCGCGCACCGTTGTCATCAACGGTCTCTCGAAAGCCTATTCGATGACGGGTTGGCGCCTGGGCTACGCGGGTGGGCCGAAAGAAATTATCGCGGCGATGGACATGATACAGGGGCAATCTACCTCGAATGCGACGAGCTTCTCGCAGCGCGGTGCGGTTGCGGCACTCAATGCCGAACAGCAGTGTGTCGAAGATATGCGCGTGGTTTTTGAGAAACGGCGCGATCTGGCTTTCTCGCTGCTTTCGGGGCTGAAGGGTTTGCGGGTGTTCAAACCCGCGGGCGCGTTCTACCTTTTTCCCGATATCGCGGGTCTCAAAGCGACACCGGGTTGGGCGGCACTGGCGGCGCGTACCGGCGAAACCGATACCGGTAAAATTTTCTCGAAGGGGCTGCTCGACGAGAAACTCGTCGCGGTGGTGCCGGGTTCGGCATTTGGCTATGAAGACGGTTTTCGTATCAGCTATGCCACCAGCGAAGCGCAGATCGAAAAGGGTCTTAACCGCATCCGGGAATTTGTCGAAGCTCTAGGGTAGGGCCGCGGGCCCACCCCGAGCATGAACGAAGATTTAAACGCCTTTTTGCAAACCCTGACCGACTATGGCCCGCGTCTGGTGGCCGCACTCATCGCGGGCAGCGTTATCGGTATCGAGGGTGAAATATTCCGCCGCGCGGCGGGGCTCAGAACCACGATTTTAATTACGCTCGGTACTGCGCTCTTCGCGGTGCTTTCGGTAGCCATTGCTGGCCGCTTCGGCGGCGACCCGGGGCGTATTGCCGCGCAGATCGTGACCGGCATCGGTTTTCTGGGGGCGGGTGTCATCATGCATGCGGGCGGTGAAGTCCATGGGATTACCACCGCGGCGACGATTTTTACCACCGCCGCCATCGGAGTCACCGTTGGTTTCGGTTATATTTATACTGGGGTCTCGCTATCGCTTGTGGTCGCGCTGGTACTGACGGTGTTTCGTCCTGTACACCGTTTCGTGCAGAATCTCGATTTTATCAACCGTTACCGCGAAAAAGAGTTTCGCGCATCGCTTGGCGATAATGGCGCAGAAATCATTAAACTGAAACCGACCAAACAGCCGGCGCCGAGACGCCGTTAAAGTCCTTTTCCGCAGAGGCCTACGGTCAGGTGCAGTGATCGCTGTGACCGCACCCGCGAGGTGCAGTCACAGGCAAAGCTCCGTCAGAAGCGCCAGGGGAGAAAGTTCCCCTCACGCGCAGCAGTCTAAATATGCTGCCGTTTATTCCGCCGGTTTTTTGACGCTTATTTCTGCGATGCAGACATCAGTTTATCTGCTGCAGCTTTCAGCTCGGCGCTATCCTTGAATTTTTCGCTCAGGGTAGCGACTGTGGTTAGAAACTTGACTGCAGCTTCACCGCCTTTATCCATTTCGGCTTTAATCTCGGCGCTTTTAACCTCGCCTTTGAGTTGCGGGTATTTCGCCATCGCCGCTTCCATCGCGGCTGAAACGCCGCCGACGATTTTAGCCGCCGCTGCGCCGTCTGCTGCCGCTTC
>JAFLED010000027.1 GCA_017302045.1 Spirochaetota bacterium
CAATGCCCTGACGAACTTCGGCGGCGCATTGAACTGCAGATCGCGGATTTCTACACTCTGCCCGTCTTTTTCAGCCTGAGCGAGAAGGAGCGGGTGATGCGCAAACTGCATATACCAGCGCCCGCGCTCGTGTTGTCTTGCCGCATCGACGAGCTTACCTTGCGCATGAGGCAGGTGTTCGAGCGCGATGCTGTCGTCGAAAACCGAAAAGAAAGTCTGATGCACACCCGTTTCGGTCTGCACGAGGCCTACCCAGCGGAAAATACTCAGCGGCTGCGGCAGGGCCGATATCTTCGTCGCGGTAATATTTTTTTCCGCAGCGGCGCGGCGCACGCGGTGCGCTGCGTATTCGTGAATGCCGAGAGTCACCGCGAGAAATGCCAGCGCAAAAATCAGGCCGGCCTTGCGCCAGAGATTCGCGCGTACCTTGTCGTAGCGACCGAGCAGCAGCAACGCGATCAATCCGCCCGAGAAATAGAGGTCGACGATGAACATCGAGCTCAGTGTGAAACGGTGATTCGAGAATGGGGCGAGTACCATCGTTCCGTAAGGCGTGACAAGATCGCAGGCGATGTGCAGCAGAATACCACAGAGCGCGGTTAGCCAAAGCAGGCGAAAATTTTTTAGACTGCTAAAACGGTAAAACACCGCGGCGGGAATCAACGCCCACAGGGGTGCCGCGAGTATCGAGTGGGTAATCCAGCGGTGGGTTTTGATGTTTAAAACCGGATCGCCGAAAAAAGCCATGACGACGTCGAGGTCGGGAAAGTTGACACTCGCGACGAGTAGCCAGAAAATTGGGCGTGTGGCAGATTTCGTTGCTTCGGCATCGGCACCCTTAGGGCGGATGAACTTCGCGGCGATCGCGCCGGTCATCGAGTGGGTAATGTTGTCCAAGTTTTGCTCCTGATTCTTTAAGAGAAAAGTGGCAGCCACTTTTGTTTGAAAGCGGCGAACTGGCGCGCGGTTATCGCCTCGCGCATCTGTCGCATAAAATGAAACATGAAGTAGAGGTTGTGGTACGTGCTGAGCATGAGTCCCAGAATCTCGCCCTGCTTGTGCAGATGTCTGATATAGCCGAGCGCGTATGTCTTGCAGACCTTACATCCGCACAACGGGTCGATGGGCTCGGCGCTGCGTGCGTGTTTTTCATTGCGCAGGTTTACTTTGCCATAAGAGGTAAAGACCTGGCCGTTGCGCGCATTGCGTGTCGGCAGCACGCAGTCGAACATGTCGACGCCCAGTTCAACGCCGTTGATTAATTCGGGGATAGACCCCACACCCATGACATAGCGCGGTTTATCTTTCGGTAAATGTTCGATTGCACTTCCAAGAGCGGGCACAAAGTGTTCGAGAGGTTCGCCCACCGAAAGGCCGCCGATAGCGTAACCGGGCAATTCGAGGTCGGCGACGGCCTTTGCGCTATCGGCGCGCAGCCCGGGGTTAATCCCCCCCTGCGAAATACCGAACAAACTCTGGTGCCGCGGGTCACGCAGCCATGCGGTTTTACATTCGGCAAGCCAGCGGTGGGTACGCACAAGGCTCTCTTTGAGGCGTTTGTCATCGGCGGGAAAGGGGGCGCAGTCGTCGATCGGCATGATGATGTCGGCGCCGATCTCGCGTTCGATGCGCATCGTGTTCGCCGGCGTGAAGTAGTGCTCGCTGCCGTCGAGGTGCGAACGGAATTTGACGCCTTCGTCGGTCAGCTTCACATTATCACTCAGCGAGAATGCCTGGTAGCCGCCCGAGTCGGTGAGCACAGCATGCGGCCATGCCATGAACTTATGAATGCCGCCGAAGCCGTCGATGAGGTCGCTGCCGGGGCGCAGGTAGAGATGGTAGGTATTGCCAAGAATAAGCTGGTAGCCGATCTCGACGAGGTCTGGTTGCGCGATAGCTTTGACCGTTGCCTGCGTGCCGACCGGCATGAAGACGGGGGTGAGTATGGTGATACAGGACGTATCCGAGTCCGCGCCGCCATGGAGGGCGTCTTTGCGCGGACCTTCAGCGTTACGGAAGGTGAGCTTGCCGGCCCGGGCCGACCCGTCTAACGACTGGACAGAAAATTGTAGGGTTTGGGAATTAGTCACTTGGTTCTCCGGGAAGAGAGGTGAAGTCCCCACCCGTCAGGTTTTAATAGGCTTTGTCTTTTTTGGATGTAAGGCTTTACAGCGGGGATAACCCGGTTACAGGTGGTACTTATGGCCGATCCTGTGTTTGATGTTTGTAGGGGCAGGCAGACCGCTAATACGGCTTTTTCGTTTATCACAATTCTTTTGCTGATTTTTGTTTATGGTCTTGGCTGCGCCTCGACCAGATCTAGGGACAAGCTTGATGAACAGGCAAAGCTGAAAAGAGAAATATCAGAAATCACCAGGCAAACAAAATTGAAACAGGTCCAAGCCGATCAGGAATTCAGGGACATTCAGGCGCAACAGGTAAAAGAAAGAATGTCAGATTCCAGGGAGCATAGTGAAAAGATCAAGATACTGAAAGAAAAAACGCGTACGGCGGATGCAAAGGAGCGGATGAATCTTCAGCAGGAACAGCGGAATCTTATTCTTGCGCAGAACGAAAAAAGAAAAAAACAGGCGGAATATCTTTTGAAGGCCGCTCAGGAAAGGGACGCGAGAAAAAAAGAGCTCGCCCTCGGTCAAGGCGTGAAAATAAAAAAGCTTGAAGACGAATTTAAAATATATCTTGCAAATCTCAAACGCGAAGACGCGGAAGCCAAACGGGCACAGGCGATAGAAGCGAACCGTAAGAAACAGGAAGCGGAAACCGGACGAAAGAACGCGCTGGCATTGGCGCAAGAGGAGAAACTGACGCGTAATCAGCAAGAAGCCCGGGCTAAATTTGAAGCTGCAAATCCACAGATCATGGCCAAAGTGCAAAAAATGAAAGAAGCCTGCGAGGCTTACAAGGTGAAATCGAGTTGCGATAGTGCGCGCAGCGCCACGGGGACGGCTAAATCTTGGACCGGAAGAATTAGCACTATCGCATCGTTCGTACCGGGGGCAAGTTCCGTAGCTCAAGGTGCACAAACCGCCCATAACTATGCTAGCACGGCCGATACGGTAGTCAATGTTGGTTGCGGCATCGCCGAAGCGTTAAAAGAAAAAAAATACTGGGCTGCATCGGTACTAGCGGTTGAAACGGTTTTAAAAAACCGCAAGATTGCGAATGATAATCCCTGGTTAGTTGAAATTGTAAAAATGCAGAGGGCCTCAGTTAAAGCCGCGGAAGGTGCTGCCGCCGCAGAAGTTGATCCTTGCGAGGGGTTATAAGTTAGATTTCGGAGACAAGGTTCTGGTTAACGGTAGATACGCCTGCTTTACCGCAACTGGTGTCTCATTATCGCTCGCCGTCTTGCCGGGGCGCGGCGAGACCCGATTCATACCAGTCGGCGCGGTCGGCCCAGAACTTTTGCGCATCGACCTTACGCGCCGAAAAATTCTTGATCGAGCCCACCGGCACAACGCTCACCTTGCCGTCGCCCGAGGTATAAGGTACCGGTGAACCGCACTCGGTGCAAAAGGCGCGCGCAAAATCTTTCGCTTCGGGCAGCTTGAATGTTTTGATTTTGTCCGCGCCGCTCTTGAATTCGACATTACTGGCGCGCGTAAAGACATTGGCGGCATGCGCGGTACCGCTGGCGCGGCGGCAGCGCGAACAATGGCAGAAGAAAAAGCGGATGAACGGCCCCTTCAGATGGTATTGCACTGCGCCACACAGGCAGCCGCCGTCGTATTCCTGATCCATATTGCATCGGCGGAGCAAAGCGCCGGTCGTAAAGGATTTTCATGCTTATGTTCTACAAAGGATTTGCGTCAGCAAAGGGGTTCTGGACTATGGGCGATATGAAAAAAATCTCCATAACGCTTATTCTGTTAACCTCGCTCATCGCTTTTTCGGCGGCTGTTGCCGAAAAAACCGCCTCGGGCATTACGATTACCACCATCAAAGCCGGCACCGGCGCACAACCGAATGCAGGTAGCACAGTTAAGGTGCACTACCGCGGCACCCTGCTCAACGGGCAAGAATTCGACAGCTCATACAAACGCGGCCAGCCTGCGACATTTCCACTGGGTCAGGTGATCCGCTGCTGGACTGAAGGTGTACAAAAAATAAAGGTTGGCGGTAAGGCGAAACTCATTTGCCCCGCAAACCTCGCATACGGTTCGCGCGCGTTGCCGGGAATTCCCGCGAATTCGACTTTGGTTTTTGAGGTCGAACTGCTCGACATCGTCCGCTAAACCAGCAACGGCCTTCGATAGACCCCATGCCTGAACCGAAAGCTGGTACGCCTGCGTGGTTGCAATATGGTATGCCGCTCGTGCTGATCGCCGGTGGAATCTGGTCGTTGGTGACAAAAGAATTTTTCATTGCGGGCGGTTCCCGCGGCGGGTCGGGTAGAATGACGGGACAGGCGGCGGTGATCGCCGGGGGTATTCTCGTTATTTTGGGCGTACTGGTTTTTTTGTTCTTTCGGTATCTGGATATGAAGAACAAACGCAATGGCGCTTAATACATAAGCCCGCAGCGCGGTTTCTTAATCCGCAACGTTGACGACAACCTTCCCGAAGTGTTTGCCATCCGCCAGATAGCGGATGGCCTTCTGTAAATCCGCGAAGGCAAATGTCTCATCGATTGCGGGTTTGAGTTTGTGAGCCGCAACCGCCGCGCACATGGCCTCGAAGCCTTCGCGGCCGCCGACGAGTACACCCTGCATTCTCACATTCTGCATCAGAATCGGTAGCAGGTTGAGTTCTTTGGATGAACCCGCGAGAATGCCGATGAGGCTAATGACGCCATCCATACGTACCGCGCGTATCGACTGCTCGAGCGTGCCCGCGCCACCGACTTCGATGATGTGGTCGGCGCCGACCATGCCCGTGATCTTGCGCACCTCTTTCGCCCACTCGGTTTTCTCTTTGTAGTTAATCAGGTAATCGGCGCCGAGCGCTTCGGCCTGCTTCAGCTTGTCGTCTGAGCCCGAGGTTACAATGACTTTGCAGCCCATCATTTTCGCAAACTGCAGCGCGAAAATAGAAACTCCGCCCGTGCCTAAAACGACGACATATTCGCCGGGCTGCACGTGGTTGAGAGTTACCAGCGCCGACCAGGCGGTGAGCGCGGCACATGGCATGGTTGCGGCCTCGGCATAAGAGAGGTGCGCGGGAATCTCTACCGCTGCCCATTCGGGCACGTGCATGATCTCGCGTGCGGTACCGTCGAGCGGGCCGCCGAGTGTGTTTTTGCGCATATCGTCGCTTAACGGCCTCTTGCCGATCCAGTTTTGCGAGAAGCATGGCATGACACGGTCGCCGACCTTGAAGCGCGTGACGGCTTTGCCGACCGCAACCACCTCGCCCGCGCCGTCAGATAACGGCACCATCGGCAGTTTCAGTTTTGGGTTATACTTGCCCGTGACCATCAGGTAGTCGCGAAAATTCAGCGAGGCGGCCTTGACGGCGATCTGTATTTCATGGTCTAAAACCGGGGGGATTTCCCGCTCGCGCAGCTGAATGTTTTCCATGCCGAAAGTATTTTCCAGAACCTGGGCGCGCATAGAGTAAAAATTCAATTCGGCTTCACATCGCACATGAGAAAACGCTTTGCCGCGCATACGCCGGCGCGACTTTCCTTCATGCTGGCACGCACCCCCGAGCAGAACCTGCGCTATCCCCTGCTGCTTGTGCACGGGCTATTTTCGAGCAGCCGTACCTGGAAAAAAACCGTGCAGGTCTTTCAGCAGGATTACGATCTGCGTTATGGCGGCGAGGTTTCTCAGAAAGGATTCGCCGCAGACACAGCCGGCGCCGCCGATTTTTATACCTGGAATTTCTCCGACAGCCGCAACCTTTCGTACCGGCAGCAGGCGAGCGAGCTGGCAGAGGGTATCGCGCATATTCTCGAAAAGAACAAAGCCGAAAAAGTCGTTATCGCCGGGCACAGCATGGGCGGTCTCGCGGCACGGGCGCTTGTGCAACTGCTGGGTTTTGACAAAGTCTATGCGTTGATTACGCTGGGGACTCCTCATTATGGTAGTCCGCTGGCTTTGTTGCGCGAATCAACGCAGGGTGGCGCGCAGAAAATGCTTTCGAAGCTGCACCGGGCCCTCGCGCGCAGCGAATCGCAGGGCGATAGTCGTCCCGGTTTTTTCAGACGTATTTTATTGCGCCTGTTTGCGGCGACGACAGAAGCCGAAGCTGAGGTCGATCGGTTTTTTTCAAGCGAGGCTTTTATCGAACTGGCGCCGGGCAGTAAGGCTCTCGAAGAGCTGAACCGGGCGCCCGTACCGGCTGATATTCGTTACGTGTTTCTCACCGGTAGCGTGACTGACTTTGCGCCGTTTCGCGACGCCGCTACCATCGCAACATATAAGAAAGTACGCAAGCTCTGGCTGCGTATGACCGAGGGCGCCGTCGGCAGCCTGACCCGCCGGTATCTTGAAGAACCTTATGGAGTTTTCAGAAAATATCTGCTGGATTACCAGCCCGCTGCGGCAACGCTGAGCCGCGAGCAGCTCACCGACTTCGACGGTGCGGTGCCGGTCATGAGCCAGATTCTAAATCATTTTGCGACGCCGCCTGTCTTAAAGGCGGTACTGCCTGTATTCGCGAGTCACACGCGGCTGACCAAGCGCCCGGCAAAACTTTTTCAGGCGCTGGCCATTGCCGGCGTCGTGGGTAATTCCGGCGCGCAGCGTTCGCCTTAAGCCCGGATTATTCTTTGTGAATGATTTGGATAGAATAAGGGATTTGCTTTTTTTCACGCGCCCCGATTTCCGGGAAAAACTTGAGCGTCGCTGAATCGACTTTCTCATATTTGAACGGGAGCGAAGCCGGTTCAAAATTCCCGGGAAAAGTACGTTCGATCTCAATGCTCACCGGCCGGTTCAGCGTGCTTTCGATTTCGCTTTCAAAATAATAGGTATCCGTCCAGGCTTTCACGTAGTGGCTCTTGTCATAGCGGGTGTCTGTGGTAAAACCGGAGCGCTTGAAGTCGCGTACAAAAGTCCGCACCAATACTTCGCGCGTGCGGCCGGCATCGAGTTTGACTTTGTCGCCCGTAGCGGCGTACTTCATATAAACTCCGCCCTGATACGAAAGATCGCGCTGTGCACCTTCGAAAAAGATATGCACCGTGCCGTCGGGCAAGGGGGAGACCCCGAGGCTGGTTTTCGCGTCTTGCCCCGCTTGACGCGTGTTTCGGAACTCGTAAAACTTGTGAACGGCGCCACCCGTCAGCCGATCCGACGCGCGGTAGATAACCTTGACCGGAACATCTTTGGCGTTGAAGGCGCGTAACCGCTTCTGCCAGCCGTTGGGGATATTCTCCCGGCCTTCGACGGTAAACAGAAAATATTCGGATAACCCTTCTTTGATGATGTCTTTGGGCTTATCGTAGAATTTATCGCCGCCGTTCATGAGTGTCGATTCAGGGGCGGGCATCGCCGCAGGCTTGGGCGGCCCCTTTTCGCGTTCGGCCAGGCGTATTTTACCCGAAAGCCGCGTGCGTACTTCGTGGCGCAGGTTGTCGTCGAGGTCGGCGTAACGCCACGAACCGCGTGCGAGCTCGGCGATGTTTTCGACGAGGTTGACTGTGCCGACGACGAGCCGCACTTCTGCATTGGTATAATCTTCGCCCGACTTATTGATCACGCGCACAAAGCCTTCGACGTTCATGGTTTTCTCATCGCCCGAGGTTATCGCCGTGTAGTCGGCGCTCCAGGTGATTCCCGAGGTGAAATAATTGATCTCGACGCGCGCAGGACCCGAAAGTTCGCTTTCGATATGCCATTGCAAAGCGTCGGTTCTGCCTGGGGGAAACGAGGTATTCACGAGGGTCAGCTTGCTCTTCTCGCTCAAAAAGGTCAGGCGCAGAGATGTCGGGTCAATCAGCGTCCCGGCCCAGGAAAACTGTAATGTGTTAATCCCTCTTTTGAAGGTAAGTTCGCGCGACTCGCGGACCATCGTGATGTCGGCGCTGTTGTAGATCGTGAGCTGCACTGCCTGGCTTTTGGGAACGGTCACCAGCTCGATGTGGGCGTGTGCGGGGACGGCGAGCGCGGCGAAAACGGTGCCGAAGAAAAAATGGAAAAGCCCGCGGCGGTACATGCATCTATTGGACGCCCTGCAGCTGGTCAGGTTCATTTTATTTCATGCCTGTGGTTTTTAGGGCGCGCGTAAACCAGAACCGACAGTTTTGGTATTTATTTTGGACTGATCGTTCCGAAAAAGCTATATTTATTTTGGAACAATTATTCCAAAAAGAGGAAAAAATGCAGAATCTCAAAGGCAAAAAGGCCGTCGTTACGGGCGGCAATAGCGGCATCGGTTATGCGACCGCAAAATTACTGAAAGAGCAGGGCGCTGCGGTGGTTATCACCGGCCGCGATGCCGAAAAGGTGCGCGCCGCCGCGGCCGAGCTCGGAGTCACGGGCATCGTCGCCGACAGTGCCGACGTCGCGGCATTAGGCAAACTTACTGAAACAGTCAAAACGCAGATGGGCGAGGTGGATATACTCTTCGTTAACGCGGGTGTCTTCTACCCGACACCTTTGGGGCAGATAGACGAGGCGGCTTTTGACAAACAGATGGCGATCAACTTCAAGGGCGCAGTTTTCACGCTCGAGAAATTTCTGCCGTTGCTCAAAGACGGGGCTTCGGTCATCAATCTTTCGTCGGTAAATGCCTACACCGGCATGCCAAACACGGCGGTCTATGCCGCGTCGAAGGCGGCTATGAATTCGTTTACACGAACCGCGGCGACTGAGCTCGCACCGCGTAAGATTCGCGTGAACGCGGTGAATCCCGGCCCGGTGGCGACGCCGATTTTCGGCAAGACCGGCCTCGATGAGGCGAGTATCAACGGTTTTGCAGCGGCGATTACAAACCGCGTGCCGTTAAAACGTGTGGGCCAACCCGAAGAAGTGGCGAAGCTCGTTGTCTTTCTAGCTTCAGACGACGCGTCGTTCATCACCGGTGCAGAATACAATATCGACGGCGGCATCAACGTGAACCCGCTGCTCGCGGGCTAACGGCCATGCGGGATTTTGGTAGTCGCCGCGTGGCGGCGTCCGAAGTCCCGCATAGCCCTATGGGTCGTCCCAAAAAATTCACGCGTAGCGAAGCGCTGCACAAGGCGAAAGATCTTTTCCGCAAACAGGGTTATCATGCCACCTCGATCGACGACCTGGTGCGCGCGCTGGGCGTGAACCGCGCCAGCCTCTATGAAACCTTCGGCGGCAAGCGCGAACTTTTCGGCGAAGTCTTACGTAACTACACGACCGAGAGTTTGCAGACGGTGCGCGAATTTCTCGCCGGCCAGACATCCGTACGCGAAGGTTTTCGCCGGCTCTTTCTCTATAACCTCGACGAGATGAAAGCGGGCAAGGCAACTGTGGGATGTCTCGCCGTGAACACGACTACCGAACTTCTGCCGGCAGATCGCACTGTCACCGCCGATTTAGTGGCAAACCGCAATAATGCCGAGGCCGTCTTCAGCGAATTTATCGAACGTGGTATCGCACAGGGCGAAATCGGTCGCAATAAAGACGCAAAGGCGATCGCGGCCTTTCTTTTCACTTTCAACCATGGTCTCAGCGTGTTGGCGAAATTACAGTCGGGTCGTGATGAACTGGTGCGCTCGATCGACCAGGCACTCAAGGTCTTCGATTAATCCGTTTGCGGTTGACGCGTGACAGTGGCGGTCTTGGCGATGGCCTATGGCTGCCAAGATACTCATTTGCAATGGTACTGTTTATGACGGCACCGGCGCAGCTCCCGTTCAGGCTGACGTACTCATTGAAGGTGGCAAAGTTGCGGCGATTGGGCCGCACGGCTTTCTCAAGGCACCCGCAGCGCGCAAAATCGACGCAAAGGGCATGTGGGTGACACCCGGTTTTCTCGACACGCATACGCATTACGATGCCGAGGTGGCCCTCTCGCCCGGGCTCGTCGAATCGGTACGGCATGGTGTCACGAGCGTCGTGGTCGGCAGCTGCTCGGTGAGTTTTGTTTCTTCGGCCCCCGAAGACTGCTCCGATATGTTCACACGCGTCGAAGCGGTGCCGCGCGAGATTGTTTTGCCGATCCTCAAAAAAATCAAAAAGTGGGATTCCCCGCGTGGTTACCGCCAGTGGATCGATAAACATCCTTTGGGCCCCAATGTCGCGAGCTTTATGGGGCACAGCGACCTCAGGGCCCGCGCGATGGGTCTCGAGCGCTCGGTGACGTCAGAGAAACCCGCGCCGACCGAACAGAGGTTCATGGAAGCGCAACTCAATGAGGCGCTCGACTGCGGTTTCATTGGCATGAGCTGTATGACCAACCCCTGGGATCGCCTCGACGGCGACCGCGCCTGGTCGAAACCCTTACCCAGTTATTTTGCGAAGCGCGGTGAACTCAAACCCCTTCTTGATATACTGCGCCGTCGCCACCGCATCTATCAATCCGCTCCTAACCTCATCACCCGCGTGAACGTGCTCGGTATGGCGATGGCTTCGGGTGGCATTGCGCGCGAGCCGCTGCGCACGACGCTGATCACGATGATGGATCTCAAGGCCGACTCGTATGTGCTCGCGCTCACGAATTTGGTCGCCTGGCTCGCGAACAAGGTCTTCAAAGGTAACTTCCGCTGGCAGTCGCCGCCTGCGCCCTTCGACCTCTACTACGATGGTTGGGATTCGGTACTCTTCGAAGAATTTCATGCGGGGCAAAAGATACGCGATGCCGCGAAAGATTTAAATAAGAGAAAACTCTTGCTTGAAGATGCAAAATTTCGCGCGCGCTTCAAAAAAGACCTGTTGCGCAAACTCGCGCCGAAAGTCTGGCACCGCGATCTCGCTGATACGGTGATTCTTGGCTGCCCCGATAAATCGGTCGTGGGTAAAAGTTTTGCGCGCGTCGCCGAAGAGCGCGGTCAAGAACCGATCGATGTCTTTCTCGACATGCTGCTTAAATACGACAGGGATATCCGCTGGCATACCTGCCTCGCGAACCACCGGCCCGAGAAACTCGCCGAAATCATGCGCAATGAGTCGACGCTGATGAGCTTCGCCGATTCGGGAGCACATTTAAGAAACATGGCCTTCTACAATTTTCCGTTGCGTATGCTGAAGAGTGTGCGCGATGCCGAACTTGCGGGCAAACCCATCATGCCGGTCGAGAAGGCAGTCTGGCGCCTCACCGGCGAGCTGGCCGGCTGGTTCGGCCTCGATGCGGGTATCTTAAAGCCCGGCAAGGTCGCCGACATCGCGGTGGTTGATCCTACGCTGCTCAATGATACGATTGAGAAAAAGAAACTTCAACCATGGGATAAAGGGTTTAAATTCGAGCGGCTCGTCAACGAGGGCTCGGCGGTGCGGCATGTCTTTATCGGCGGCCAGGAAGCCTTGAAGAATGGCAAGGCAACGGCCGCGCTTGGTAAGAAACGTATGGGCAGGTTTCTCGAAAGCCAGTTTTAAACGAAGGCCGTAAACGGCCCTCGGCCAATATAGTTGGCATCAGATCGCTTCGCCATTCGTATGAGGCTTAGAGATCTGAAGTGTGAATCCGAAATCGTTTTTCTTTGCGGCCAAAAGAGGTTATTGGGAACTGAGGGGCATTACCGCGCTCTGCTGTATTCTTCTGCCTGATCAGGCGGTGCAGGCCGCACCTTCGGGAAAAGCCAACCTGGCAAAGGTGGCGATCTTGCCTTATATCGATCGCACCGGCACGGGTAATTTCCGGTATCTCAGCACCTCGCTCACCGAGGCTGTTGAGAATTCGTTAAAACAGAAATTCGAATTCGTCGCCGCCGACAGAGCGGCTGTGCAAAAGGCCACGCGCCGGCTGAACAAAGATGAAACAGGCTTCAATCCGTCCCAGGCCTCGGAGTTGCAGGCTGTTTCGCAGTCTGATATTCTGATTTTCGGTTATTTCAGGCACGACGCTGCGGATAACCGGATACTCATCTATACCTATGTCTCGATAGCCAACGGTAATTATTTTCGTTCGCTGCCCCGGGTGTCGAATACCGTCGATGCAACCCTATTCCGCGCCGTCGACAATGTCGCGGCGGATATTCTCGCCGAGCTTGCCTCGATCGCTCAGGCGCAGCAGCAAAAGCCAGTAGCGCGGGGTAAAACTCAGAAGGTCGGAGATAAGATGCCTCTGACACGCGATGCTATCCGCAGCGAGAACCTCAGGTATACCTGGCTGGTGGGGGGCAGTATCTTTGCGTTCGGCCGGTTGCCCGACCAGGCGGGACAAACCGTTAGCCTCAGGCCTGGTTTTACGCTAAACGCCGAACGCGCGCTGTGGAAAAATTTTTTTATCGATGCGCATGTCGGGCTTCTGCCCATAAAGACCAAGATCGGGCAGGCGGGCACGGTGCTGACATTGAACGCATGGGATGCCATGCTCGGCTTCATGTATCATTACCGGCTGTCTGCGCTCTGGGAGCTTGCCGCCGGCGCGAGCGCCGGGTATTTCTACGGCTCATACGAAAAAGCGGCAGCCTGCGGTTCCGGGCAATGTATTTCGTCTGCAGGTTCGGCAGCAAACCCTGCGCTAGCCATCCGCTCGGCTGTGCACTACCTTCTCTGGCGTAACTTCGCCATCGGTTTGGAGGCACGCTGGACGATGCTGGTAGATTCTCCCGATAGCTTGCAGCTGTTCTCGCTCGGCCTGCGCGGGCAATACCTTTGGTAGCGTTATTGAGAGGAAACAATGAAGAAAATTATTCCTGTGTGTCTGTTGTTTCTGGGCGCCTGCACGGCGAATGGATTGTTATCCGATTTAACCGGTGCAGAGGGAACGGGAGTGGATAATACTCCGTTCTTTCCCGCAGACCGGGCTTATGTCTTTGTGACATCGCAAACCACGCGGGGTGATATGCAGGGGCTGACTGCTGGTGGCTGTTCAGGCGGAGGTCTCGCTCAGGCCGATTGCGCCTGCACGGCACTTGCGAAATCCGCTAATCTGCTCCGTCGCCGGGACAGCCGGTTTGCCGCCTGGCTTTCGACGGCAACGGATTATGCCCGGTGCAGAATTCTCGGACAGACAGGTACCGCGGCCTGTAATACGGGAGGGGAGAACTGGTATTATACGAATAATACTTTGTTTTCTGCTGGCATCGCTACGCTGCTGTCAACCAGCGGAGGCGCTCCCCTGCCGAATGGCATGAATATCATGGAGAATGGTGTTTTAAGCAGCGGCACCTTTGCCTACACAGGAACTCTGAGCAGTAACGGAGGTCTTGCCACAAGTGGTGCTGTAGCGGTTAATCACTGCAATTCCTGGAGCGCCAACAGCACGTTCAGCGCAGAAGCTGGTGCTATTTTTGGCAATACTTCATCCTGGACCGAGAACGGTGCGCAGACATGCGACCAGCAATTGCCTGTGTATTGTTTCGCCCTTCCCTGATTCTCCCGATTTCCGCAGACAACCCGGATACACACCCGTCAAAAGTATTGACGCCGCGTTTTGAAAGGCCGTCGCAAAGCTAGATGGATTACCTGATCGTTGGTGGTTTCGTGCTCGCAGCATCCGCCTATTTGTTTTTCCGTTTTCGTAAAAATCAATCCCGGTCGACCTGCGCTAAATGCGGCGATGCTGCACAGCACTGATATCCGGTATGCAGAGGAACAAAAAGCCCGCGCGCAAGGCGCCGAAAAACACCGCGCAGAAAATTGCCCCCCGTATCAACGGTCGTCCGCTGAGCGAACTCAAGCCCGGCGAAGCTGCTACGATTGTCAAAGCCCCGCAGAGCAACCAGCGGCTCGCCGAGATTGGTTTCGTTGCAGGCGAGAGAGTGAGCCTTGTTAAAGTAGCCCCCTTCGGCGACCCCGTTGTCGTGCAGGTGCTCGATACCCCGGTAATTATTCGCCGCGCCGAACTGGCAGAGGTCTGGGTCGATTGATGGTCGCACCGCGCGTTATCCGCGTTGCTCTCGCTGGTAATCCCAATGCAGGCAAAACTACGGTCTTCAACGCCCTCTGCGGCGCACGGCAGAAGACCGGCAACTATGCGGGCGTCACCGTCGAGCGTAAACTGGGCAGACTGAAGCAGCATCCCGAAATAGAAATTCTCGATCTGCCCGGCACATACAGCCTCAAGGCGAAATCGACCGACGAATCGATTACGACCGAAGTGCTGTTGGGCCATGCCGCGGGCGAGACAAAACCCGATCTCGTGCTGACGGTTCTCGACGCTTCGAATCTCAAACGTTCGCTCTACCTGACGCTGCAACTCAAAGAGCTGGGCTTGCCCATGGTGGGAGTTCTCACGATGGCAGATATTGCCGCGCGCCGGGGCCTTGCCATCGACATACGTGCGCTGGAAAAACAACTGGGGTTTCCTGTCTGCGCAGTGACGCTCGCGGGTTCGGGGCAGATCGAAGAGTTGTCCTCATTGATTACTTCTCCGGGTGCTCTGCACGCACCCGCATCTCCGCCGCGTGTGGCAGCGGGATCGGTGGATGATGCCGGGCTTCGTTACGCCGCCATCGACAAAATTCTGCAGAAAGTTGTGAAGAAAGAAAATGCCGCGCGGGGTATTTCTGAAAAAATTGATGCCGTGCTGACGCACCGCGTGTTTGGCCTCCTTGCCTTTGCCCTCATCATTGGCGGCGTGTTCTTCAGTATCTATGCGGGCGCCCGGCCAGTGATGGATGCCATCGACGCCGGCATGAAGGCCGTCGGTGGCTTTCTGGGCGGCAAGTTCGAGGCATACCCGGTGACGGCGTCGCTCTTGTCAGATGGCGTGATTGCCGGCGCGGGTTCGGTTTTTGTTTTTCTGCCGCAGATTATGATTCTCTTTTTCTTTATCTCGGTACTCGAAGAAACCGGGTATCTCGCGCGCGCCGCGTTTCTCATGGATAAGCTGCTCGGCTGGACAGGGCTCAATGGCCGCGCTTTTATTCCGCTGCTGTCGAGTTTTGCCTGTGCGATACCGGGCATTCTCTCGGCGCGTGTCATGCCCACCGACCGCGCACGTATGGCGACGATTCTGATTGCGCCGCTCATGTCATGCTCCGCGCGGTTGCCAGTCTATGTACTTTTTATCGGGGCCTTCATCGAACCGCGCTTAGGGGCGCTATGGGCCGCCGCGGCGCTTTTCGGTATGCACCTTGTGGGTATTGCCGTCGCGATGCCGCTCGCATGGCTCTTAAACCGCAAGATTCTCAAAACCGGTGAGAGCCCGTTTATTCTGGAGCTGCCCGAATACCGCAGGCCTTACCTGCCCAATGTTTTTCGCCGCGTCTACGATGCGGCGACCGATTTTCTGAAGCGGGTCGGCACGATTATTTTCGCACTTTCGATCATTATCTGGGCGCTGGCTTATTTTCCGCACCGGCAATCGACGTATGACAGTGGGATATCCACCTTTGCTAAATCGGCCGACCTCGATAGAACGGCCGTCGAAGCTTTGCTGAAAAAAAACAACCTGAGCGAAGCTGAGGCCGGGCAAAAGCTTGAGGTCGAAAACGCACTGCGCGCAGCATACCTGAGGGATAGTTTTCTCGGAACCTTCGGCCGTGCGGTCGAGCCGGTATTTCGCCCGCTGGGTTTCGATTGGAAAATTTCGGTGGCGATTCTCGCTGCTTTTCCCGCGCGCGAGGTCTTTGTTTCGACGCTGGGTATTATCTTCAGTGTGACCGATGCGAAAGACGACCCGGCCGCATTGGGCAAGAAGCTCGCCGCCGAAAAGAAGGCCGATGGCAAACCGGCCTACGATACCTTGCTTGCGCTATCGATCATGATTTTCTTTGCGCTCTGCGCGCAGTGCATGAGCACGCTCGCGACGGTGCGGCGCGAATTGGGCAGCACCGGCTGGGCCGTGGGACTGTTTTTTGCGATGACGTCGCTGGCCTATGTAATTTCGCTCGCCGTCTATCAGATCGGTCGAAAGCTGGCCTGATGGCCCGCGTCAGGTTGTGGAATTATATCTACCCGCGTTTTCCGGAGCGCGGACTCGAGCACCGTTTTATCGGCGACAATAATGAAAAAGCCGCACAGCAGGCCCGGTGGGGCTTTATGTTCGGCACCTTCGGTTACGCTGTATTGGGGAGTCTGACATACTTTCTGATTCCGGATTTTTTTTACAGGTCTAAATTCTTTGTCTATGGCTTTATCGTGCCGACGCATCTTTTTGCGGCGATCGTTATACCCTTTCTGAAAAAATTTTTCTACCTGCAATGGGTGCTGGTGTTCGCAAATTTTTTCAGCAACACCTGTGCGTTGACGCTATTGTACCTCGCGCCCGACGAGTTCTACCTGAAGTACGGTTACGGGCTCATTATTTGTGTGACGATTTATACATTTTCGATGCTTCGCCTGCGGACGTTTTTCGCGATCGTGGCTTCGATGCTTGTTACGGGGCAATACATTGTCTTCATGATCTTTCTGCGCCCGATGCCCGTGACCGATGTCGTCTACAGCCTTGCGCTGCTCGGTTTCGTCGGTACCGTCGGGTTGATCTCGGTATTTTTCTTCGAACAGAACTCGCGCACCGAGTTCATGCAGGCCCGTACTATCGAAGAGCAGTCGAAGCAGCTGGGTGAAGAAAAACAGCGCTCCGAGGCGTTGTTACGAAACATATTGCCCGAAACCGTTGCGAACCGTCTGCTTTCAGGCGAACGAACGATCGCCGATTATTTCGACAGTGTTTCTGTGCTCTTTGCGGATATCGAAGGTTTTACCAGTCTTTCACGGCGCCTGAAGGCGCAAGAGCTGGTGCAGCTGTTGAACCGGATTTTCAGTAATTTTGATTCTCTGGCTGGGGTGTTGGGTCTTGAAAAAATCAAGACTATCGGCGATGCGTACATGGTGGGCGCCGGCTTACCGCAACCGGCCGACGACCATGCGGAAAAATGTTTCGCGATGGCGCAGGGTATGATCCGCATTCTCGAAGAGGAGAATAAGACCCTTGCCGAACCGCTGCGCCTCAGAATCGGCATCGCATCGGGGCCGGTTGTGGCCGGCGTGATCGGGCAAAACAAATTCATCTATGACCTGTGGGGCGATACGGTGAATACCGCAAGCCGCATGGAATCTTCAGGCGTACCGGGGGAGATTCACATTACAGCCACCACGATGGCGGCACTGGGCAATACAGCTGAGTTCGTCGACCGCGGCGAGATCGAAATTAAGGGCATCGGCAAGATGCGCACCTATCTTGCGCGGGGATTAAATGCGGCTTAGCGTCGTTCTTTTATCGTTATTTTTCGCCGGCGCCTGCCAGAGCTGGGGAAAATTCTGGGAAGTCGACGTCTGCGAAGTCAATGCTTCGTACACCGAGGCCATACAGGCAGAGCGGGCAGAGCAGTTTATGTATCATTTGCGCGCACAGCGCGACAAGGGTGCCACAGGGCTTGTAACCCGCGATATCACGACAATTTCCGGTCTTACCACCAGCGATTTGAAATGGTCTGGCGGCGTGCTGGCACCCAACGGCAAGATTTATACTATTCCGCGGCAGAGCGATGCCGTTGCTGTTATCGATCCCGATAACGATACGATAAATCCGACGAAGATCACGGGGCTGACAACGACGGCAAATAAGTGGGTCGGTGGTGTTCTTGCTCCTAACGGCAAGATCTACGGCATTCCGTCGAACAGCCAAAGTGTGCTGATTATAGACCCTGTAGCCAATACCGCTAACACGACAACGATCACGGGTCTGACGGGCACGGGAAAATGGTATGGCGGCGTGTTGGCGCGCAATGGTA
The DNA here is from genome assembly GCA_017302045.1 of Spirochaetota bacterium. GTDB lineage: Bacteria > Spirochaetota > Leptospiria > Turneriellales > Turneriellaceae > Turneriella. The sequence goes on from JAFLED010000027.1 coordinate 17,722, forward strand.
AGATTTACGGAATTCCCCGGGACAACGATTATATACTCGTCATCGATCCGGCGACGAACACGGCGCAGGCCACTTCTATCCCTGTCCCCACCGGTACTTCGAAATGGTTTGGCGGTGTGTTAGCACCAAATGGCAGGATTTATGGTATCCCGTGGGATTCCAGCAGCGTATTGATTATCGATCCCGATACGAACACTGCAGATACCACGACCATATCGGGGCTGCCGACCGGCGGAGGAAAATGGTCGGGCGGCGTTTTGGCGCCGAACGGCAAGATTTATGGCATTCCGGGGTCGGGGCAAAATGTGCTAATTATCGACCCGGTTACAAACACGGTTGATACGACGGCGATAACAAACCTGGGTGCCGCAACAGTGAAATGGGTGGGCGGTGTGCTTGCCCCCAACGGAAAAATCTACGGTATACCGCACAGCATTACGATCGATAATTTGCTGATCATCGACCCCGACACGAACACCGCCGATATCACTTCGGTGGGCGGTTTGGCCGGGACAACGGACAAATGGTTCGGCGGCGTGCTGGCGGGGAATAACAAGATTTACGGTATACCATTCGATAACGGTAGCAGCCTGATTCTGGATACGAAAGCGAAAGGCAGTTTCTGCAGCGCGGTTCTGCAATCTGCGTATCTGAACAAATACTGAATCGAAATCAGTTGCCGAGAATCGCCTTGAGCAGGTCACCCACGGTTCTATGGCGTTCGATGTCGTGGCGCAGGTGTGCTTCGCCGTGTATGCGGTAACGATTACGCCGGCCTTCTTTTTTGACCGATAAAACTTTCACAACCGTCAGATCTTTAACGATGGCGAGTACGGCTCGTTCGGTGATACCTACCAGCGCCGCAACCTGTCTGAGCGTAATACCGGGGTTGGCGGCAAGACAGATGAGTACATGCGTATGGTTGGTCAGAAACGTGAAATCGTGGGCGGGCAGGGCCCGTTTTGCAGGTCGGCGGCGTGTCTGCACGGCGTTTGCGGTATACAGAACACACACTCGCGCTCAACTGTTTTTTGCTTGTGAGCGAGTCTTTATCTCAAATACATGAATGAGTATTCATGTAAATAAATACATGTAATAGGAGTCGCGCAGGTGAAAAAAACGCAGAAAAAGACGGCAAAGAAGGGGGCGAAACCACTGTTGACCTCCCGCAAGGCGACCGATACTAAGAAGAAGATCATGTCACCCCGTAAGAATCCCCCCGTACAAGAACCTGTGACCGAAGTTGCCGACTCTGCCGAAACGCCGGCTGCCGCACCGTCGCGTTCGCGCCGCCTGGCTTTGCCGCTGGGTATAACCGGAGCGCTGTTGCTCATCGCCACACCCTTTGCGATTCGTATGGCGAATCAGCCCCCCCAGGTCAAGGTCGATAAGCCGGCCGTCTTGCCGGCAACTGCCGAAACGGCAGTGAAGCCGACAGTGCCACAAGGGCCACCGGGGCCCCTGCGCGCCTCGTCCTGGTCTTTTGACTACAATGTCATGCTGCAATACGCACATCTCTACGACGAACTGCATCCCTTCATTTATTCTCTCAAAGGGCGTCACAATAATAATGGTGAACTGGTTTCGTCATGGGGGCACACCCAGAAACTGCAACGGGTCGCTGCGCTGCGCGCGAGAAATCCGAACCTGAAAATCATACCCACGATTTTCCGCTGGGAGAACCCCGGCGAAAAGATCCAGGAGGCGATCGGCCTGGGCGGTCGTAACGACATTCGCGACAAGCACATTGGTATTATTATGAACGAAGTTATGACCTACGGTTATGACGGCATCGATATCGACTACGAAGGTATGAGCTGCGGTAAAAAAGAGAAGTTCGAAGAATTTATCGTTAAACTCTCGGGCGAGCTGCACGCTAAAAACAAACTCCTTTCCGTCGCGGTGCATCCTAAAACAGGCACCGACAACGAAGAGAACGATGTCAAGAAGTGCAAAGGCCTCAAGAATGCGATCACGATGGACTTTCGCGAAAACTGGCGCGGGCCGCTGACGCACGATTACGCTTTTCTCGGCAAGCACGCAGACATGGTGAAGATCATGGCCTATGAGTTGCACCCGCGCAAATACCGCAACCCTGGCCCGGGCCCGCAAGCGCCGGGTGTCTGGCTGCAAGAAATCATTAACTATGCACAGGATAAAGTACCGCCTGAAAAACTCTACATGGCGATACCGACATACGGTTATGACTGGGGCCTCAACTGCAAGGCGCCGGTGAAGGCGGTGTATTACCACGACGTCGTGCGCATCAAGAGCGGCGCGCACAAAGTAAAACAGCCGACCGATATAGCGAAAATTCTCGACACCGAAAAAGGCGCGAAGTCGTGGCGCAACCTCAGCAAGTTCCGCGATATTCACGAAGATAAAGTTTATGAGGATCCCTCGCTGTGGTATACCTCGGGCGGCTGTCAACGCGTGGCCTTCTACATGGATAAGACCGCTTTTGCCGAGAAGATGGCGCTTCTGCAAAAACACCGTCTTGCCGGTTTTTCGTTCTGGCAGCTGACGAAAGATAACGATCCCGAGATTCACCAGTACCTGACGACTTTGCCGCGGCCTTCGAAATAGCTTTCTCGCCTGTTTCGCCGTTCCGGTCTGCACCTATGCTTCGACAGGCTCCGAGGACGGAGACCCGAAACGGGTCACAGCACAGGTGGTTATGGTTGTAGTAAAAATCGGCGATCAAAGCGGCGAGTTTTCGCCCGAGACGACATTCACCGAAGTTGTCGAAAAACTGGCTCCCTCACAGCGCAAAGCCGCGCTGGGGATTGAGGTTGAGAAGGTCAGTTATGACCTCAGCCGGCCGGTTTCTGTTATCGCTGCGAACAGCATCACCGCGAAAGTTTTAACATTCGCCGATGAGGCGGGCAAAGAAATGTTCTGGCATTCGAGCGCGCACGTGCTCGCGCAGGCGCTGAAGCGGGTGTATCCCCATATTCAGCTCGAAGACGGTCCTGTCGTTAAGAATGGCCCTGGTTTCTTTTTTTACGATGTTCTGCTCGAAGAAAAAATTAACGAAGAGGCCTTTGAGAAAATCGAAGCGGAGATACAAAAGGTTATTCGGGAAAACCATGCGGTCAAACGCAATGTGATGACGCGCGCCGATGCGGTCGCAAAATTCAAGGCGATGGGAGAAGACCTGAAAGTTGGTATCATTCAGCGCCTGCCCGAAAACGACGAGATACGTATTTATGAACAGGGCGAGTTTGCCGACCTCTGCCGCGGGCCGCATGTACCGTCGACAGGCAAGCTGGGTGTGTTTAAACTCACTACGGTTGCCGGCGCCTATATCGGGGGTAAATCCGAAAACCAGATGCTGCAGCGCATCTACGCGGTTAGCTTTCCCGATAAGAACCTGCTCAAAGAACACTTTCGCCTGCTTGAAGAAGCGAAAAAGCGCGATCACCGCAAGCTGGGTGGCGAGCTCGAACTTTTCGCAACAGAAGATAAGATCGGCCCTGGTTTGATTCTCTGGCTGCCGCGCGGCAATATCATCAAAGACGAACTCGAGAACTGGGCAAAAGTAACCGAAGCGAAGAATGGCTATCAGCGTGTCACAACGCCGGTTGTCACTAAAGAAGATTTATTTTACCAGAGCGAACATCTGCCGCATTATATGGATCATATGTTTCCACCCATGCAGATGGATAACCAGAACTATTATATCAAGCCGATGAACTGCCCGTTTCACCACACGATTTTCGGACACCGGCCGCGCAGCTACCGCGAGCTGCCTTTACGCATGGCCGAATACGGTACCTGTCACCGCTTCGAAGATTCGGGCGCGCTGATGGGTCTCATGCGCGTGCGCGCGATGCAGATGAACGACGCGCACATTTACTGCAGCGAAGAGCAGGCGGTTGAAGAATTCAAGGCAGTCATCAAACTGCATGAATATTATTACAAGACTCTGCACATCACCGATTATCATATGGTGCTCTCGCTCAGAAACCCGAACAACAAGAAGTACCACGGCGAAGACGCGATGTGGGATAAAGCCGAGGCGCTGACCCGCCAGGCGATGGAAGAGTCGGGCGTGCAGTACATCGTTGAGAACGACGGCGCGGCGTTTTATGGCCCGAAGATGGATTTTCAGATTAAGAGCTCGATCGGGCGCGAATTCACATCTTCGACCTGCCAGCTTGACCTCTTCATGCCGATGAAATTCGATCTCAAATACATCGATAAAGACGGGCAAATGAAGCGCCCGGTGTGTATACACCGTTCGCCGCTGGGTACGCACGAACGTTTTATCGGCTTTCTCATAGAGCACTTCGCGGGGGCATTCCCCATTTGGCTGGCCCCTGAACAAGTGCGGATTCTTCCCGTGAACGCGGCGCATATGGATTATGGCACAAAGCTTGCCGCAGAGCTGCGCGAGGCAGGTATCCGCGCGCATCTCGAAGAGCCCGAAGAGAGTTTAGGCAAGCGCATACGCACCGCCGAAAAGCTAAAGGTTCCCTACATGCTGGTAATTGGCGATAAAGAAGTGGGCGGCGGAATTATTAACGCGCGTAATTATTTTACGGGTGAACAGAAAGAATTTGCGCGCGCAGAATTTATGGCTCTCGTGCAAGAAGAAATCCGGACTAAAAAAATCACGGAGCGCATTGAAAAATCGGGAGATTCTAAGGGGGCATAGCCCTCTTAGCCCATTTCTATGGGCATGGATATCAAAGACATTATACGGCACCACCAGCTGCCGAACCACGAACCCTGCCGGGGCATTATCGACGAACTGCGCCGATCGCACATGGCCGCGATCACGCAAAATCTGAAATTATTGAGTTATTTTGAACTCGGTAAGTCGCTGCATTCGTCGACAAAACTCAGCAGTGTTTTCGAAGATGTCATCATACAGATTCGGCTGATTACGAAAGCACAGAAAGGTTTTATCGTACTCCATCAGGCAAACCGGGAACAAGAACAGATTGTGTTCACGACCAATCGCGTGAACCGCGTGCGCGAGTTTCGCCTCGCGAAAGAAACAGCCCCGCGCTTTCTTGCGCT
>JAFLED010000270.1 GCA_017302045.1 Spirochaetota bacterium
ATTTTTTTATTTACATCGCCCGATAGCACCATCTCGACCGCCGCCATTTCGGCGTCGCCGGTAACACGGTGACCGTCAATAAATGTGGATTTCACGCCCAGCCGTTCGAGCAATTGATTGATCTGCGGCCCGCCGCCATGCACAATCACGGGGTCGATGCCGCAGAGTTTTAACAGCACGACGTCTTGCGCGAACTTAGCCGAGAGATCGGCTTTCTCCATCGCGGCACCGCCGTACTTGATGACGATGGTTTTACCCGCAAAGCGCTGTATGTACGGCAGCGCTTCGAGTAATGTCGCTATACGTTCGTGGGAATGTGCGAGTGCGGTATCTACGGCGATCACCTGCGCGTGTCGCGGCTGTTATTTCTTTTTCTTTGCGCCGGATTTTTTCTTCGCTGTGGAGCCGGTCGAACGGCGGGGCGCGGCGATCTGGCGCTGGCGTACCGGAGTTTGTTCCCCTTCGGGGGTAACATCGCGCTCGGTCTGGTGCGTCTGCGTCTGCGCGGGCTCGTTGCCCGAATTCATACCCCGGCGAAACTCATGGATGCCGGCCCCGAGACCGCGTGCAAGTTCGGGGAGCTTTTTACCCCCGAATAACAGCAAAACGATCACAACGAGAAAGATCATCTCACCCATGTTGGGCATGCCGAATAAGAATACCATAACAGGAATATACTCAAAAAAGACAGAGTGTAAAGAAGAAATTAAATTTGCTTTGGTAACCTTTTTATCCGGGCATCGTAAAGTTTACAAAGGTTACCCACGATGCCTGGCAAAATGCAAACCACCGACGCCTGTCACATACCAGCCCCGCTGCGCGACTGGCTTGACCATGCAATTTTAACGCAAATGAATGCATCGGCGAACACCGTCGACAACGCCCTCGCCCGCAAAGTGTCGATTGCCCATGCGATTCTCTATCCGTTCGAGCACAAACCAGAGAAAAGAAAACCCCGCAAAACCTGATCAGCATCTCCGCTTTTTACTGTACGCCCGGCAAAAGGTTCATTATGTCGCATTATGCTGAGGCGGATGACCTCTTTTGTATGCTGCTGCCTCTGGGTTGCGGCCATACTGGATTGTGGAAAAAAAAATCCTGAAATAACCGATACCGCATCGCCCTCTGATAAATTACCACCACGCGGTTCTGCATCCGACGCGCCCGAATTTGTGCGTTCGCTGTCGCTGCTTTACCCGCAGGCAGAAATCTACCGCGTCGATCAGGCGACGGGCACGGGGCGCAACCCGGGCGACGCCGCGGCGGCCGGGCGTGCGTCGACGATTCTGCAAAAAACAAACCACCGCGTTAAGGATATCATCGCCTATTACGAAGCTGTGTTTAAAAAACATAACTTCAGCGAAACGGCGCGGCTCGAACAGAACGAGAGTGCGCTGCTGCAATACGAGCGCAGCGCAAAAGAAACAACAGAACTCATCTCCGTGGATATTTCGAAACTACCCTACGCAGAAAACTTTTTGATTCGTATCGGGCGCAGCGAAGTCGATTACAGCCGCGGCAAAAAAGCCGCCGCCGAAAACGAGTGATATGAAACTCGATCGCAGCTACAGCTTTCTCGATTTTTCGCGCTTTCTGCCGTATGTGTTTTTTGGCTTGTTTCTGTTTCTGCTGGGTCTCGTCAGCTTCGTCTACTACAGCTACATCTACGCTTTCTTCATTTCGGGAATTCTGTTCATTCTTTTTCGCACACCGCACCGCTGGCTCTTAAAGCGGCTCGACGGCCGCCGCACGATGGCTGCGGTGATTTCAACGCTGTCGGTGATTTTGATATTGATCATACCCGCGATTTTTCTCGCGATTGCGCTTGTCACTGAAGCCCGCCACGCATCAGACCTTGCGCGCGAATGGTTTACACCCGAGAAGATGCTTGAAATTTACCGCAATAACCCCTGGATTCAGGCAAAGTTCGGCATCACCGTCGACGACCTGGGAGGTTACCGGTTACAGTTACTCGAAGTGATTCGCTCGAACCAGCTCGAGACACTCAAGCAAGGGTGGAAATGGGCGCTGACGAGTATCAAGTTCGTGGTGGATTTTACATTCGCCCTCTTCATCTTATTCTTTCTGTTTCGCAGCGTCGATCGTATCGGGCTTGCGGTCTACCGCAACCTGCCGTTTCCCGATAAAATCGAAAAACATATCGGCGAGCGCATGGTGAAAATTTTCGACGCGGTGGTCAAGGGCAACCTCGTCGTGTCGGCGCTGCAAGGCGCGGTCATCGGCATCGTGTTCTGGCTCTGCGGCCTTTCGACGCCGCTGTTATGGGGCGCCGTAGCCGCGCCCTTCGCGCTGATTCCCGTGATCGGCACGGCTGTCGTCTGGTTGCCTGGTGCCATTTACCTCTACTCACATGACCAGCACACGACCGCGATCATCATGGCGATCACGTGTATGACGTTTTATTTTCTGCTCGAAAATCTGCTGAAGCCGATGCTGCTCGACCGCGACCTCAACCTGCATCCCCTTTTTCTCTTTCTCGCGATCGTCGGTGGCCTCAACGCCTTCGGCGTGAAGGGCCTGATTTTGGGTCCATTCATTGTTACGATGTTTGTCACGATCTGGGAACTCATCAGCGAATGGAACGGTAATTTCACAGACCAGGATCCTGGAGGGTCTGCCACGGTTGCTCCGCCCGCCGAATCAGGGGTGGATATCCCCCGCGAATAGCGCCATGCCGCTCCGGAAAAAAATTCTCATCGCAGGCGTGGCGCTCATCACGCTGGGAGCTGTGCTCACCACCTGGTTTCTTGTCAAAAGGCATGGTGGCGGCGACGGCTGGCAAATCGCCGTCGAGGGCAACCGCATTCTGAGCGAACGCGACGTGCAAGAAGTCGTATCTTACCTGCTCAAGGCCGCGAAAGACGGGGTAAGCTCAGACGAGATACGCGATGCGCTGCTTTTGAACCCGCGCATTGCCATGGCGAAAGTCACCGTTTTGCCCGGGCGCCGGGTCAACATCACGATCAACGAACGACAACTCGAATACCTGCAGAACGAAGAAAACGGCGTCGCTGAGAAAGACGCCAGTGGCACAACGATCGTTGAAAACGCCGCAGTTTTACATCAGGATCTGACACCTGACAAAGTCATTTTCTACTTGACTTTTGGCGGCGAATCATCGGTGTCACCGAAAAGAGACATAATACGGCTCTGGAAAGAGACGCGCGAGAAATATGCATTTCTCTGGCAGCGTTTCGCCGAGATCGAGATTCGCCCCCTCAAGGGCGGGAGCGTAGCAGAAGAAGCGGCAGACGACCCGAAGAAGGGTAAAACTCCGCAGGCGGATGGCACCCTTTGGCGCTACCGCATCTACTCAGCGGGAATCCGCTCGTGCATCGTGTACGAGGGGCGGCTCTCTGAAGAAACGCTGCGCCGGCTGTGGGCGGTATACGCCTATCTCGAAACCAAGCTGCCGCGTTCGGTCACTTTGGTTGATTTACAGGAAAATAGCGCCATAATACGCGAAATGAAACAGAGCCAAAACAAGGCAGAGGCCGATACATGAGTTATGACGGCGCGGGCGCGGGTCAGGGGCGCCTCGTCGCCGCTCTCGATTTGGGTTCAAGCAAAACTGTCGCAATCGTCGCCCGCATTCAATCGCCCGACGAAGTCGAAATCATCGGGCTCGGTGTTGTCGAGTCGCGCGGCGTGAAATCCGGCTCGGTGACGAATATCGAGCAAACCGTTAAAAGCATCCAGGATGCCATCGAAGAGGCCGAACTCATGTCGGCGCTTGAGATCGACGAAGTCGTTATTAATATTTCGGGCAAGAATGTGCGCGGCGACAACGCGACCGGTATGGTCACGATCACGGGCCGCGACCGTATTATTACGCATGCGGATGTCTTTCGTGTCATCGACACGGCGCAGAATGTGCGGATTCCCGCCGATCAGGAAATTCTGCACGTGCTTTCGCGCGAATTCAAGGTCGACGACCAGGCTGGCATCAAAGACCCGCTCGGCATGGTCGGCGTACGCCTCGACGCGCAGGTGCACATCGTCACCGCGCCCGTGACGCAGTTACAAAACACCGAAAAGGCGGTCGAACAGGCGGGTGTGCGCGTCTCGAATAAAGTTCTCTCGGCCCTCGCTTCAAGCCAGGCGTTGCTCACCGAAGCCGAAAAAGATCTCGGCGTTGCGATCTGCGACATCGGTTCGGGTGTCATCGATCTCATTATCTACGTCGACGGCGGTGTCGAATATTCGGCGACGATCTGCCTCGGCGGTCAGCACGTCACACAAGATCTTTCGATCGGCCTTAAAACCCCGATCGATTCGGCAGAGATGCTGAAAAAAAGAAAGGGCACGGCGCGCGCGGCCGATGTCGACCCGATGGAAATGGTCGACGTACCTTCGGTCGGCGAACGCGCACCGCGCCAGATACCGCGCCGCGACATGGCTCTTATCATCGAAGCGCGCATGCGCGAGATGCTCGAACTCATCGATCATGAAATTTTAAGATCCGGCAGAAAAAACATACTGGCCGGCGGCATTATTTTTACGGGAGGCGGCGCGCAGCTTGAAGGCCTTGTCGGCCTTGCAGAAGAAGTTCTGCAACTCGGTGCGTCTGTCGCCTATCCAAAGGGCTTGTTGGGGATTTCGGACAAAGTTGCATCACCACCCTATAGCACGGCGACGGGGTTACTCCTGTACCAGGCGCGTTATGGAGAGGTAGAAACACAAAAAAGCGGACGCAACCTGTTCGGAAAAATGAAAAACTGGTTACAGAAAAACCTGTAACCCGAGGAGCATGCTATGTTAGCATTCGAAGAAAAGAAAAAATCCCCCGCAATGATTAAAGTCGTGGGTGTCGGCGGCGGCGGTATGAACGCCATCGAACGCATGGTGTCGATGAACCTCGAGGGTGTCGAACTCATCGCGATGAATACCGACGAACAGGTACTCGAACGCTCGCATGCTCCGATCAAGGTCGCGTTGGGCGCCAAACTGACGCGCGGTATGGGTGCGGGTGGTATACCCGACGTCGGCGCGCAGGCGGCGATGGAAGACCGCGAGAAAATCATGAATGTCCTGAAAGGCGCTGACATGGTCTTCATTACGGCGGGTATGGGCGGCGGCACCGGTACCGGCGCTGCGCCTATCGTCGCCGAAG
>JAFLED010000271.1 GCA_017302045.1 Spirochaetota bacterium
GTGGTCTCACCGTCATCGCCAACGCCCCCAACCCGGCCGGCGTGGGCATCTTGCGCTCGAGCCGTGTATTTGGCGACGGGGGGATATCCCCCTTAGGCCTCTTCGCTGGCGCGTTGGTGCCGACGGGACTCGCCGTGGTGTTCTTTTGGATTATCTGAAACCAGGGATTATTTTTCGCGTTCAGAGCGAATCTGGATAAAAAGCGCGATGCCCAGAAAGAAAACAAGCGCCGCAATGGCGATGGTGTATTTCCAGAAATCAGATAACGCGCCCCGCACTTCACTGGGCTGAGGGTTTTCATGCGAGGAAACCCGGCGCAGGTCTGCAATCAGTGGCTCTTGGGATAAATTATAAATAGCCGCAGGTGTTTCGGAGGGGACATCCGCCGTGGCGGCAACCTGGTTGAAGAACAGCGCACCGAGGAGCAGGTATTTCATGCCTAAGAGACCTATAATCGAAGCCTCGGGTTCCGGCATCTGCTGTTTTTGAAAAAAGTCCTTTAAGCGCGATTTTATCCGACCGAAAATGAAATGAAGTACCATGGACAAAGCATATATGATCGGCTTCGGGGTCTCCTTAGGGGTTCTCGTTTTAGGGGTTGAATCCTCGGGTGTCGCGTGGGGAGCCCTTTATGACCTTGCGTCGGTATTCATCACCTTCGGTGGTGCCGCCGCGACAACGATGATGCAGAACCCGTGGGAACTCACGATGGGCATCCACAAGATCTACAAGTTGGCCTGGCTCAAAAACGAAATCGATATTAACCGTTACGTATTACAAATCGTTTCTCTCTCTGAAATCGCGCGCCGCGAAGGTATTCTCGCTCTCGAAGACCATGTCGACAAACTAGACTCGAAATTCTTAACCAAAGCGCTACAGATGATTATCGATGGTACCGACCCCGAAATTGCCAAGCGCGTCATGCGTATTGAAATCGAAGCTCTGGAAGCGCGCCATGCCGGGGCGCGTGGGTGGTTCGATACGCTGTCGACGATGGGTCCCGCGTTCGGTATGCTCGGTACCCTTGTGGGTCTCGTGGGGATGCTCTCGAACCTCGGGGGCGACACCTCGGGGTTGGGTAAAGCGATGGCCGCCGCCCTCATTACAACACTCTATGGTTCGTTCCTCGCGAACGTCGTCGCGATACCGACCGCGAACAAACTCAAGGGCCGCACAGGCGACGAAGTCTCGCTCATGAACATGCTGCTCGAAGGCGTGATGTCTATCCAGGCGGGTGAGAACCCGAAAGTTATTATGGATAAACTCCTCTGCTTTGTCGACCCGTCATCGCGCGAAGCTCTTATTAAACAACGCGAGGCTGAAGGCGCCGGCAACTAACCATGGCGAAGTGTCCCGATTGCGTCCAGAAAGTCCCCGAGTACATGGCGACATACGGGGACTTCATTACCCTGATTCTTTGCTTTTTTATCGCGATCTACCAGCCGCCTGCGCCGATTAAGGTTTCCGAGATGCGCATCATGCTCTCGCCTTTCCAGGGCGCGCGTGGCATCATGCCAGGCGGTAATACACTCTCGAAGCAGAAACTCGAAGATATGGGCTTAACCGTAGAAGCGATGCCTGCCGAAGTCAAGGGCAAGGTTCAGTCTAAAGAAAAGTTCCAGATCAAACAGATTTTCGAAGACGAAATCAAGAAAAAGAAAGTTAAAATCACCGAAGAAGAACGCGGCATTGTCATCAGCCTCATCGGCGACGGTTATTTCGGCCCCGGTTCGGCAAAACTGACAGAAGAAGGCCGGCGTATTCTCGTCAAGATCTCTGACGTGCTCGCGCGCATGAACTCGTACACGCGCATCGAAGGGTATGCCGACGACGAACTCACCGCGCGACCTGCGGGCGAATTCTACGAATCGGCGTGGGAACTCGCGGCGCAGCGCGCGATCAACGCGGTGCGTTTTCTCGAAGAGAAGAACGAGGTACCGGCCGAGAAACTCTCAGCCGCGACATTCGGCAAAACGCGCCAGCTCACGCAGTCGGGAACCCCGGAAGCGCGCGCGCTCAATCGCCGTATAGATGTCATTATTCTTTCGGGCAAAAGCCAGCCGCGTTCTTACAAAGACTCGTCGTTGCCTGAGGGCCGCGTACCGCAGACCGAAACCAGCGTGCCTTAGCAGCATCAGGGCTTCGGTACCGCCTCGAAGCCTTTCAGGTACTCCTGCGCGCGCGTGTAATCCGGATTACGCTTCGCGCCCGCCGCGTTGTTCTTCTCGATCTGTCTCATCAAATCTGTCAGTTCACGTTTCGCTTCAGCCATTTCGCCACGCTCCTTATACAATCCTGATAAGAAAAAATATGCCTTCGCCTGGTCGGGCTCGACCGACTTGAACTCTTTCATGAGTTCGATCGCCTTATCCTGAAACTGCTGCTGCGAAACGGTCAGCGTGTCGTTCAAAATCCGGTACTGGTTGTTACGCGCAAAACCGACGTAATACATCACCGCGAGTTCGTATTTGACTTTGTTGAGATTCTTGTCGAGATTGAGTGCCTTGAGAAAAGTGCGCTCTGCTTTCTGCGCGTAATCCGCCTGCCAGTTATTGACGCGCGCGAGATTGGCGTAACAGAGCCCCTGCCAGTAAAACACCTCGGCGACGGCCTCGCCGTATTCGACGGCCTTGTCGAGATTTTTGACGCAAAGCTCGTAACTCTCCATCAACGCGTAGGATTCCCCCAGCTTACGGTAGACTTTGCCGGTTTTGATGCCGGCGTCGATTTTCTCGTTGATGACTTTTTCGTAGCCGGCGATTTCCTTTTCCCAGTCGGCAAGCTGACCTTTGTCGACGGCACGGTTGCCGTAACGTTTGTTAAGATGTTTTTCTTTCGCTTCTTCGTAGCAGCTTTTGACTTCGCAGCCCATCGTCGCGGCGAGGGAAAGAAAGATCAGGTGGCGCAGAATCACTCGCGACAGATGTGACATAATCCCGTTCGGTGTAAACCAAATAAATTCGCCGTGTTTTTGATTGCCCGTCTGATCGCCGGGCGAAGCTATGGGTATGGATATTCTCTCCGTCGGTCTGGGCGGTATGCTCGGCAGCGTGCTCCGCTACCTGGTCTCGCAGATTCCCGTGGCTTCGGGCAGCTTTCCGTTACGTACATTTTTTATCAATGTCACGGGCTCGCTGCTCATCGGGCTGCTCTTTGCGCTGAACGAGCGCGGCGGATGGCTCTCGGAAAACAGCCGGCTCTTCTGGATGACGGGTCTCTGCGGCGGGTATACGACGTTTTCGGCCTTCTCGCTCGAGAATTTTCAGCTTATCAAGGCAGGAGCGTATGGCACCGCCGCCTTTTATATCATAGCCAGTCTTTGTGCGGGCGTTGCGGGGGTGATTATCGGCATACGTGCGGCCGCGCTTTTACCGCGTTAACCGCGAGATGCGTTGATCTTGACGCGAATACTCGTTCTCATGCCGAAGCAATATGCGACTGCCGAATAGCCTGACTCTCACTTCCCTGATTCTTTCCCTTTTTTTATCCGCCGCTGCTGGCGCTGCACCCCGGCGCGTCATCTTTCTGCACACCAACGATCAGCACGGGCACTTCTATGGCAAACTCGAAAACGGCGAACGCCCGCGCGACGGGTATGCGCTCGAAAACCTGATCACATATATTGAAACGATTCGCCACGAGGCCGGCAAAGATGCGGATGTCGTAGTCACCTATGGCGGCGACCTCAATACCGGCACACCGGAATCCGCTTTTTTTCTCGCGGCACCCGACATCGAACTCTGGCGTCTCGCGGGTCTCAATGTCGCTGTCATCGGCAACCACGAATTCGATAACCCGCCGGAGATCTTCGAAAAACAAATCGCCGCAGCGGGTTTTCCATGGATCTCGGCGAACCTCGAACGTAAAACCGGTGGGCGGCTGACACAACCCAGCCATATCGTAACCGCCTCGGGAATCAAGATCGGTGTCGTGGGCCTCACGACAGAACAGACCAACCAGATTGGCAATCCGCAATACACAAAACAATACCGCTTCGCCGTTACAGTCGCGACGGCACGCGCGCAGGCGAAAGAACTAAAGCCACAAACCGATTTTATCGTCGCGCTCACGCACCTCGGGCTTTACCCGAAAAGCGCGGTGCCGTTCGGCGTTGCCGACGACCGTGTGCTCGTCGAAAGCGTACCCGAAATCAATCTCGTGCTCGGCGGGCATTCACATACCCTGATCGACGGTCAGGTCGTGAACGGCGTGCGTATCTTTCAGGCGAAGTGTTTTTCGGCGCACCTCGTGCGCGCCGACTTTGAAATCGAACCGCGTGGCAAAGACGGCAAGGCCGTGTTCCGCTTTGTATCGTCGCAGGTGCTCGACCTGCGCCGCTCGCCGTCGTCACTGGCTGCCCCCGTTGCGGCAAAGCGGGCTGAAGCGCGGCAGGTCATCGACGGTTACCTGAAAAAGAGCGCCGAAAAATTCGGCGAGATTGTCGCCGAGGCCGAAGAAGATTTTCATTACGAGCGCGAACATGCACTGACCGCGCCGATCACGAGGCTCGTCGCCGAAAGCCAGCTGACCGAGAGCGGCGCTGAAATCTCGATCGTCATTGCCGGTGGTATACGCGGTGGCTTCAAAAAAGGGAAAATTACCCTGCGCGATGTGCTGACGGTTTTGCCGTTCGGCAACACCGTGGGCATTGTGGATATCCCCGGTGCAGAAATTACCGCGCTACTCGAAAAACGTATGCTACACAGCGCCGATAAAGGCGGTTATCCGATAGTCGCGGGCTTGCAGCTGCAGGTTGACAGCGAAGCGAAGAAGCTGACGGCCACGATCGGCGGCAAACCCCTCGACCCCAAACGCAAATACAAGGTCGCGCTGAATTCGTATATCGGTTCGGGTGGCACGGGTTATCCCGATTATATTTCGCAGGGTAAATTCAGCGACTTGAGCATGACCGACGCGATGCTGCTCACAAGTTACCTGAAGAAAAAAGGGAAAATTCACCGCAATCTGCTGCGCTGAATTTTCTCGAGCCTGCTATCAGTTTCCCTACTCAGCAAACGGTTAGGTTTCTTCGGGGTATGCTTCGATGCCGTGTTCGATGATATCGAGACCTTCGAT
>JAFLED010000272.1 GCA_017302045.1 Spirochaetota bacterium
TTTCGTGGGAATGGCTGATCGGCGGCAACATTATCGGCAAGATCGGCATCGTCACGCTCATTGTTTCGACGGCGCTCTTCATGGTCTATGCGCTCGACCAGGGCTGGCTCAGCGAGTGGATTCGCCTCATCACGCTGCAGGCCGCATTCGGTATACTGGGCTTTCTCAGTTACCGGCTATATAAGAAAAATTACAAAGTGATTCCCGAAATTCTCGCAATCACGGCACTCGCCGCGAATGTCATCGCCATCTATTCAGCGCATTTTATCTACCGTTTTCTCGGGCGTACCGAAACCATGGCGATGATGGCACTTCTCATGGGTCTGTCGCTGGCTTTTGCGCGCAGAATTAAGTCCACGGCGCTTACGGTTATTTTATTCGCCGGATTTTTTGCGTTGCCGGTAATTCATTCGCGCGGCATTAATGAACCCAAGGCATATTTCACTTATCTGTTCGGGGTGAATGTTCTCTATTTCGCCCTACAGCAACTCAGTCGCCTGACAGCGAGCCAACCGTCGTCGCCGCACACGCTCTGGGTTCTCGCGCTCGGCAATGCGCTGAGCCTTTTCGGCTGGGCTGGCGCGTACCGCCAATATGCGACAACCCCGCTGCTTTTCTGCGCCGTCACCATGGTGATATTACTCTATAGCGCGCATAAGTCTTCGTGGGGTGAAGCAAATATCGCACAAGAGCGCCCCACGACCGGCCGCTTCTTTCGCGCCGCCGCGATTCTGTCCGTAAACCTGCTCTACGCAGGCATGGTTTCGTCGGTATTATCGCTCAACAAAGATTTCTCGAAAGAAATCACCGCGCTTGCGCTCTTGTGCCAGGCTGCGATAAATTTTCTCGTGCTGCAATTCTTGCCGGCAGAGAAACGCAGCCTGTCTTCGGCGTCACTGGTCGTGGTGCTGTTTATGGCGGCTGGTGTCACCGTCATCATGGAAGGGCCATCAGAACGCCTCGTGTTGGCCGTACTCTTAACCGCGGCGATGGTCGTGGCAGGCAAATGGCCTGACCCCCTGGTTTATTACGGTGCCGCGGCGGCGAATCTCATCAACCTGATTGCGCTCTTTGTCGGCCTGACACATTCGAGCGACCGCTGGTTTCTGCTCAACTTCCAGGCCGGTGGATTTCTCTTTTATACGGCGGCGGCAATTTACATGCGCATGAAATCGCTGTGGCCCGCGCGCTTCAACTTTGGCATGGCGCTCACCGGTATCGCGCTTGTGACTTCGTTCGTCGGTATTATCGCCGAACTACAGCGCCTGTTCACTTCGAAAGACGCGCGCCTGCTGATGATTACCCTGGTCTTTGCGGGGTATGCGTTGGTACTGCTCTTCATCGGCTTTCGTAAGCAAAAAGTCTGGTTCAGACAGGCAGGTCTTTTTTTCATGGGCCTCGCGATCGCAAAATTTTACTTCATCGACATCTGGCAGTGGGATAAATCGGTCCGCATCATCGCGGGCATCATTATGGGAGGTGGCCTCGTGCTCATCAGTTTCTATTACGAAAAATTCAGGAATAAATTCAAGGAAATGGGAGTCATTCTCGTACTCGCTGGTTTTGTACTGCCCTCGGGGTCGGCCGAAGCACTCGAGAAGTTCAAACCCAACCGTTTTAAGTTCGTCAAAGAGCTGACCGCAAAAGACGAAACCAACGGTAAAACCTTCGGCAGCGTACTCGTCGACGCAGAGCTCTACAAATCGGCCGGTGAAAACGACATTCGCCTCGCTTATGACGGTAAAGTGCTGCCGTATGCGCGACAGATGAAAAAATCGGCCGAAGAGAAGAAAATGGAAAAAGATATTCCGGTCACCGAACTCGTGACTTCGGTCGACGGTGAGAATAATTCGATTTTTATTTTCGAAAATAACGACCGTATTCGCCTGAGCGGGCTCAAGCTGAATTTCAGAGAAAAAGATTTCACGCGCGAAATCCTTGTCTACCACAGAACAGGCAAGTTCCAGCCGAATGTGCTCTCGAAGTCGATCACGCTGACGCGTAAGGCGGGAAAACCCGAATTCATGGCAATCGACTTTGCACCGGTTTCGGGAGAAATTCAGCTACAAATTCGCAACGACGACGACGCGGCGCTGGCATTGACGCAGTTTACGGCGATTTCCGACAAAGAATTCCTCATTTTTCGGATCCCCGAAAACTTCCAGGGATCCGATAAAAAGATACAGCTTTTCTATGGCGGCGAATATAACCAGAAACCCAAATACGACATCGCCGACTCTCTCGGAGAAAATACCGTCTATGCCGAGTTTGCTCTCGAAGGCGAAAAACCGAATCCGTTGCACAAACTGACGCTCTTCGACCCACCGTATTCGATCTGGTTATTCCGTATCGTTTTCTGGTTGCTTCTGGTTCTGGTCGCGTGGCGCATGTTCGCGGTCTACCGCAAAGAAAAGACCGCGCCTGCCGCCTGAACCGGCGACGCCGCGGCAACGACCGCGGTTAATCCTCAACAGCTTCTTCGGCGGTTCCGGGGCGTTCCATACGTTGCATGAGCGCTTCGGGGCGCATCGCCGATAAGAAGATGAAATCGCTGTCGGTAAGAACCATCGAGCGCAGTTTTCGGCCCATCGTGCAATCGATCAGGTTGTTGCTTTCGCGGCCCATATCGCGCAGGCGCTTCGCCACGGCCGTTTCGGGCGAGATAATCGCGACAATCTTGTCGATCGAAACGCTGTTTGAAAAGCCGACATGCAATAATTTCATATCTACTCCAGATTACGCACCTGTTCGCGCAGCTTTTCGATTTCGGTTTTCATAATCACGACAAGGTTGTTGATCTCGCTATCCTGTGCTTTCGCACCTATGGTATTCGCCTCGCGCTGCAGTTCTTGCAGAAAAAACTCGAGCTCGCGGCCGGCGCTCTCGTTTTTACGGAAAATCTGCAGCATGCGCGCGATATGCATGCCGATACGGCTGATCTCCTCGCTCGCGTCGTTGTGTACCGACCTTAAAATTTCATCCTTGCGTTCGTTCCAGATAAGTTTCGCAACCCGCATGGTATTCTCGGCGGGCGCGCGGCGGCCACGGCCCCCGTGGCTTTGTGTCGCCGCGGTTTCAGAGCCCTGCTGGCCAAAAAAATCCTCGAGAATGCGGTGGCGTATATGATTGAGTTTTCTGCGGTGCGATTGTGCATGCAGTACACCGATCTGTCGTTGCACCCGGGCAAGATAACGTAAGTGTGTCGTGCAGGCGCGCGTCGTGCGCTTGCCTTCGGCGATGCGTCCGCGCTGCATCTTGATGAGTGCGCGCAGCAGGTGAAAATCAAATTTACCCTGGTATGCCCGCCAGTCTTTGACGCGGCGCTCGACGAAACCCGGCATGTTCAGAAACTCGCGCGGGTCGAGTGTGAATTTCTTTTTGCCGAGGCGCTGCGAAAGAAAACGTTCGTACTGAGAGATTATATCGACGTTGAAGACGACGTCTACCGGTAACGGCGCCGCCGATTGCAGACTGATTTCTATGCGCCCGCGCTTGAACCGTTTGCGGATAATTTCTTCGCTGTGTGCCCTGAACCAAGCGAGTTCTTCGGGAAAATTCAGATCTATGTCGAGAAAGCGGCTATTGAGACTGCGCGCCGTGCAGACGATTTGCACACCTTCTGCACTGAAATGGCTCTCGCCATAACCCGTCATGCTCTCCATACTTCGACTAAGCCCCGAGAACGAAGATTCGCTGCCGCTCGTCGCAGTATGGGTCGCGCATCAAGCCTTGATATCTACACCTTTCTCGGTATCGATATGTTGTTTTTCTTCACGCGGTGCGAGGCCGTTTTGCCCACGAATCGTCAGGTACAGAAGAGCCTTCAGGTCCTCCGAGGAGATGACAGTGGGCTGCGCGGCCGAGGCGGCGCTGATTTCTTGTATCCCTTGCATAGACTCCCTCACAATCAGAGTGTCGGCCCCATGAACTCAAGGCTTGAGAAAAAAGTCTCATTTTTTTCTGAAAGGGGCCGAAATATGTCACATGAGGCTATTTACGTGTTCCACACTGCTTTTTTTAGTGGGATTTCCCCCGGCGCTCATGGCTGGCCCCGAAATTTTCGATCCGCTCGAAGCGTATAAAAAGGTAAACTCGCTGAACGAGCGGCCTAAGTCCGAAGTGGTGACGCAGGGCACGACGACCGAATCGGCCAAATTCCGCTACGAAGGCGGCCTGCTCGTACGCGCCGACTATTTCGGGCATAAGAATATCGCCGCCGGTTACAGCCTCTATGAATACGATAAAGGTTTACTCGCGCACGAACAACTCTTCGATGCCGGCGGTAACCTCACCGAAGATATCCGCTATCAATACAAAAAAGATAAGCTCGAAAAATCGCTCATCCATGATATCCGGGGCGGCGCGAAAATTGAGTGGCAATATGCTTATGACAAAGAGGGCGCACTGGTTTCAGGCAAACGTCTGATCGGCAACAAGCCGACCGAGTCGTTCAAACTCATGCGCCATACGGGCGGCGTTTCGCAGCATATCTACAACGCTAAGGGCGAACTGACTTCAAAGGTCGAATCGATTTACGAAAACGGCTTATTACGTTCGCGCATGAAAACCGGCCTGACCGGGGCACGGTACGCCGAATATAAGTATAACCAGAAACAGCAGCTTGTAGAAATCATCTATCATGAAACTGTGCGCGGTGAAAAAACTTTCGTGAAGAAACACCAGTTCGAATATTCGCTTGCAGGCGACGCGAAATCGGCGCCGACGGCGCTGAATGCGCAACGGCCCTGAATCGACCTCTATCCTCCGAGCAGCCGCGCCTTCAGTCCCTCTTTTAGCAGAATTTCGTTTTCCAGAATTTCAAATTCGATTTTCAGATAATAGAACTGCTTAAAAATCCCGAGCTCTTTCATGTGTTTGCGCAGGCGCACATAATCTTTTTCGGTCGTGACGATGATGTCATAAGGCCTTACGCGGTTCAAGATCATGCGGATATCCCGCTCTGAAAAATCATGGTGATCGCGAAAGCTGATCTGTTCGACTTTCTCGGCACCCGCGCGCCGTAACATCTCTTCGAAGGCGCGGCTGTTGGCGATC
>JAFLED010000273.1 GCA_017302045.1 Spirochaetota bacterium
CAGCCCATCTGCTCGCAGATGATTTTTCCGACAACGGCGGTGACGAGCGAATGCTCCCAGACGAGTCGTTTGAAGCGCGTGTAATTGCCGCTGGCAAATATACTCTTCGCCGAGGCCGCGGTCACGATCGACATAATGGTACAAAACCCGATCATGCCGATTGCCTGCGGCAACGTGCGGATCTCACGCCCGCGCGCATAAAAGGTCGAGTTCGCCATCTTTAAAATCACCGAAGCAATATTCTGATCGGCGCGTATTAACCGGTCGAGCTCGATGAAGTCCATACGCGTGTCGTCGCGCAACCGGAGCACCGCCGCAAGCACCTGCGGCGGAAACGGCAGGTGTATCGCACGCAATAGCGCCTCTAAAGACGCAGCATTTATTCCGGCCAGTGAGCGCATATTGTTCCGCACCCTGGAAGGTCCGGTTCATACAATATAAGATAAATTTATCTTTTTATCCATTTAAAGTCGGAATTCGGCGCTTTTGCATGACGGCTCGGCGCGCATCTGCGACCGGGTGGCACACCCATGACTGAACTTGTGCTCATACGGCATGGCCAGGCCAATAGCGCCGGCGAGAATTATGACGAACTGACCGAAGCCGGGCGCGAGCAGGCACGCAAGGTCGGCGCTTGGCTCGCTACCTCGGGATATACCTTCGACCGGGTGCTGCACGGCGGATTAAAGCGCCAGGCAGAAACCCTCGAACTGATTTTGGGTAAAATGCCGAAGACGGCGCCGGTTTTTTCCGCAGCGGAAATCCACCCGGCGCTGGCCGAATTCGATTTAAAGATTTTTTATACGCTCGCTGCCGAGATGCGCCACGGCAATGCCGGGTTTGCAGAGGTTTTGAAGGCATGGAATAAGGCGCGGCATAGCGATTCGACCGACAAGGGCGATATCTTCAAGCAGCTTATGGGGCTCGTGATCGGCGAATGGACGCGGCGTGGTGAAAGTTTTACCGCGGCGGAAAGTTTTCCCGCGTTTCAGAGGCGGGTGCTTTCGGTTTTTGAACTTGCATCGCCCGCGCCGCAGCGTATTCTTGCTGTAACCTCGGGAGGGCCGATTTCCCTTATTGTCGGCGGCGCGCTCGGCTTAGGGACGGCAGAGACTCTCGGCCTCATCCGCCGCATCTACAATACGTCGATTCATCATTTGGCATTAAAAGATGTTCGCCGCGATCTTGTCTGCTTTAACGCCGTGCCACATCTCGCGCTCGGTGCGCGCACCCTGGTATAACGCGTCTGCAATAAGGGGGATTTCCCCCGTCGGAAAATGTCTCTCTGTTAAGAGGGCTATCCGCCGATCGGTTCCCAGAGCTCGATCTTATTGCCTTCGCCGTCATAGACCCACGCGAAGCGGCCATAGTCTTCGTCTTGCCGTTTTTCGTCGATGCGCACGCCCTTGGCCTTGAGCTCGGCCAGCAGCGCGTCGATGTCCTGAACGCGAAAGTTCACCATGACGGGCTGCTCAGCGGGAAAATAAGCCGTGTCTTTTTTAAAAGGAGCAAAGACGACAATGCCCTGCGATGTCTGCCAGAGCTCGCCGCCGCCTGCGGGCGCAATGCCGAGATGCTCCTGGTACCACGCGGCGAGTTTTTCGGGGTCGCGCGCGCGGAAAAATATGCCGCCAATACCGACTACACGCGGATTTACACTACTCATGGTTTTTTGAGCCGTGACGCCGGCACCCACTCATTCCATTCGTCGCCAAAACCTTCATAAGAAACATAAGTCTTTCCCCCTTCTTTCTTCAGAATGCGGCCCGGGTACCATTTCCCTTTCCATTCGATGAGCACGGTGTCGGCAGCGACAATACGATCGGCCATCACCCATTCATTCCATTCAGGACCGAAACCCGTATAGGTAATATAATGAAAGCCGCCCTCTTCTTTCAGCACCTGGGCTTCATAAGATTTACCGTTCCACAACACCCGCACCTTGCTGCCTGCAGGCGTTGAGCGGAAGTCGAAGGGCTTTATCTGCGTGGCGTCGAGAGTTGCCGTTTTCTTTTCACTGTAGAAATAAAATTCAGCGGTTACTTTATTGCCATTACGCGCAATGATGCGTGCCGGGTTCGCGCGCTTTTCATAAGGCGCAATGACATACTCTCCCGTATTCGCGGATTTGCGGCCCGAAGCCGTCGCGATTTTGAGGCTGCTATCGACACCTGAAAGAAAAAAACCGTTGCGCTGGCGCTCGCGGTATTTCATCGCTTCGGCGACATCTTCATTCACTTCAGAAAGCAAAATGCTGCCATCGCCATTGCGGTCGCAGAACGGCGAACCCGCGATGCAGTCGATAAAGGTCTGCGTGAAAGTCCAGTTGCCGCTCGAGGTATTCGAGGCCGTCGCCGAGGCCACCACGGCGACTTGTTTTCCTTTCGCTGCGAGAATCTTCAGTGCCTGTTCAAAGGCACCCGAATAACAAAAATCGCCGCTCAGAATCACGAACTTACCTTTAAAATTTGCGGCGATCAGTTCAGCGATCTGGCGTATGCTTACCCCGGTTGACTCGCGGTTCGAATCAATGTCTGCATTGGCGATCATCGCACCGCCTTTAACCTGTATGCCATGCCCCGCGTAGTAGAAGAAGAATGTGCCGTCGGCAGGCGCCGCAGCAGCAGCTTCGCGCACCGCGGTCTCAATGGCTTTCTTCGTGCCCTGGCTATCTATCAGCAGCCTGATGTTTTTCGCACCGCGCTTGGCAAGAAGCGCGTGCAGCTCGCGGTCTTTGCGCATTTTGTCGGAGAACGGCGAAAGCGAAGCGTCTTTCCATTTGAGCACACCGACGATGACACCATGAGTTTTATCAAATTGCCACTCTGCCGCATGCAGAGCACTAAAGAGCAATAGCGAAAGCGCCATAAGCGCGCGTGTTAATCTGAGCATAGCCGGGAATACAATCTTTTGCAATCGCGAAAAGCAGATTTTAAGACCAGCAGGTCTTTTTTTTGATTTTGCGGTCAGAAAATTCCGCTTGCCGCTGAAGCAGCGGATATTGCCTTGAGAAGAATTCAGGAGGCAAATATGAAAACACTCATTCTGTTCACAACGCTCATCAGCACTATAGCGATTTTTTCGCAAGAAGCCGGCTCAGCTGTGCCCATCACTGTCACAAAAGGCGAAGCGAATGTTGATGGCATCAACTTTCCCGTCTTTGCGAAAATTACTACTGTTGAGAAGGGACAATACGGCGGTGTTCAATACACAATCACCGAAGCAAACGGCAAGGCAGCGCTGCGCAAAGCCGATCAGATTAAGAAATTCTATCAGGGCCGCAAGATCGGCAAAGTAAAATTCGGCGGCTTCAAAAAGGCAAGCAAACCCGGTTCTGTCGCCTGGGTAGCAACGGCAGGCAAAGGACAAGACACATTCGGCGCCATCATCAAGGTCGAAGATGCGACCGTAACCGTCTATGTCATGCCAGGTTATGAAGACGCCGTGCAGGCTTTCATTTTATAACCACGGGCAAGATCTGAAGCAGATTCTCACGCTGTCGCCCCCGCAGGTTAAGGCGGTATGGGTCTCATGCACCATGTCGGCTCGCTGACGAGCGCCGCCGAAAGCCTCGGCGCTAACGCCGACAAGGGGCTAAGCGGCAACGAGGCCGCAAGGCGGCTGTCGCAGCACGGGCCTAACCGACTGACGACGAAATCGCGGCGCTCGCTTTTCGAGCTGCTTGCAGAACAGTTTCGTAACCTGCTCGTCGTGCTGCTGTTTCTTGCAGCAGCTCTCTCTTTCTTTTTGGGTTCCTTTAGCGATGGCAT
Organism: Spirochaetota bacterium; assembly: GCA_017302045.1. Classification (GTDB taxonomy): domain Bacteria; phylum Spirochaetota; class Leptospiria; order Turneriellales; family Turneriellaceae; genus Turneriella. The sequence continues at coordinate 3,771 of JAFLED010000273.1, forward strand.
TGTGCTGCTCTCGATCGTTGTTATCAACGCGCTTGTCGGTTTTTTCCAGGACTGGAAATCGGAGAACATTGTCGCGCGGCTCGGCACACTCGTCACCGAAACGGCAATTGTCATTCGGGACGGCAACCGGCTCGAAGTACCCACGGTCTCACTCGTACCCGGTGACGTTATCTATCTGCAAGAGGGCGACGGTATTCCCGCGGACTGCCGCCTCATTGCCGGTGAATCGCTGATGGCAAACGAGATGGCACTCACCGGCGAATCGGTGCCTTCAGAAAAAGACGCCGGCTTTGTCACCGACGCCGATGTCGCATTACCCGAAAGAAAAAATTTTCTCTTTTTCGGCACCACACTTGCGCGCGGCGAAGCCACGGCCCTCGTCTGCGCAACGGGCAACCACACCGAACTCGGCAAAATCGCCGTTTCGTCCGAGGGTATGGAACGCGAGATATCCCCCTTACAGAAAGAGCTCAACATTCTCGGCGTCTATATTACGCGCTTCGCGCTCGCGCTCGCAGCCCTGCTCTTTGCGGTGCAGATACTCCGCAATGAACCGGTCAAGACCGCGCTGATCTTTGCCGTCAGCGTCGCGGCGGCGATGGTACCAGAGGGATTACCCGCACAGATATCGATGGGGCTCTCGCTGGGTGTTGCACGCCTTGCCCGGCGCAAAGCTGTCGTGAAACGGCTGTCTTCGGTCGAAGCACTCGGCGCAGCAACAGTCATTGCGACCGACAAGACGGGCACGATTACAAAGAACCAGATGACAATTACCGCCGCCTACTTCGAAGGTAAAAACTTTAAGGTCAGCGGCACAGGTTACAATCCCACGGGGCAGATCTTCGACGAGGCGGGAAATCCGCTGCATCCTGAAAACCTGGGCGACCAGAAAATTCTCTTCTTGTCCGGCTTTCTCTCGTCCACGGGTACGGTGAATCCCCCCGACGCGTTCCACGAAGATTTTTACGCATTGGGAGATCCCACTGAGGCGGCTTTTGCCACTCTACTGATGAAAGCTGGCTTCGCGCCGAACACCGTCGTTGAACAGTACCCGCGCATAAAACTCTTTCCATTCGACTCCGAGCGCAAACGCGTCTCGGTGGTGCGCGAGCATAAAGGCAAACGGATTTCTTTCGTAAAAGGTTCGATTGAAACATTGCTGCCGCTCTGCACCAAACAGCGGGTACGGGGAGAAGAGCGCGTTCTGTCAGAGGCCGAGCGCGGCGAACTACTCGCCGTTTCGCGCGCTTATTCGGCGCAGGCGCTGCGCGTCATCGTGCCG
>JAFLED010000274.1 GCA_017302045.1 Spirochaetota bacterium
GAATTTTGCACCAGGGTCGGTCTTCAGCGTTTGCCAGTAGACCACCGCTTTATCCCAAGCTGCGCCTTTGGGCGCATGTTCGCGGTCTTTGAGGTAGGCAAACGTCTTCTCGTCGGGGGCAACCATGCCCGCGCGGGCACCGGCTTCGATCGACATATTACAGATGGTCATGCGGCCTTCCATCGAGAGCGCTTCAATCGCCTCGCCTGCGTATTCGAGCACAAAACCCGTCGCGCCGGCCGTGCCGATTTTACCGATGAGTGCCAGCACCATGTCTTTCGCGTAGACACCGGGTTTGAGTTTGCCTTTAAAATTCACACGCATGGTTTTCGCTTTCGCCTGCACGAGGCACTGTGTCGCGAGCACATGCTCGACTTCGCTGGTGCCGATACCGAAAGCCAGAGCACCGAAGGCGCCATGCGTCGAGGTATGCGAGTCGCCGCAGACGACGGTTTTTCCCGGCAGGGTTAATCCCAGTTCGGGGCCGATGACGTGCACGACGCCCTGGTTATAGCTCGAGAGGTCGAAGCAGGGCACACCGAACTCGTCGCAGTTACGCTTGAGGTATTCCATCTGTTTCGCGCTGATCGGGTCTTTGACAGGTTTGTCGCGGTCTTTGGTCGGCACGTTATGGTCCATCGTCGCGAAGGTCAGGTCGGGGCGGCGCACCTTGCGCTTATTCAGGCGCAGACCGTCGAAAGCCTGCGGGCTTGTGACTTCGTGCACGAGGTGCAGGTCGATAAAGATGAGATTCTTGTTCTCGTCTTTTTTGGGCGCCCCGGCATTCGACCAGATATCGACTACGTGGGCTTCCCAGACTTTTTCGAAAAGGGTTTTAGCTGTTGTTGCCATGCTTGAAATATAACACATTCTTTTCATAAGTCAATTAAATAGTTGCTATGGTATACATAAGATAAACTTATGTCATGTTGAGCTTGTCGAAACATGACGAATCAAGTCACCCTTCGACTAGCTCAGGGTGACCCCCTATGGAGCTTCGCCAGTTACGCTATTTCACCGAGGTCTACCGCACCGGCAGCATTTCGCTCGCGGCCGAAAACCTTTCGGTTACACAGCCAGCGCTGTCGCAGCAAATCGCACTGCTAGAGAGGGAACTAAAAACGACGCTCTTCGAACGCTCGAAGCGCGGTATGAAGCCAACCAGTGCGGGCGACGCGCTGGCCGAAAAAGCTGCGGCGGTGCTGGCGAGCATCGCCGAACTGGAAACTTCGGTCAGGGCGGATGAACCTCTGCGGCAGGTGGCTTTTGCCGTGGGTGAAACCCTTGCCGCACACTTTGTGCCGGCCCTGCTCGTGAAGCTGCGTACGCGCTTTGCCAGCACGCGTTTTAAGGTTATCGAAAGTAATCTCACCGAAATCAAAGCGGCATTAAAGAGCGACGAGGTGGATTTCGCGCTCAGCCCCGAACCCCTGACCGAAGCGGCTTATCTCAACCGTTACCTTATCGAAGACGAGATTCTACCTGTCGTGAGCGCCACCGACGCTCTGGCCCTCAAGGGCGCCGACTGGCAGAAGCTCAAGGCGCGCGAATGGATTCTTTTTCATCCCGGTTCGGCCATTCGAAAAATCAGCGACGCGATTCTCAAAGAAGCCGAAAAACATTTCGAACCGAAAGTGGCGATGGAACTGCGCAGCGTCGCAGGTGTTGTGCGCTGCCTTGAGGCGGGGCTGGGTGTGGGTTTTATTTCGAACCTGTCGCTGACAGATAAACTGATTCCCCTGGGCGTAGCGGAGCTCAGCCGGCGGCGTCAATTTTACCTGGCGCATAAGAAAAAGAACGATAAAATAAGACCCGTCGCGGATGCTATTTTGCAATTTGCCCTGGGGCACAAAGAAGACGGTAAAGCGCGATAGCGTTGCGGTGCAACGCCATCGCTTGGGGGTGTGAAGGGCCGGCGGGCTTAGCCCGTGACGGGTTTCAGGCCTCTGAGTTTCGGCAAGGGGCGCACAGCCTTCAGCGATTTCTCGGTGAAGCGGATAACGCGCATGGCGGCGAGAAGTCTGAGTACCTGGTAGCCGTAATCGATTTCAAACCAGCGTTTTGCGAAGTTCGGCGAATTCGCGCGGCCGTGGTGGTTATTCTGGTAGAGTTCGCCGCCGATAAGAATATCGATCGGCAGCGTGTTCTTCGAATGGTCTTTGCTGTTTCTGAAATTCACGTAACCATACATGTGGCCCGCCCAGTTAACCATCGCGCCGTGAATCGGACCCATGAGCCAGTGCAGGGGCAGCAACGCATAGAGCCATTCTGAACCGGCAGGTACAAACGCCATATAAAAGAATGCATAGAGGCTGCCCGCAGCGATGCGGTAGAACCAGCTGCCTGACAACCGGTCGAGTGCGGGCCAGGTCGGTACATTCCCGTCAAATTTTTCAGGGACAGTAATTTGGCCGCGCTGAATGCCGTCAAAGGTGAGCGCCGTTTGCCACATCATCTTAAAAAAATTCTTTTGCTGCACCGGCGAATGCGGGTCGCGTTCACCGTCGCTGTACGCATGATGCATACGGTGCATGAGCGCGTACGCTCTTGGGTTGAGAAACGAAGGCCCCTGCGCAAGCATGGTAAAAGCGTATGCCACTTTTTCCCAGAACGGCGTCATCGTGAAGTAGCCGTGCGAGGCATAACGGTGTAAAAACAGCGTTTGCGCCAGAACTGCGGCCAGCCAATGGCCGGCAAAGAAGATGAGTATTGTTGTCATTTGCAGGTAGGATGTACCACTTTGCTTTCGGGTTGCAAAAAAATATAGCCGCATCTTTTTTTGGCCGCATGGTTCCCGTTTTAACGATTTTTTCGCATTTTACCGGCTAAACAAAAGGCAAAAAAACTTGACGACTACCTCTCGAAGCTATACTTTCCGCGAATGGCAAAAACACCCTTTTCAGCCAAAGAGCTGAGTGAATTCAAAGAACAACTGATGGAGAAAAAAACCTACCTTATTAAAGAAATTCAGGGTAAAGAAGAAGAACTCACCGCAGGCGATAAAGACGAAGTCGGCGATATGGCCGATATGGCGACCGAGCTCATCGAGCGCGAACTCAATATGTCGCTTTCTGAAGGTGATCGCGCGCGCCTCGAAGAAATCGACGCAGCGCTCGCGCGTATCAAAGACAAAACATACGGTATCTGCGTCGATACCGGCGAAGTTATCAACAAAGCGCGCCTCAAGGCCGTACCCGAAGCGCTCAGAACCCTGCCCGCACAAGAGGCGTACGACAAGCTGCAGCGCAAACGCAAGACTCTGTCGCGCGTCGCGGATATCGAATAATTGCGTGTCGATCTTTATCCCGAACTGATCGACATACTCGCCGGCGCGTCGCGCGTACTTAAAAGCAGAAATTTCTTTCTCTGGCAGCGCGACGGCGAGGCAAATCCGGGGGATATCCCCCTTTCTTTTCAGCCGGTTATCGCTGAAAAAATCGTAGAACGGGCCTTCGATAAGAATGCCTGCGTGCTCTGTGCGCGTCGCATATCGTATAAAAAAGACCAATTCGCAGCGAAGCCGCCGCAGCGCCCGTACCTGTTTCTGGTACACAACGATTTTCTCGGGCCGCGGGCAGGCATCTACAACGAGGCCTCAGAAAACACCCTGTTCGAAAAAATGATCTCCGGTGTGCTGGGGTTTAGCCCGCGCGAGGTACTGGTACGCGAAATTCTGCGCTGCCATTTCAGCGGCGAAGAGACCGGCGACACGCTGCAGCTCAAAAACTGCGAAACGCATATACGCCACGATGTGGATAACCATGCGTTAAAGGGTATAATTCTCTTTGGTAAGGCGGCGACTTTCGTATTTCCCGATAAGGCGGCGCTTGCCGAAAAGCAAAACCAGGTCTTCGAATGGCAGGGAGTGCCAACGATGGTCTGTGCCGGGCCAAACCGGTTACAATATATGCGCGATAAAAATTTTGCGAAAGATCAGATCGACGCCGAGCGGCAGAAGATCTTCGAAACGTTGCGGATTTTTAAGGAAAAAATCATCGGGGCTACCTGAAAACCGGAGTTTTGAGGGAGCCCCCGATGTTCGGCTTCGACAAACCGCCGTGAGGCGATTTGCCGGAAACCTTCGGGCAGATTAACCGCCTTTTTCTTCTGAATCAGCGTCGGCTTTTTTTGCCTTTTTACGCTTTTTCTTGCCGGCTTTTTTCTTTTTGCCTTTTTTCTTTTTGCCTTTTTTCTCTTTTTTGCCTTCTTCTTTAGCTGGCTCTTCTTTTGCCGGCTCTTCTTTCGCGGGTTCTGCGTCTTGTGCTACCACTACGCCACCAACGAGAGTGAATGCGAGCAGTAATGCTAATAATTTTTTCAGCATCATTTTCTCCTAAAAACTGGTCTTTGCGATCCAAGGCGGTTGCCCATGGGCCGCTCTATGCCATCTCTGGCATCGCGGCCCTTGATACATCCTGTACCCAGGGTGCTGTGCACACCCTTGAGCCCGTTTTCACGCGTCAATGATAATACGTTGACAGCCGCGGGAAACGGACAAAATTGACATGGAACCTTGATAAAGGTTCGATTTTTTCAGAGTGTCAGAATGGTTCGACAGGTTCACCAACCATGTCCGTTTATGGGCGGTAGCCGTGCGACGCGCTGAGCGCTGAGAGCTTAGAATCGGGAGATTAATTAGAACATGAATATCTATGTAGGAAATCTGGCGTATAACGCCACAGACGAAGAACTGCGCGCGGCGTTTGAAGCGTTCGGAAACGTGACATCGGTGAAAATCGTCCGTGACCGCGACTCTGGTCGTTCACGCGGCTTTGCTTTCGTTGAAATGGAAGACGGCGAAGGTGCCCAAAACGCGGTAGCCCAGATGAACGGCAAAGATCTCAAGGGCAGAAACCTCGTGGTGAACGAAGCGCGTCCCCGCGAAGAAGGTAATCGTGGCGGCGGCGGCGGTGGTCGCGGTGGTTATGGC
>JAFLED010000275.1 GCA_017302045.1 Spirochaetota bacterium
CAAAACTTCTTCGCGCTCGGAAATAAAACCTTCTACCGGCATCGCAGGCTTATCGCCCGCCGCGCCGAGCGGAGCATAACGCACTTTATACCAGAAGACCTTTTCCGGGTCTTTCTGGTCGGGCACGCGTGTCGCAAAAATATCTACCCTGTTGCCGATCGGCAGCGTGCCGATGGCTTTCGAACGCATGCTCGGGGCGTCCTGAATTGCGATCGCACTCTTCACGGCATACGCCGTCGAGACCGGCTGGTCGGTCGCACTCTGCGCGACGCGGCCTGCGACTTGTTTTTTCTTGCAGGCAGCGCCTGCCAGCGCCGCGAATAACAGCGCACACAGCATGGTGTTTCGAATAATCATACGACCCGATAACGCCGGACGCAAGGCGCGTCAATTCAATCGCGGGCAAATACGGTTTCGGGTTCTTCGATACCTTTGAGTTTAAATTCACCGACGCGTTGGGCGCCCGCGACAAAGGCAGCAAAATCGGCTGAAAACAAAAGCGCACGACCGGTTTCTTTGCACAGCGACTCGATACGCGCCGCCTTATTGACCGCCGGGCCGATCACGGTGAAATCAAGACGGCGGTTGGCGCCGATATTACCATACTGCACGTCGCCGATGTGCAGCGCGATACCATGCCGCATGAGCGGTAATTTGGCCTCTGCACGCTCCGTATTGAAGATAGCGAGAGCTTTGTCCGCGGCGTCGGCGGCCGCGAGCGCCGCGTGCGCGGCTTTCGCGCGTCCGCCGTTTTCGACGGGAAAAATCGCCAGCACTGCATCGCCCATGTACTTCAGTACCTCACCGCCGTTCTCAACGATCGGCGCCGAAATCGTCTCGAAATATCGGTTCAGCCATTCGACGAGCACCGGCGGATCGACTTTTGCGGAAAGATCGGTATAACCGCGCAAATCGGAAAACCAGATCGCCGACGTAATCGCATCGACGTCGCCAGGTTTCACCTTACCGGCGAGCACTTTCTGCGCGGGCAAAAGTCCGAGGTAGACCGCCATGAGATTTTCGGTGATGAGGCGGTTTAACTGAATCTCGACGGCTGCCGCCAGCGGCGCGGCCAGGCTGCGCAGAAAGTGGAGATCCTGCTCTGAAAACCCGCCGCGTTTTTTCGTGGCAAAACTGATACGGTGGGCGGCCTCGCCGAGCTGCGGCAGTGCGGTCAGAAAATAAGCCGTACCGCCCGCCTTCTGAATATCTTCGACAATCGGAAAATCCTGCGCGCCATCGCGTACAGGCGCATAGACTTCGGTCGCGCCGAGATCGAGTTTTTTATATGGGCTGATCTGGTAGGGCGCCGAACGCGCGAAGGCACCATGCGAAAAGCTGATCTCTTCGACGACATCGCCGTCGACCGGTGTGTGCCGTTGTTTCAGAAAAAACGGCCGGCCGAGCGGCGGCATCTCGACATGCTCCGAAGTCCAACCGAAACGAATCGATTCGATCTCGGGGTGCAGCGTGCGCACCATCAGCGTCGCGCGCATGATTTCAAACCCCGCGGCATTGAGCTGGCGAATAAACCCGACGAGAAACGCCGCAACACCGCCGAGACGCGGCCCCTCGCTCAGCAGCCAGTCGGCAATCGTGACGCGGTTGGTGTCCATAGGGGAGAAACACGTTTCGCAAAAGCCGGGTAAAGCCGATTCACATACCGGGTTGTAGCAATTCAGAGCCTGCTGCGACGCGCCGGTTTATGCGCCGACCGGAATCTCGAGCATAAAGCGTGTACCCTGCGAAGACACGTTTGCCTTCAGCTTTGCCGCGCGGTGCGCGATGTTTCCCAATCCGGAGGCATTCGGCGCGCCATTCCAGGTGAAGGGCGCGCCGTCGTGCGTAATCTCCAGACGCACACGGCCATTCTCTGCGCTCAGACGGATATCCACCGATTTCGGTTTGGCATGCCGAATAGTATTATTCATCCACTCGCTGAAGATACGGTGCAGGTTGAGGCTCTTCTCGAGCCCCAGCAGCGATCCGCACTTTTCCAGGTTAAGTCTGATCTCGTACTTTTTCGTCTCGCCGAGCCGCTGCGCATAAAGCGCGATCTGACTCTCGAGGTTTTCGGCAAAGCCCGCCTTGGTATTCAGCAGAAACACCAGGTCGCGTATACTCTCGAGCACGAACCTCAGGCGCTGCCCGAGACTTTTTTTATCCGATTTTGGGTCTTCGCTTTCGAGCATCAGCACGGTGAGTTCAGAGCCGACAACGTCGTGTATCTCGCCGGCGATGCGGTTGCGCTCGTTTTCAAGCCGCGCGGTCAGCTCGCGCTCGCGGGCGGCAGCCTGCCGTTGCGCCTCGGCTTTCTGATCGCGCAGCACGTTGATCCGGTCGGCGAGCGCGAGCGAGAGCAGTACAACTTCAAGCACAGAACCGATCTGCACAGAATACGACGTAATCAGCGAGTGGTTGAGCAAACCGAAGTTACGCAGGCCCAACAGCAGCGCGCCGCCGATAAAGACCGAATACGCAATGAGAAAAAAACGCGCCGTTTTTATTTTTTTCAGATAAAGTACGACAGCCATGATGAAGTTGAGTATCGCCGAGCCAGCGCCCGTTACAATACCCATCATGATAAACCAGCGGTACGGAATCACCAGCGAGGCGGCGAGCGAAAAGACCGTCACTATCGAAAAACCGAAAGAAATTTTATAGAGTAAGGGAATAACCGCGCGCGCCTGGAAAAACTGCCGCGCAAACGGCAGCTGGAAAAGCGTTGCGAGGTGCAACCCCACCGGCAGTGAATATTTCGCCGGCACCGGATGATTGGGAAACAGCATTTCGTGGGCAAACCCCCAGATCGAAAACTGGAAGAGCCCAAAGAACAGGATATAGAGTACGTAATAGAGATACGCGATGTCCCGGGTCGCTGAAAAAAGAAAAAAATTATAGAGAACCATGACCAGCATGATGCCGAAATAGAGGCCGTAGAGGAACTGCTCGCGGTGATCGGTCTTCACAAAATCGCCTTCGCGCAAAAGTTTTAGCGGCACAAGCATGCTGCCCTGGCTTTTCAGCCGCAGCATAAGAAATCCCGGGGATTCGAAGACAGTGGTCACAGGAAAAACAAAGCTGTGATGCAAGACAGGGCGTGTGTGCATCGGGAAATCCCGCCCCGTATCGATGCCTTTCAGCAACTTACCGCGCTCGTCGAGGTGTACAAAACGAATATTGTCAATGAGCGAGGTGATTTCGAGAACGAGCGGATCTCCCGTGCCGCGGAACGGAATGGCGATCCATACGGCTTTGGACGTATAACCGAGGGAAAGGCGGGCCGATGCGGCACGCGTGAACCGATTTTTCTGGAACAGATCGAGTGCTTCAGCTTCGCGCAGCTCGCCGGCTTCTTCGAAAAAATAATAAACATGGTTCTTGAGGTCGAACTCGCCCGCCGCCGCATCGAAGCGGGCAAAATCTGTCGCAGCAAGCGGAAAAAGAAAAACCGGGAGAATGACGAGGAAGATGCGGAGAAACCAAAGAGCCCTCACCCCCCAGTCCCCTCTACTTACGGAGAGGGGGAGCGTCTTCGCGGGGGTGAGGATAATCATATTAAACATCTGCGTTCTGGAACAGTCGTATTATCTCTGCCCGCGAGTTGATATTCAGTTTCGCATAAATATTTTCAATGTGCCGGCGCACGGTATGCGGGCTGATCTCGAGGTCATCTGCGCAGTCGGTATACGTCATGCCCAGCGCCAGTAAATTCAGTACCTCTTTTTCACGCGGCGTGAGACTTGCGGTATCAGGCGCTTCGGCGGGCGTTTCAAATTTTTCCATGAGCTGCGCGGCTACAGCTGCTGTCAGCGCCGAGCCGCCCAGCATCACGACTTTGAGCTCTGCGTGTAACAACTCGGCGGCAATGCCCTTCAGCAAATACCCTTTGGCTCCATAACCCAGTGCGCGTGTTATTAGAGAAGGATTTTCAAAGACCGTCAAGACAACGATCTTTAGCGCTGGCCGGGTTTTGAGTAAGAAGGGTATCGCATCGACACCGCTCATGCCGGGCAGACCGATGTCGAGCAGCAGCAATTCGCAGGCATCTTTTTCAATGCCTGCAAGCGCCTGTTCGGCGTTTGCATAATATGCGGAAAAAACAAATTCGGTAGCGGCGAGCAGTTGCTCGCGCAAACGCCCGGCGACTTCAGCGCGGTCTTCGACGATACTCACGCTATAGGGCATGCGTGACTTGTGCGTACTTTTCTTAGCAGTAGGTCAACACTAATCCTGAGGCCGATGGGGCTTCTAGGGCAGATGCCCTATGGACGGGCGCGGATTTTATGCTAAGCTATGGCGATGAACGAGACACGAAAATTAACCGCCCGCCAGCAGCAGGTACTCAGCCTCTATATCACCGGAATCACTTACCGCGAAATCGCCACGCAGCTCGGCGTCAGCCCGCACACTGTCAGGCGGCACATCGAACAGATTTACAAGCGTGTAAAGTTACCCCACAATGACAAATACACCCTGCGCAGCGTCTATGCTGAAACAGGTTCGTAAAGTCGCGGCGCCGGTCTCAGGCCCAAACGAGCTTCAGGTCACCGCGCTCTTTCGCCGCGGTGAGTAAAACCCCGCGTACCGCGCGCAGTTCAGCATGGCCTTTGACATCGGTTTCATAAGAAGACCAGATTAACTCCGCCGGGCCTTTGAGGTCGGTCGTCAGAAAATCATAGAGCGCATCGAGGTTATCGCCGAAGGTTTTGCCCGCAGCCTGTTTTCTGAGCTGGGCATAAAAATCTTCGGGTGATTTTACGTCAGAGAATTGCAGCTTCATGGGGGGACCTCCGTGAAAGTCTTATAATGATCGGTTGTGACATAGATGAGTTTGTCGCTCGAAAACAACAGCCGCTTCGCGCCGCGT
>JAFLED010000276.1 GCA_017302045.1 Spirochaetota bacterium
AGATCGAAGATTTCTCGAGTCCCGCCGATCTCGCGAAACTTCTCAAAATGGTGACGCATGTTACGGGCGAATACCCCGGTTTCATCGGCGACGATGCTGCAGAACTTCTGCAGCGCCCCGAGAACGAGCTCAAACGCCTGATCTATGACGCCAGCGTCAGCGGCAGCGTGCGGTATAATGTACTTTCGCTCATTCGCGCCTCGCAGAACCTGCGCGATAATTTGTCGGATGACATGCGGCGCGTGATTTCGCAGCTCGAGGTCGAGCCTTACGCTTCGTCGGTCTATTCGGTACAGCATGCGCATCTCTTCGACGTCGTCATCTACCTGTCTTCGATTTCAGGCCTTTCGCAAGAGAACATGAGCCGTGAGGTGGGCTGGCATTTTCTCGAACTCGGGCGCCGCATCGAACGCGCGGCTTTCTCGCTGCGCGTATTGAAATCGTTCGTTTCGCTCGGCAGCATCTACGATAAGTTCGTGGTTGAGAACCTACTGAGCATTAACGACATCCGCATTACTTACATGCGCCGTTACGGGCACCGCATCGAAACCGATTCGGTGCTCGATATTCTCTTGTTCGACGAAACGAATCCGCGCTCCCTGGGGTATCAGATCGCCAAAATTCAGAAATACGTGCCGCTTTTGCCCGCAAAGGCAGAGGGTGCACGGCCGCTGACGGAAAAAATCGCGCTGAAGTTATTCACGGCTTACCGCACTTCGGATATCCGCGAATTTTTCGCGCATGAAAACCCTGCGGGCGAGTTGACGCCCTGGCTGAATGGTCTCGGTGAGCAGCTGGGCGAGCTCGGCCGCAGCATCGCCGATTCCTATTTTACCTATGTCGAAGAGCAATACCGCATCGGCGAAATGGACGGGCAGTCGAATGGCTGAGTACGAAGTCACGCATACGACGCGCTATACATACAGCGAGAAGGTGAGTCACTGCCACAACGTGGGGTATCTCGCGCCACAAAGCGATGCGCATCAGGATTGCCGCGACTCGGGAATCAGCGTCTCGCCGTACCCGACGATTCTGCGGCAGCACAACGACTATTTTGGTAATAAATTCTATTATTTCTCCGTTGAAGAACCGCATGACCGCCTCGAGGTTGTCGGTAAAACCCGCGTCGTGACGCGGCCAAGTACCTTCGATGCCTGGGAAACCTCGCCCCCATGGGAGACTGTCGTCGCCGCGCTGAGAAATCCGGCGGGCGAAGCCGAAATTCGCGCGCAGGAATTCACCTTGCCCTCGCCGTTTGTTCCCGGCAGCCAGCACTTCACAGCTTTTGCCGCTGAGGTTTTTGCGCCGGGTAAACCCGTGCTACAAGGCGCACTGGATTTTGCCCGGCGTATTTTTCAGGAATTCAAGTACGAGCAGAAAGCGACGACGATTCTGACACCGCTCACCGAGGTGTTCGAAAAACGTAAAGGAGTCTGTCAGGATTTCGCGCATCTGTCGATCGCGGCGCTTCGGTCGCTGGGGCTCGCGGCGCAATATGTCAGCGGTTATATCGAGACCTTTCCGCCGCAAGGCAAAGCGAAGCTGCGCGGTAGCGACGCAAGCCATGCCTGGTTTTCAGTTTATGTGCCCGGTACGGGACCCGGCACCGGTTGGTTCGACTTTGACCCGACGAATGGCAAAGCCATTACCGAGGAATTTATCGTCACGGCGCGCGGCCGCGATTTCGGCGATGTTTCGCCTCTCAAGGGCATTCTCTTTGGCGGCGGCAAACACGTGCTGAAGGTTGAGGTGGATGTGCATCGGGTTGCCTAAAAAGAAGTTATCTGTGAAAAACGGAAACCTTCTTCAGCGTGGTTTCGCGCAGCGAAAACTTAGCGTTTCCGGTTTTCTAACTTCTTTTTAGGTCTCTTGCAAAGTCGCGAAATCGGGCGCTTTTGCGCCGGGGTGGAGTTTGGCGCCATTTTTGCTGCGTCATGTCAGGGCTTGGCCCGGGGCGGTAAGACATGATGATGCAGCGTTACACCATGGCGCAGGCGTTCGATGAAATGATGACGAAGGAGGGTGCGATACGCCCTCAATACCAGAGTTTAGGCGGTCGCTTGGAAACGCTCGGTGTTCCTGAACTCGTCAAGCGCAAGACGCGCGCCGAGAAAGCGCTCTTTTCTTCAGGCATCACTTTTACACTCTATGGCGAGTCGGGGTCTGAAGACCGTATTCTGCCTTTTGACATTATACCGCGCATTGTGCGCGCCGACGAGTGGGAAAAACTCGAAGGCGGGCTCGTACAGCGTACGCTGGCGCTGAATGCGTTTCTGAACGACATCTACGGAAAACAGCAGATCGTCAAAGATAAGATTATCAGCCTCGACGTCGTCGAATCAAGCCCGGGCTACATGCCGCAGTGCGCCGACGTAAAGCCCGCAAAAGGTATTTTTACAAATATCTCAGGCACCGACCTCGTGCGTGGTGAAGACGGCGCTTACATGGTACTCGAAGATAACCTGCGCTGTCCGTCGGGTGTGAGTTATGTGCTCGAAAACCGCGAGGTCATGAAGCAGATTTTCCCCGAGCTTTTTGCTAATCTGCGCATACGGCCGGTGTCGAATTACCCGTTTCGTTTGCGGCAGGCTCTCGCGTATCTCAGCGATAAATCGAACCCGACGATTGCGCTTTTGACCCCGGGCGTTTTTAACTCGGCGTATTTTGAGCATTCATTTCTCGCGCAGCAAATGGGGATTTCCCTCGTGGAAAACAAAGACCTGGTCGTTGAGAACGATAAGGTCTATATGAAAACCATCCGCGGCCTCAAACAGGTCGATGTGATTTACCGCCGCACCGACGATACATTCATCGACCCGACGGTTTTCCGCAAAGATTCGCTGCTCGGTATTCCGGGCATATTTAAAGCCTACCGCAAGGGCAATGTCGCGCTAGCGAATGCGCCGGGCACCGGTGTCGCCGACGATAAAGTTGTCTATGCGTATGTGCCAGAGATGATCCGGTATTATCTGAAAGAAGAGCCGATCATCAACAACGTGCCGACGTATCTCTGCTTCAGGGAAAAAGACCGCAAGCATGTCATCGAGAATCTCGACAAGATGGTTGTCAAGGCGGCGAATGGCGCTGGCGGTTATGGTATGCTCATCGGCCCGCATGCCACTCAAAAAGAACGCGACGATTTTAAAGAAAGAATACTCACCGACCCGCGCGGTTATATCGCGCAGCCGATGATCGCGCTCTCGACCGCACCGACCGTCATCGACTCTGAAATCGAGGCGCGTCATATCGACCTCAGGCCCTATATCGTGTTTGGTAAAGACTGTTATGTGCTGCCTTCGGGGCTGACGCGCGTTGCGCTCAAGAAAGGTTCGCTCGTTGTAAATTCTTCGCAAGGCGGAGGTACCAAGGATACATGGGTTTTAGAGAGCTAAAACCAGCCTTTCCCGATTATGCATATTTTAAGCCGCGTTGCCGATTCGATTTACTGGCTCAATCGCTACGTAGAGCGGGTTGAAAACTACGCACGGCTGATTGAGACCTACCAGCAACTTTCGCTCGAAAACGCCGAAGTCACCGACCCACTTTGGCTTGCGCTCGTCGAATCGACGGCCGATACGCAGGGCTTTCAGGAAACCTATGCCGAGATCAGGCAAGAACATGTGGTGGAGTACCTGACGTTTAACCGTAAAAATCCCAACTCGATTATTTCATGCCTTTATCTGGCGAAAGAAAATGCGCGTTCGATACGCGAAAAGATTTCGAAAGACATGTGGGAGGCGATCAACGAACTTTATACAGAGGTCGCCGAACACGCGGCGACGAATCCCGAGGCATTACTCAACGATACGGGTACAAGCGCCTTTTTTCGTGGTATCCGGCGCAGTTGCCATGCGTTTTATGGGATATCCGACGGTACGCTCAACCACGACGAAACGTATTATTTTGCACTTTTGGGTCGAGCCATAGAACGGGCGGATAAAACGACGCGTATACTCGACCTGCAGTCGTATATGCTGACCCCCGAAACGCAGGCGCAGTTTGGCGAAGGCCAGATTTTTCTGGGATTAGCGCTGCTCAAGGCGACTAGTGCGCATGAGATGTTCAACCAGGCATTTGCTAAAATTACCGTCGAGAACATTCTGGAATTTTTGCTGCTCAGCCGTACGTTTCCGCGGGCGATTATCGCGAGTTTGCTGCAGATCGAATTTGCGCTGCGCTGCCTCGCGGGCGAACACAAGGGTTTTTTCATTAATGCAGCGCAAAAGAAAGTGCAGCGGCTGCTGCTCGAAACCCGCCACCTCGATGTCGCAATGCTGGTAGGCGGCGGACTTAACGCGTATCTCGATAACCTGCAGGTGCGCCTCAATGAAATCGGGATTGAAATTACGAATACTTATTTCACCGCGGCGTAATGCGGGCGCAGTCTTGGGGACTTCAGAGCACGCGGGAGAACACCGAGAGCAATTTCGGTCTTGTTTGTTCTTTACAGACTATTCGCTTTTTCGAAGTTTTTTGTAGTGCTCGATACAACGGAGGGGATTATCGATCTTTCGCGCCTTGATCCGAATTTGTCGGGCAGCCCCTTCCCGTATTTTCAGCCCATTATCTCTATCGAAGACAAAAAGGTCGTGGGGTATGAGGTTTTGGCGCGCGGTAAAGACGCCCAGGGGAATATCACCTCACTGGGGTATCTGTTCGAAAAGTATGCCGACAGCAAAATCGCGATTGAGCTCGATCTATATGTGCGTGAACTGGCGTTCAAACAATACAGCGCCTCGAGCATTGCCAGCGGTAAACGCCTCTTTATAAACGTTTTACCACGCTGGCTGAATTATACCTACCGCGACGACCTTTCTGATGTGATCGATCCGCTCATGGGCCAGCTGCAGCAGTTTGCGATCAGCC
>JAFLED010000277.1 GCA_017302045.1 Spirochaetota bacterium
CGGCGTCGTCTTTATTCGTGATCGCAACCTTTTTACCGCCGATCTGCGAGAGGCGAAAGGGAGTCTCTTTGTCTTTTGCCTTGGCGCCGTCGTTGGCGAAAAAGCCGTCGAATTCCCAGAATTCTTCGGCGACGAATTTTTCAATCTCGCTCTCGCGGTCGCAGAGAATCTTGAGCGCAGCCGACTGCACACGACCCGCTGAGAAGCGGCGCGAGCCGAATTTTTTCTGCAGCACCGGAGAGATTTCATAACCGACGAGGCGGTCTAAAATGCGGCGTGCCTGCTGCGAATTGACGCGCTCCATATCGATGGCGCGCGGGTGTTCGACGGCCTTTAAGACAGCGTCTTTGGTGATCTCGTTGAACTCGATGCGGCTGATCTTGGAGTTCACCTCAGAAAGCGCGCGGCCCAGGTGCCAGCTAATCGCTTCGCCCTCGCGGTCGGGGTCGGTCGCGAGTAGTACTTCGGAAGAGTTTTTCGCCGCCTTGCGGAGCTCCCCCAGGGTTTTACCCTTGCCGCGAATCGTAATATAAAGAGGCTCGAAATTATTCTGGATATTGATGCCCATGCTCGAGCGCGGCAGGTCGATGAGGTGGCCCTTCGACGACTCGACGCGGAACTTGCCGCCGAGAAATTTGCCGATCGACTTGGTCTTTGCGGGAGACTCGACGATAACAAGAGCGGTTCTTTTTCCTTTGCCGCTGGCTTTTTTCTTAGGCGTTTTGGCTGCTTTTTTCTCTTTGGAATCTTCAGCGTTATCTTTTGCTTCTTCAGCCATGCTTATTCAGCTCCTGCGGTGTGTGCACTGTCGTTTTCGGCCTGCCAGGGAACAAATTTCACCGAAGCGCCCGATTTGTTTTTGAAAACAAGCCGTCGCCCATTTTCAAGGAGACCGCCATCGGAGGCCATCAGTTCCGCAAGTCGCTCGTGAATAAGATATGTCCGCGCGGGTGTGCGCGCCAAAAATTGCAAAACGCTGCGCAGCGTTTCGATCGGTAAGATGGAGTTCTGTTTCAGATCGACATGCACTGCAATAAACCGCAGGGAGCCGCGGTTCTTTTCGAGAAAATCACTGCGTGTTTTCAGAATTTTCGCAAGGCGCCCTGGGGTCGTAGCGATACGCGCACGGTAGCCCATGGCGTCACCGTAATACGATTTGAAGCGCGACCCGGCCAGGCGTGCAATGAAATCGCGTACGGCCTTGGGCGCGGCTACATCGTATTCGAAAGCCGCTACGCAGATACCGCGGCTGCGGCGCCTTCTGCCCAAAAGAACAAGGTAGACTACGGCAAAGATACCGAGCGCGCCGATGACGCCGACGCAAAGCCATTCGACGAGGCGCCCGCTCGGTGAAACCGCAATTTCGGGAAAAGCCGCGTAGAACGAGAGATCGTTTTCCGAAGTGTTTTCATGGCAGATACGGCAGGGCCGCGGTACAAAAAGTTTTTCGACATAGATACGCGGCGACGCCGGTTTTTCGAAAGAAAATTCGACTCTGAGGCAATCCGCCTTCTGGCTTTCGCAGGTTAACTCGCGTTTCCATAACCAGCGATCGGCACCCGAGAGTTTGAGTGCCATGATGGTCTTCACGCGTTCTGAGGCGCGCGCAAGTACTTGCCGGTCGTTCTGCCGTGCGATATAGAAGAGCAGCATCGTCATGCCGGCCGCAGCGGCGAAGCCGGCAGCGATGCCGAAGATCATGCGCGGGGAATAGAGCGACGGCCAGAATAATAAAGAGAATTTTCCGCGTCGGCCCGCGTCGGCCATGTTTGTGTTAATCCTCTTTATCTAAGAAGTCTTCGAGATGGCGTTCTTTACCGTACTTCTGCAGTTTGAGCAGCGTCAGTTTCTCAATCTGGCGCACGCGTTCTTTCGAGAGATTAAACTTTTTACCCGCCTGCGTCAGCGACAGCATCTTCTTGCCGTTGAGGCCGAAGCGGTGTTCGATGATCTCGCGTTCTGATGCGGTGAGTTCGCTCAGAATTTCTTTGATGGATTCTGAGAGCGCACCCTGCATTACCTGGTCTTCGGGCGAAATATATTTTTCGTCTTTGACCTGCGAGATCTGTGTGTTTTCCGAATCGGCGTTCGCCGGTACGTCGAGCGAAACATAGTCTGATGAAATCTGCTTGAGCCAGCGCACTTCAGCCTCGGGCATGTCGAGGCGGTCGGCAATCTGGGTCAGCGTGGGTTCTTCGCCGAGTTCGTTTTCGAGATCTTTCTGAATGGCGTCGATACGCGCCACGTCGATCGTGCGATTCATCGGCAGGCGAATCATCGCCGCCTTCTGGTTAATCGCGAGAATGATCGCCTGGCGTATCCACCACACCGCGTAGCTGATGAAGTGGTACCCCATGTCGGGGTCGAAGCGCTCGGCCGCTTTGATGAGACCGAGATTACCTTCGTTGATGAGGTCTAAAAGACTGATGCCGAACTTTTGGTACTTCTTCGCGACCTGCACCACGAAGCGCAGGTTCGAGGTAATGAGGCGTTCTTTCGCTTTTGCGTCGCCGGCAATCGCCGCGCGCGCGAGTTTATCTTCTTCTTCGCGCGTTAAGAGTGGTATTTTATTGATTTCTTCAAGATACCACTGAATACTCGATTCAGTGTAGGGATTCTTGGCGAGTGTTTTATCGACAACCGGCTCTTCGTTTTTCAGATCGATATCGGGCCCGATCTCCGCGAGGCGGGTACGCTTTTTCCCCTTTTTTTCCGTCGTTGCCGCCACGTAAGCCGGTGCCGGTATTCAAACGGGGGCGTAAAGGATATGGCAAATTTTGCTGGATTTATTGAGGCTTTTGCGTCAAATAGGTCTATGACAGGGTATATCCGCCTTTTGCCGATTCTTGCACTTTTAGGGCTTTATTGTGCGAAGAAGGGCGGCTCTGCCGACGAAGCGAAAGCGATACAGATTAACGACGGTTCGCTGGCGCCGGGGGCGGGCCCTGTTGAGCTTGTCGGCGCGGGCGTGATCTACCAAAACCATTCGCTACCGCAGGATTTCTCGCTGCCGCTGCCGGTTTTGACGCCAGCGACGCAGAACACAATCGATTTGGGGCGTTGTTATATGGATTATTTGCCCGCCGCGGTCTCCCTCGATGCGCAGACACGCCGCCTTTGCGGCCTGCAATTTACGCAGGTACAACTCGAGCTCAGGGCGCTGTTTCTCGACCTGGTTCTGCCCGACATACGCGCGTTCTGCCATAACCAACTCGAAAATTGTCAGCTCGCAGGGCGCGAGTTCACGATTACGGTTTCAGAACCCGTGATGCGCCGTGTGCAGCAGCTCTTTGAATTTTACCAGTACACCGGCCTGCAGGATTATTTTCAATACAACGGCTACCAGATCCGAAATGGTGCAAAGATTCCCTTTAAGATCGACGAGTACGCCGAGACCTGTGTCGATCGTTTCGACTACCGCGCGAAAATACGCACGCGCGTGATTTCTACTTCGGGCGGCGTTGCCGAGGTGCGCGACGATGCGGGCGATGTGACCGTGTATTGGGATAAACAACGGCAGAACATTCTGATGGATTTTCGCACTTTGGTCGATGTCTTCGGTTACCGCATCAACATCCGCCGTACATACGATTTCGGCGAGAAAGACCGCGGCGTGCGTTACACCTCGTCTGTGAACTACTGGACATCGTCCGATGATCCGGCGGGCGCGATGACGCTCGTGCACGGCAATGCGGTTGTCGCCGAGCCGTGCACGACGAGCGGCAACAGCAAGAAAAACTGTACGAAGGTGCGCCACATCGCCTCGGAGCATTTCGGCGTCGACACCGATAAAAACGGACTTTCGGCCGCAGAGACAAATTCCGATGTACTGCGGTTCAGCGAAGGTGTGGTCGACGACGAGGGCGGCATCGTCGACAGCTTTGTCAACGTCGTCGGCTTCACTTCGCGCGAGCGCGTGGTCTTTCGCGGCACTGCGACAACAGATTTTCTCTTCAGTGCACCCGGTGCATCGCCGCTGGCTCTCGTGACCGGCGATGCCAACGCGATGCAGCAAAATTATTATCTGCGCGAATATGGCGGCGATCGCCTGCGTATTTCGATGATCGCTTCGTTAAAACAGGCTGCATCGCTGCCACCGCGCGCTCTGTTTTGGATTACATCCACCGACGCGCGCAATGCGACACGCCTCGCAGGGTTCGCAGTTTCGGGCGCCTCCGATAATCTCGTTCTACGTTGGGACGGCGGTAATTTTGAGCGCGGCAGTTTCGCGTTTAACGGCGGGCAATCCTACCAGGATCTTGGTGCGTTTTCACAAATACTGCACCCGCTGTTCTAAGGCCTGTTTCGGTAGCCCCTCGCGGGGGCTCTGAAAGTTGAACGTTTGTATACTTTTGGGTCGACGCTCTGTCGGTAGCTCCGTTTTGGCATCCCATGCACCACTTGCCCGATGTTTTCGCCGCCTCGGCTGAAAAGTATCCCGCGCAGGGGTTCTATTCGAAAGATTCGCATAAGTTTTTTAAGCCGACCCTTTTTTCTTCTTTATACAACACGGCCTCGGCATTCGCGATACACCTGATTCAGGGCGGATTAAAACCGGGAGACCGGGTAGCGCTCTTTGGCGACAATTCGGCCGAATGGCTGATCGCCGACATGGCAATTCAGATGGCGGGGGCGATTGTGGTGCCGCGCGGCTCCGATTCGACGCCGCAAGAACTCGAATTTATTCTGAACCATGCCGAAGCAGAAATCTGTTTTGTCGAACACTGGCGGCTCTACAAAAAAATTGCGGCAACACTAAAAAAGCGCGGCGTAAGAGTCTATGTACTCGATGCCGCTTTTCCTGAAAAAGCCGCCGCAGAAGAAAAGCTGATTATCCTGCCGCAACTCTT
>JAFLED010000278.1 GCA_017302045.1 Spirochaetota bacterium
GGGTTCGCCCCATCCTAAAGACCCCTGGCCAACTACCAGGTTGATAGGCTATAGGTATAAACAGTGTAAGCTGTGAGCCAAGTAGTACTAATCGGTCGTGAGGCTTGACCATATTATGCTCCAAAGCTCCCGCAAGGGGGCGAGGTTTTCAAGATACCATATTCAATGTCAGACATTATTCACAACCCAAATCTGTGCGCAATAGAGCAAGGGTCACACCCGTTCCCATCCCGAACACGGAAGTTAAGACTTGCATCGCCAATGGTACTTGGTCCTTCGGGGCCCGGGAGAGTAGGACGCGCACAGGTTTGGGTTGTGAAGCTTTAGGGCTCCTTCGGGAGCCTTTTTAGTTTAGGGAGTTGCGCAATAGAGCAGGGGGACACGCGTTCCTTTCCCGAAAACGGTTGTCAAAAATTCTCCGCCAAAGAGAGGGGGCCTTTTTTGTTTTTGCAACCTTAGACCACCCACAGCATCATACCTTATATGACCGCATTTGCCGATACCTATACAACCCCGCAAAATCAATCTACCGACTGGCAGGATTATCTGTTCTTGCGATCACGCTGGTGGCTCTATGCGAAGTTTGTGAATACCGTCTTTAAATCCCGAAAACTGATCGAACAAAATCATTATGGCAATGAAAATTGGGCCGAAACTTCGCTCGATGTCATGCATGCGATCGAAGCCGTCGGCGGGCGCTTTAACATTGCTGGCATCGACAACCTGCGCAAGGCGGAAGGGCCTCTCGTCATCATCGCAAACCATATGAGTGCGCTCGAGACATTTGTCTTGCCCTGCCTCGTCACGCCCATTAAGCCGACAACGTTCGTTGTCAAAGCAAAACTAATGCGCGGCTTATTTTTTGGCAAGATCATGAAGTCGCGCGACCCGATCGTTGTCGGCCGGGAAAATGCCCGCGAAGACATGGAGATCGTGCTGCGCGAGGGAGAAAAGCGTCTGGGCGAGGGGAAATCCGTCATTTTATTTCCCGAAGGCACGCGCCAGGACAAATTCAACCCGGAGAATTTTAACTCCCTCGGAACCAAACTCGCCAAACGTGCGGGAGTCAAGGTTCTGCCTGTGGCGCTCAAGACCGACTTCTGGAGTAATGGCCGTTTTTTGAAGGGGTTCGGACCTCTGCGCCGCCGTAAGCCGATTCACATTGAATTCGGCGAGGCGATGGCCGTAGAAAAGCGCGAAAAAGACACGCACCAGAAAGTGGTCGATTTTATCGCCAGCCGTTTTCAGAGCTGGCGTGTTTAGCGTGAACCGCGCTGGCTTCGCCTCTCAGTCGTAATTCTGTTTCATGAGATCAGAATAGGCGCTCTTGAGACTCGATTTGTCCTCAACGCCGCCCTTGCTGGCATCCATGTTCCAGTTAAGCTTCTTTGTCCAGGCATACGCTTTCGGCTTCGGAATCTGCTTCTGCGTCGGCACAACGATGCCTTCGCCGGCATTGACGTCGACATCGCTCTGCGTTGTGCCGTCGGTCACATTGACACGGCCTTCGTTGACGCAAAGCCACAGGTCGGATTTCGTTTTCTCTTTTTTTCCATAAGCAAAAAAGAATTCGGTGCCGCGCACGGCGGCGACCGTCGTCTGAGCGCGTATCTCAAAAGTTTGTCCCGCACGTCTTTTGTCGACTCTGGCAAAAACCGAACCGCCTTGCAGCTCAATCGCGGTTTTGCTGTCGGCAGCGGCGACCGTCAAGGTTGTCTCGGGTTTGAGTTTCAGCGCCGCGCCGCTCCTCAGTGCAATGATCAACGTGCCCGTTTTGCCGGTGCGCACCTCTTCGGTTTCGTTCACCGCAGCGCCCAGCGTCAATTTCTGCCATTTGCCGGCGCGCGAGACCTCGGCGCCGCCCGAGATAAAGGCGATTTTACCCGCGTCTGCGGCCATAAGCGAGGCCGCGCTCACTAACATCAGCAATGATATTTTCAGCATATAATTCATGATTCTCCTTACGGGATTTACCCCGCGATAACCCAATAACGGCAAAACCGGCAGATTTGGCCAAAAGTCGCGGTAAACATTTATAAAATGTCTATAATTTTTATAAATCTGAAGGCCGGTGGGATATCCCGCGTTTTTGAAGATCGTTTACAGGCTGCGCGGCCGCTGCCGTATTAACCGTGCGCGAGGCGCTGGAAAACTTTATCCTCTTGGGTGCCGTGGTATCGGCCGGCCTCGCGCTGGCGGCGCTCGCGCAGAAGAAAAAGCATAAATCCCATTATGTCTTTGCCGCGCTGTATCTGATTACCGGGCTTCTGCATCTGGCCGTCTGGAATATACGCTCTGACCTGAGCCTCAGGCACCCCGCGCTCGCTGCGGTCGAATTGCCGTTTGCGTATCTTCTGGGCCCGCTGGTCTTTCTGTTATCCCAGCTCATCATGCAGAAGGATTTCCGCTGGTCATGGTACCATACGGTCCATGCGCTGCCGGCGCTTACCGCGGGGGTAATCCTCATGCCGTTCTACCAGCTTTCGGCCGAAGAAACGCGGCGGGCATTTCACATCACGCTGACCGATTACCAGGGTACGTTGCACCAAAAGACGCTGATCGCCATGGGTATCGTCAACATGATGTATTTTGTTCTGGCGACGGTGAGAACTTCGATACTGTGGACGATCGAATCTTTTCGCTCCGAGCGGCTGGTGCGCAATCTGCTGATCTTCAGCCTGGGTAACATGGTTGTGCTTTCGGTGGTGACGGTGGGGCTGGTGTGGCATCCTTTTCTCTGGGTGCAGGCGGCGATGGCGTTTGCGACGCTGGCGCGCATCTTTGCCTATGTACTATTGCAGCGGAATCCCGCGACCTTCTTTAACCTGCAGCCTGCGGTTGAGCGCATCAAATACCGGCGCGCGCTGCCGCCAAATATCGACGTCGCAGACCTGACCTCGCGTATTCGCACCTTGTTCGAAAACGACCGCATCTATCTCGATCCGGATCTCAACCTGGCGAAAACCGCGGCGCAGCTGGCGGTCAGCCCGCACCAGCTCTCGCAATTTCTCAATGAGCATCTCGGCAAAGGTTTTGCCGCATTTCTGAACGAATACCGGATTGCCGAGGCAAAGCGCCGCTTACACGCGACGCCCGGGGTATCGGCGACCGCCATCGGCTTTCAGCTTGGTTTCAATAACTATACGACCTTCAACCTTGCATTCCGCAAGCTGACTGGCATGTCGCCGACAGCATTTAGGGACAAAGGCCCGCGGGAATAAGAGCCGCAGGGCAGTATTTGGGGGCCGGCTTGTCCCAGAAGAACAACTTCCCATAAGGTATCTTATGTCACATCACAAATAGCGGTAGAGTGAGCGGACTCGCACATAGTTTACACTTTAGACTCAGCACATCCTTTACAAATTCCGTTGTCCAAATCTTATAATGGCTTTATCGGCATCGGGTTTCTATACTGCAACACTTTACCCGTGAACATG
This sequence comes from Spirochaetota bacterium, assembly GCA_017302045.1. Classification (GTDB taxonomy): domain Bacteria; phylum Spirochaetota; class Leptospiria; order Turneriellales; family Turneriellaceae; genus Turneriella. Next base: position 3,438 of record JAFLED010000278.1, read on the forward strand.
TCGATTATCCCCAGAGCCACAGAAGCAAAGTGAATCCGAGCATGCCTTTCCGATATCTCTTCCAGGCCGACGAGCTCGCCAGCCAATGCGCCGGATAGAAATACCCGAAAACCACTGTAGCCGATATTGCCTGCGTCATTGACCCGGCAGATTTCCATGTTTGTAGGATATGCAATCTCCGGTAGCCGCTCGGGATACTCGCGCGGCGATCGTTCGTACAACTCTGACGGCAGTTTGTCACGCAAGGCTTCATGAGGGCGTTCGTAGTTGTATTCCTCCATAAACAGGTCAAAGGCCCGCTGCTGGGCATCGAGCGAAGATTTGGGCGGCAAAGCCGTCGATTGTTTGAGCGTCTTATGCATGCGCTCGTGACGCCCATTCTGCTGCGGTTTACCCGGCTCTATCCGTTCGAGATGAATACCAAGCTTGAGCCACCATACCGATAGTCGGCTAAGCCCCGCAAGGCTGGTTGAGGCAAAGGGAGCGCCGTTGTCTGTCCGAATCGCATAAGGTAGCCCAAACTCGCGGAAAACCTCTGTAAATATGGCCTGAGTGCTCTCTGTATTGGTTTTGGGAACAATCCGGCATTCCAGCAGAAAGCGGCTGTGTGCATCCGTTATGGTAAGCGGATCGCAGCGAAGCCCATTACCGACGGTGAAATGCCCTTTGAAATCAGCGCACCACACGTCATTAGGCGCGACAACGTGCGACAGCGGATTAATAGGCACGGCTTTTCGCTGCCGTTTCTGCTTTTGAGTTAAGCCCTTCCGGCTAAGAATTCGCCCGACTGTGCTTGGATGCGGCCAATCTAAAACCCCAGCATAACGCCTCTTTATCAAGGCCAGAAGCTTTCTGGCTCCCCATGTCGGGTGGCTTTCCCGTGCCCTGACAATCATTTCAGCCATCTTCGGTCGAATGGCTTTAGGTTGCCGTTTACGAGCCCGAGACTTATCCTTGAGACCATCCAGGCCCTCGGATTCGTACCGTTCTAGGTATTTGTATCCCGTAATTCGGCTGATCCCAAATTCCCGACAAAGGTCTGTCATCGACCAACCGCCCTGCCTCCAGGCGACAATAAACTTCATCCGCTCTTCATACACATTAGTCTCCTTCCATGGCATCGGATACCCCCGATGCCTGAAATGGACAAATGAATGATTTGTTAAGTATGTGCTGAGCGAGTTTTGTTAGCTATCTGATGCGACCGTACCAGAGTCCCGTTCGGCGGCCTAGAACCATACATGATGCTCCAAGAAGCTGGCTACAGATTTTTTTGCATATAAAATAGAGAAAATGGCCTCTTATAGCGCATGATGCTTAACATTGATTCGCTGCAGTCTGCCTGGCTTAGAACCATGCT
>JAFLED010000279.1 GCA_017302045.1 Spirochaetota bacterium
TCCGTATTTTCTGCGTCAGGTTGCTGAGTCCCGGAGAGGTAATGATGACGGTGTATTCGCCCGCATTGGGTACGGCAGCCGCATAACTGCCGTCGGCGTTGACGCGGCTTTTGAATTTAGCCTCGGGTATCACCACGGTACCGAATTCGATCGGCTCGCCATTGGCTTCATTGAAGACTTTGCCCGAGATGGTCAGCGGCGCTGCAACCAGCGGCGCCGAAACGCAAAAAAGCAATCCCACGATTGCAAATAGTCTAGAATTAACCATTTGGTTAACTCTGCCATGCGAGACACCCTTTAAAGTAAAAATCGCTCAAAACCTTGGACAAGATTTTGATAGCTTGGACAAATTGTGTTTGTCAGTATTCCATGTTGTAGAACTTACGCGTTTCAGAAAGTTCTTTCGGGAGTGATTTGTTTTCGCGCTCGTATTTCGTGTACCGCGGCGTGAGTTCGTTTGCCTTTTTCTTGCGGATGTTGATCGACTTCTGCACGACGTCGGTATAGCTCGGCAGCTTCAGCAACCGCTCGCGTATCTCTTTCGAAAACGGCACATGCTTCGTGAAGATCTTGCGCGATACGCGGTTCATTCGCTGCGAACCGTCTGATTCAAAGCGCATATAAATGGAGTAGTCGTTGACGAAACGCGCGCGGTCGTCGCGGAAACGTTTGAAATCTTCGCCGAGTTTTTCTTTGATCTCTTCGGAGAGTTCTTTGCTCTTATAATAAAACTGTACGTAATCGGTGTAGTCGGCCGTGAGCGACGAGACCGAAATATTGTTCCAGTCGGGGCCCATCGTGGTTTTACACATTTCCCAGCGGTAAGTGCCGATCGCTTTGAGCAGCATCATGTGCAGGTCGGCTGTCACCATGATCGGCGCGATGAGACGGCCGCGCGACATACGGTCGTTACCTTCGCGGTCTTGCCAGAACTGAATGACCGTACCGATCGAGGGTACGAGCACAATGTTAGGTGTGATCTGCACCTGAATGAATTCGCGCTGGATATTCATTGCCTCGTTGGTATAGAGCACTTCGCGGTGAAATGCGCCGAAGTCGGTACCGACGATTTTTCGCACTTCGGCGACGACGGTATCTTTCGTGATCAGTACTTTTGAAAGTTGCTGTGTGATCTGGTGCCGTGTGAGAATATTGAGGTGACTCGAGATATTACCCGAACACAGACGGCAGTTCATCTGCAGCATTTCTTTGATTTCAAATTTGACGCGCGCTTCGGGAGAATTGATTTCGGGGGGTAAATCGCTTTCGCGTCGCCATTTTTTGTCGCGGTTTGCGGGATCCTGACGCAGCGTTTCGAAAAATGTCAGACCCATTTCGCTGACACTCGTCGCGACCTTACGGTCATAAATCGCCGCAAGCCATTCGGTCACGGTATATATCGGCAGCCATGGGTCGCCTTTACCGTAGCTCGCATTCATCAGCGTCGAGAGATGTTCGGCGTCGAGCTGGGTTTCATCCATAAAACCGTAATCGAAAAACAGTCGCATATAACGGGGCAGGTCGCTGCGTTTTCTCAGGTATTTCAGCATGCCACGCTCGAAAATTTCCCAGTATTGCAGGCTGACGCGGCGGCGTAATTTGCGCACATCGTCGTCTGAACCGTCGAGCGGGTTCTTGAATTTTTTGAGAGTATCCCAGTCTTTTTTGAACTGCGTCGTCTTATCCGCTGGGGTTTCGCTCCACGCGAGAATTTTATCGACCGAGTTTTGAAACTCCGAAAGATCGCCGGAGACCTGCGTCGTCTGCGCTTCTGTTGAGGGAGCCGCTTTTACGGGTTCTTTCTGCGCGGTGGTTTTCTGTATTTTTTGCAGCGATACCTGCTGGTAGGGTGGATACGCAATTTCGGCGAAGGTCAAAAGCTTGTCGCGCAGCGCGGTGAATCCCTCTGCAAAAAAACCGCAGGCGGCGATAATATCTTCACGGCTCGCGGTATTCGAATTCGATTCCATGAGCTCGGCCTGCAGCGCGAATTTAGATATCCACGCGTAATCGCCGACAAGCATGCGCTGCAAAAAGCTCTGCATGTTCGCAAGCAACTTGTCGATTTCGGCGCCTCGCGTTGCGATGAGTTCGGCGACGGCTTCGGCGGTGGTATGTAATAGCTGCGGATCGCGCACCGCGATGATACCGAGCGCGTCTTGTGGCAGCGACACCAGACGGCGGAGCAGGGCCACCGAATTCGAATCGCTTTTCTTTTCGGCAACGGTTTCGATCTGGTTTTTTGCCGAACGCAGAAAGTTAATATTCAGCGGTTTGACGATATTGCCGCCGCGCTCAACAAAGTCGTGTACCTGTACGCGGGCAACGGGTAAAAGCGGATCCGCAAAACCCGTGGCCTTTTCTTCGCCGCTGAATTTTTCGGGCAGAAGAACGCTGAGCGCAATCGAGAAACCCAGTTCAAAACTGTCGAGCTGCTGCCAGGTGTTCTCTGCCTGTTCTTGTTTAGCCTCGAGATCGGTCAGATCTTTATAGACCGATTTCAGCGCCAGCACCCCGATGTTGGGTTTGGCCGCGATGAGCTTCAGCAGGTATTCTTTGTTACTCGGATAAACACTGATTTCAGACGCGGCCGAAGTAACGATATGGTAGCCGTTGCGCGCCTGCGCAAAGAGCGAAGCACCCGCGATAACCGCCGGCGCATTGACGTTATAGAGCGGCCGCAGAATGGGTTGCCCCATTGGGCCCGTTTCGACGCCGTTGACCGAAACCTGACCCTTCTGTAAAATAACGAGAGATTTGACCACCTGGCCCTTGGCGGCGACGGTCTGTCCGGGAGGTACTTGTTGATTCGCGCCGCCACGCTCTGCAATAGTCTGCATCAGATTTCCGTAAAGACCAATCTCACGGCACGCATGTCAAGACATAAGCGCGTCATAGAGCCCCGTAAAATCTCCTATCGAGAGATCGTCGGCGCGCCGCAGCAGGATTTCCCTCTGCCCCGCGGTCAGGCTTTCGAGCCGGGCGGGCCAGTTCTGTGCGACAGGGTCTTTCTCCCAGAAAGGATTCTTTCTCAGCGCGGTACCCAGCGCCTTTCTTTTGCCCCAGAACGCCGCTTTAAGTAACAGCCGAAGATGCGGCCGGGGCGGCGCGGGCAGACGCATAAAAGAAATGATCGCCGCGTCGACTGCGGGCACCGGGTAAAAACTGGTGCGGGCAATGCGACCCGCATTCTGCAGTTTGCCATGCGCCCCCAGCGCAATGGCAAGCGACGAGCCTTTGCCCGAGACAATGCGCTCGGCTACTTCGAGCTGAATGCCGAAGAGACCATGCGTGATAAAGGGACAGTCGACGATCAGGCGCAGCAAGAGTTCTGACGTGACATAGAAGGGCAGGTTACCCACAGCCGCACTGCACTCGGAAATGGGGGGCTTTAGTATATCCTGTTCCAGAAAATCACCCTCGAGAATTGTCACCTGGTTATTTTCCCGGTGCAGCGTGCGCAGCCGTGCTGCCAGTGTGCGATCCTTTTCGGCGAGCACCATCGCATGCCCGCGCGCCAAAAAGACTTCGGTCCAGGCGCCCAGGCCGGGGCCGATCTCGAGAATTTTTGTATCAGCGGGAATAATTCCCGCAGCGTTCTCGACGACATGTGTGTCTATCTGGAAATTCTGACCGAGTTTTTTAAGCGGGGCAATCCCCAGTTCTTTAATGAGTTTAGAGGGGTGCTGCATGGTCTGCGATCGTTTCGACTGCGCTCAACGATCGCTCGCTGAGCGTAGTCGAAGTGACCGCTATTACATCAGGCTTTTCATCTGCGAAAGCCGGCCTCTGAGGCGCATGATCGCTTTCGTGTGCAGCTGCGACACGCGCGATTCGGTGACTTCGAGCACCTCGCCGATTTCTTTGAGTGTCAGGTCTTCGTAATAATAAAGCACGACGACTTTTTTCTCGCGGTCGGGCAGTTTTTTGATGCACTCGACGATCATGTTTTTGATCTCTTCGCGTTCGACGATGGTGTCGGGGTTGAGTGCCTCAGGCGATTCGAGCGTATCGACAAAAACCATTTCTTCGTTCTCGTCGTTGCCATGCCAGACATCGTTGAGTGAAATTAGCGAGGTGCCTGAAATCTTTGACATGAGTTCGTGGAACTCGTCGATATCGATATCGAGCTCTTGCGCAATTTCTTCGTCTTCGGCTGTGCGGCCCATGCGGTTCTCAAGCTCGAGAATAATCTTCTCGACCTGTTTTGCTTTTTGCCTGATCGAACGGGGTATCCAGTCGACGTTTCTCAGCTCGTCGAAAATACCGCCGCGCACCCGAGTCATCGCATAGGTCTTGAACTTCACCTCTTTTGAGGGATCGTATTTTTCTATGGCATCGAGCAGACCGAAAGTACCGTAACTGACGAGATCGTCAAATTCGACGTTATGCGGCATGCCCACCGCCACCTTGCCCGCGACGTATTTGACCAGCGGGGCATATTTTTTTATAAAATATTCGCGGAGTTTGGGTTCTTTGGTCTTTTTATAGTCTTCCCAAAGAAGCTGCTCATCGGTCTCATCGTACTTCTTGGGATCAATGGGCATTATGTCACCCGTGCTTTGTCGGCGACGGCTACGTCAAGTGTTTTCAGGCGTAAACAGGCGGATTTCCTGCGTTTTTGTTCCTATTTGACCTGCAGGCGCATGAGGTCGAGCAGCTTAAAACCATTCTTGAGCTGAGAGAGGGTCGCCACCGCACCCATCATCGCGCCAGCGACGCCGGGCGAAGAGACATCCGCGCCCGTCAGGTACAGGTTTTCAAAGGGCGACACCGGGTTA
>JAFLED010000028.1 GCA_017302045.1 Spirochaetota bacterium
TGCGCTCCTCCCCCGGCTGCGGGAGAGGAAGGGATAGACCGCGGTTAAGCTGCTTTCTTTCCTTTTGCCTTTTTGGCCTTTGGGGCTTTTTTTGCGGCTTTCGGCACCGCCGACGCCGAAGTCATATGGTTGTTCGCATCGAAGTGTTCTTCGAGAGTACCGCCGCCTGCAAGCGCCATACGTTCGAGACGCATCGACTTGCTGCGAAATGCAGGTATAAGCGGCGCTAAAAGATAGGTACGGATTACATACCAACCGAGCGAACGCTGGTTGAGCGAAGGGTCGATCAGGTGCTTAATTTTCTCGTGCGCTGCGGGTAGTTGGCTCCAGTGCAGACCCATTTGGTCGTGGTGTGCCGTATGCAGGCCATTATTCAGCAGAAATTTACTGTAAATACCGGTAAAGTTACGCGAATGGTTGTATTGCGATTCTTCGTCGGTGTGCACATGCTGAATATAGTTAATGATCAGAACGAACTGTGTCGCGACAAGCATCGGAATGCCGACATAGAGCCACGCCTTCCAGGCATTCAGGTAAAAGGCACCGGCGATCCACAATACCCAAACAACGTACTGCGAAATATAATAGAAAAACCGGGGCTTATTGGTGCGCCAGTAGTGCTTTAAAAAGTTTTCTGTCGGTTTCTGCTGGTAAATTGCACTGATAATCGGAAACGTAATCATCGTCAGCAGGTTGTTTTTTTCGGAGAGGCGCCAGGTAATGGTGTAATCCCCCTCGCGGTTGTTGAGCTGGTGGTGATTCATGTTGTGTGTGGGAATCCACGCATAGACCGGAAAGCCGTAGAACAGCGTCAGCCAGTAGTCGGTGAGTTTATTCAGAAAATCCACACGCCACATCGGCACGTGGTTGTGGTTATGCGCCATGGCGAAGCAGCTCGTCGCCATCAGAATCGAAGCCGAGAACAGCCAGACATTGAACTCGGGCAGGTTCCAGTTCACGATCAGCAGTGCCGTCGTGATAATCATGTAAAAGACTGATAATATATCCGCTTTATACCGCAGCATGATGCACTGCGTCAAAAACAGACGTGCCGTCAAGCCATTCTGACATTACAGTCTATGTCCGCCCCGACATAGTTAATAACTCTGTTATTAACTATGTGGCATGGCGCCTCACCATCCGGTAGCTGCCCAAACCGGGCAAAAACACCGTTTTTTCGGCCATAATCTGAAATCCCAGCCGTTCATACAGCGCGAGCGCCTGCCGGTTGCCGAGCTCGACATCGAGAAAACAATCGCGCGGGTGCAATCCGCAAAAATGGCGGATTAACCCCGTGCCGATACCCCGGCCCCTGGCCTCGGCAGCGACACAGACATTCTGGATATAAAGGCCCGTGACATCACTTTTGTCCATAAACGGTTTTAAGATCAGGTATTTAAAGAAGAGAGTGAATTGATCCCAAAGCGGAAGCACGGCGCGAAAGTCGGCGGTCTCGGCGCGCTCGTCGATCGTGCGGTGATCGTAACCGATGAGAATACCGCGCACCTGGTCTGCCTCGACATCACACCAGATATGGCGGTGCGAAAACGAATTGCCGTCGAGACGCACGAGTGCCTGCAATATCGGCAACGCCTTTTCGCGCGCGCCGAAAAGAAACGGAAACAGGTATTTATCGGTATCGTAGATCAGCTCTGCCACGCTCGGAAGATCGGTGGCGATTTCCATGCGGCGGATCATAAACCAGCCCGCAGCTTCATCGTAACTCGATGCTGAGGCTCAGGCTCTGTTCGGGCACCTTACCCGTGATGCCATAGGGAGAGCACTCGAATTGCAGGTCGCGGCCGCCGAGATAACGTTCAACGACCAGTTTACCTGCCGCGAGGCGGCCATTATACGAACCCTCGATCTCACCCGTGCGGTCAAGAGTCAGCACCGTGTATGTGCCGGGTGAAGATTGATTCAGTACAAACCGCATATTTCCGGAACTTTGGAAATCCCCCTTTTGGGTCGCCTGGTAGGCAAAGCTCTGTTTGAGGGGCACTTTACATGAAGCCAGGGGGATCGCGTCGGTAGGCACACTGGGAGGCTGCGGTGCCGTCTGTTCTTTGGCATAGGGCTCGAGTCTTGCAACCAATTGCGAAGCGATCTGCGGCGCCCCCATCCATTTCTGCAGATTTTTGCCCTCGGGGGAAATAATAAAATAATACGGAATGCCGAAACTGCCGCTGATATTTGCCTTGTAATACTCTTTTTCAGGAACACGGTAGGTTACGAAACGGTTCTTGAGCATATTGTTGAGTGCCGCATCGGGAATCAGTTTTTTTTCGAGATGCACGCATGCCCCGCAATAGCTGGGGTCAGAGATCAGCGCAAACACATTCTGATTCTTCAGTTTTGCGGCGTCTATCGCCGCTGCGTAATTATCGACCCAGGGTAACGTCGCATCGGGCAAATCGCGTGTGCGCACCTGAGGCCCCGCAACGCGTACGCGAATATTTTTCTCCAGCGTCGTCGGCATGTAACAAATCGAGGATTCACCCTCGCCGCAAATCTGCACACGAATGCGCACCGGCACCGAAACGTCGGCGCCGTCATTATGCATCGCGAGTTCTGAAAGTTCGAAGAGAAACATGCCTTTGCCGCGCAAGACAAACTCGTCGCCGCTTTTCACCCCCGCGGGCCTCTTGGTTTCTATGAGCTGAAACCCACTCTCCGCGGGAACAGTGACCGTCGTTAGAATAGCATGACCGTTCTTATTCGCATGCTTCAGATAGATATGATGCTTTTTGGGAACTTCAAGACTGAGATAAAATTCTCCCGAGCGACCCCGAGGCATGGTAACCTCGTCGGGTATACCGAGCGTAATCTGCTGCGCAGGGTGTTCGTATGCCGCTAGGGTGGTAAAGAGTGCCAAAAAAAACACGGGAGTTCTCATACCGTTAAAGAAACAGCAAAGACTCCCGCGTAAATCAGTTTTTCCCGGCGATGCGCAAAGCAACTCTGCCGCGTGGCCGAAGAAAACCATAACGGTTGGTACAACAAAATCTTCAGCGCCGCGTACGACCCGGTCATGGGCCTCGTCGAAAAGAACGCTCTCGCGGCGCGACGCGCACATTTACTTTCACCCCTAAAGGGAAAAATTCTCGAACTGGGTTGCGGCACCGGCGTCAATTTCGGGTTCTACCGCGAAGGCGCGCATGTACTCGCTCTCGAACCTTCAGACGCGATGCGCACCCAGGCTGAAGACCGTTTAGCAAGGGGCGACATTAAAGCACGCATTCGAGTCGTGCCCTGGTTGCTCGGCGACGCGCGTTTCGACGCAGCTGTCAGCGACGCAAGCCTCGACGCGGTCGTCTGCACGCTGGTTCTTTGCACGGTTTCTGACCCCGCAGCGACACTCGCGCGCCTGAAGCGATTGTTAAAACCCTCGGGGCGATTGATTGCGCTCGAGCATGTGCGTGCGAAAACTGAATTCGGCGCCATAGCACAGAATCTGCTTAATCCCATGTGGAGGCACCTCGCTGATGGCTGCCAACTCAACCGCGATACGCATGCAACGATAACGAAAGCAGGCTTTGCCGCAGAAGAGAAATCTGACTTTGAATTCGGATTACCCTTTATCAGCGGCGTCTACACGCACGCATAATTTACTTCGCCGCGCGCCGGCAAAATTATTATTCTCCATAATATGAAGGTAATTCTCGTCACCGGCGCAAATCGCGGTATCGGGCGCGAAACGATACGCCAACTGGCCCGGCAGGGGCATAAGACAATATTAACCGGCCGTAACGCCGAACGTGTGCGCCAGGCGCAGGACGACCTGGCTGCCGAAGGTATTATCACCGATGCCTGCCCTGTCGACGTGCGCGACGATAATTCCGTCGCCCACCTGGTGCGGTTTATTGCCGATCGCTACGGCAAACTCGACGTGCTTGTCAATAACGCCGGTGTTTTTCTCGACGGCAGCGACAGCGCAAAGGCAGATATCGAGATTATCCGTGACACCTTCGACACAAATGTGCTCGGCCCTTACCGGCTGATCGAAAAACTTCTGCCCTTTCTGAAAAAATCGGGTGATGCACGTATTATCAACATCTCAAGCGGAATGGGTGGGCTCAGCGAAATGAACGGTGGCTACCCGGGATATCGCATCTCCAAAACAGCCCTGAACGCGGTTACGCGCATTTTTGCCAACGACCTCGCGGCAGAAAAAATTCGCGTCAACTCGGTGTGCCCCGGCTGGGTGAAGACTGATATGGGTGGCGAGCGTGCAACACGCGAAGTCGATCAGGGCGCCGAAACTGTTGTCTGGCTCGCGACTGCGGATAACATTCCCAACGGGAAATTTCTGCGGGACAAGAAAGAAATTCCCTGGTGATCAGCCGGCTTTTTTAAGCAGCAGATCCATCAGGTCTGATGCGGGCACAGGTTTCGAATAGAGGTAGCCTTGACCGTGCTTGCAACCGAGTTCGATGAGCATCTGCGCTTGCTCCCGGGTTTCGATGCCCTCTGCGATTACGCCGATATTCATTGCATTCGCGAGATCGATGATCGCTTTACAGATGTTGCGGCTTTGTTTGTTCTGCGGCAAGCCTGAGATAAACGAGCGGTCGATTTTCAGCGAGGCGGATTGAAACTGTTGCAAATACAAGAGACTCGAGTAGCCTGTACCGAAATCGTCGAGTAAAACCGGAAAGCCGTGTTTAGCGCATTCGTTAATCCACTCTTCCATTTTGCTGCGTAAAAAAAGGTTTCGCTCGAGAATTTCGAGATGCACCTGACGGGGATGAATGCTCTGGGCTTTCGCATTTTCTGCCAACGACGGTAAAAAGTCCGCCTGCTCCATCTGCCGGCGCGCGATATTAAAACTGATCGAGAGTTCGGTTTTGATTTTATCCTGAATGCTTTTAAATGCCGAAAGGCCCTCGGCAACAACCCATTTACCGATCGGCAGAATCAGGTTTGTGGCTTCGGCAATTTCGATGAACTCATAAGGTGATAATAGCCCGCGCTTGGGATTTTCCCAGCGGATCAGCGCTTCGAGGCCCAGAACAGCCCCGGTTGCAATATCTGCTAATGGTTGGTAGTACAGTCTGAAATGGCCTTCTTTGAGCGCAGTGCGCAGCTCAGCCTCGAGTCGCGCCATCGCAACGGCCTCGACGATGCGCATTTGGTTGAAGGCTTCGGCATCGGGTGCGATATCTCTGCGGGTAAACGTGGAATACTGCGCTCGGGCCCGGTTTACTTCTTGCCTGAAGTGTTTCATCACAACATAGAGCAGCATGCGCAGAATCGGATCGGAGTCGCTGAGGCGTTCGTCGACCTGCTGTTGCGTCACGAGAGTCAGTAATGTACGCTTCGTCGCAAGCGCCGAAGCGGTACGCGGCTGCCTGTCGACCAGCGCGAGTTCGCCGAAGAGGTTACCGGGAACAAGTATGTTTAGAACTTTACGATCTTCGCCGATGCGGGTGAATATTTCGACCTCGCCGTCTTCAATGATATAGGCGTAATCTGACATATCGCCTTCAGCGAAGATGATTTCGCCTTCATGAAAAATACGCGTATCAACGTGCTGTATCATGCGTCGCCGGGCAGTCAGCCGGACGCCTAAAAACTGTAAACAGGAATTAGTTCAGGAAGCCTGGAAAACCCCAGCGGGTTTTCCAGGCCAAAAACCTGCTCAGGCAGGCGGTTGTGCAGCTCCATGCTTCTCATGGTGGTGATGACCGCAACCCCAAGCGCCCCACGAGCCCCATTTCTCCATGAACTTCTCGCGCTCTTCGGGTGTCATACCCTGCATCTTTTTTTCCATCTTGTGCCGCCACATCTGCGGATTCCAGCCATGGCCATGCTTATGGAAGCCGCCGCCACGGAATAGAATGTGGGACAGGATAATCAGCCCACATGCCTGCCAGAAATTGATGTAGGGTCCGTGAAAAAGCTCCGGGACGAGCTTATTCCAGAGTAGCATCGTCACTCCGCCGAATGCGGCGATAAAGATGGGCGCAAAAACCAGGAATTTCAACACTTTTTTAGCCTTGTACATATTTACCTCACTGTTCGTTCATCTCTTCAAATAGATCGTTCAATCGGGCGCGCAGGTACATCACCGCATACCTTTTGCGGGAAAGCAGTGTATTGATACTTTCGCCGGTTTCGTCGGCAATTTCACGGAATGTTTTGCCGGACAATTCATTGAGTTCGAATACCCGTCTTTGCTCGGCGGGTAGCTCAGACAATGCCTGTTCGAATTTCTCCCAGAAAGCGGCATTGCCCTTTGTTGCTGTCAATTGCACTGCTTCGTTGCTGTCCAGGCTCGCAGAATGGCGCCGCCGCCGGTAGAAATCCACTATTTTGTTGCGTGCTGCGCGGTAGAGCCACGCGGTCATATCTTCAATACTCTCGATGAGATTACCTTCAAGGAGTCGCGAGAAGATATCTTGTACTATGTCTTCTGCGTCTTCTTCTGAGTTAACGCGGTTTTTAACAAAGGAAATGAGTCCTTTCTTTTCGTTCGTGACCGTTTCTTCGAACCGCATCAGGGGCAATGCCTCTGCATCCATATACAAATAAGGACGCAGGTGTTGCTAAATTATTGTTTTTTTTCTCTGGCGAGGGTCTTCATCACCCTCAAAAGTTCTTTCTCCAGGTATGGCACCAGGGTTGTGACAAAAGTTTCGGTCAAATGGTGGGCGTCGCGGTAAACGACGACATTGCCGATAATCGGGGGGCATTGGTCTTTGGTGCACATATAATCTGTCAGGTTGATCGCCGCGACGCCGGGCATGCCGGCGGCGGCTGTGATCAGGTTATCGGTTTGGCCATCGAGTGTGATGTATCGGGATTTCCAGCAGTGTGGCGACTTCTCCCCGTTCCACATCAGGCACTTAGGAATCTCTATCCAGCCGCCGCGTACGCTGTTGAGCATCACCGGGTTATCATGCATTACGATGACGCGCGAACCATGAGCGAGAAATCTGTTGATGGTCGCACGGTAACCTTCTATCTGCTTTTCATTGCTCGGCTGGCCACCATAGACGCCGGAGCGGCCGCCTGTGGAAATGATATAGTCGGGCTTTCGTTCTTCCATCCATTTATGAAAGCGATCGCGAAAACGGTCGCAATCCGCACGGTAACCGAACTCGGCAGACCACAGCGGGAAATCCCCTATGGTGCAGGCGACCTTTACCATCATCAGCAATTTCCATTTCTGGCGCTTCGCAATAATATCCAATGCCGGACCATACGACATCGCATGCGAATCACCCAACAGCGCGACGGTAACCGTGCCGTTGGGGTCACCGAGCTCGCAGCGTTTACCCAGGTTCATACACTCAAAAAAACGGTACTTTGTGTCGCGTTCGGCAATGCGCAGGTTGGGTTTGAGCGGCACGCCTTCGGGTACGGGCATGGGATTTATTTTATCGAGCGCTGCGGCCCCGGGATAGCGCGGATCTTTGCCATAGCTTTTTTCATTTTCTTCTTCGAGTATCCGCTGGCTACGTTCTTCAAGTAATTTCAACGTCAGGGAAGAAACCGCACTCACGGCAATCAGTGCGAGCGCTGTGAAATAAGCTCCGCGCAGAAATTTACCGCGTGTGAGATCGGGGCTGCGGAAACTGAACCGACCATGCCGGAAAGGATCTTCGACAAGATATTTGCTGATTATTGCTAAAATCAATGTCGCCGCAAGTATGATTGCCGGATCGTACTTGTGTCTGAAGTCTTCACCAAAAGGTTTAAAGAATACAATGAGTGGCCAGTGCCAGAGGTAGAGAGAGTAAGAGATGTCGCCGATATATTGCAGCGGCTTTAGAGCAAGCAGTCGGTACGGCGAGAATGGCACATCGCCGCTGATCAGCAGCAAGGCCGTGCCGACAGTCGGTACGAGGGCAATCCACCCGGGGAAACGCATCTTTTCGTTGATAATCGCCACAACCGCCGCAAGCCCAAACCACCCCATCACAGCGCGGGCAGCCGGAGCGACATTTATTTTCGTCGCCGCAACTGCAATGAGGGCCCCGAGAGCCAGTTCCCAGGCGCGTGTTGCGGTTGTGAAATAATCGGTACCTAGCCAGGGTTTCGGAAATAGAGAGAAATACAGAGAACATCCGAATATTCCCAGAATCAGAATGCCTGCATAGATGCGTACCGAACCTCGGCTGACTCGGCCGAGAAAGCCGACAAGAGCAAGAAGCGGTGGCCAGACGAAATAGAACTGCTCTTCGATCGAAAGTGACCAGTAGTGCTGCACCGGCGAGGGAGCAACAGCTTGCGCCCAATAGTCTACCGCCTGTGCAACTAATGCCCAGTTCTCAGCATAAAGCGCAGAAGCCAGTACATGGCCTGCAGTGTTCAACCATTCGGTGCGTGGCAGAAAGAATAACGTACCGGCCAGCGCCGCAATAAGCACTAGGCTTGCAGCGGGCAAGAGGCGCAGCATGCGTCTGGCCCAAAAGCGCATGAGATCAAGCCGACCTTCTTTCTCAATTTCGCCAACGATAAGGCTGGTGATAAGATACCCGGAGATCACAAAAAATACATCAACCCCGACGAAACCTCCCTTGAAGATTTTGGGCCAAACATGGAATATAAGAACCGCAATTACGGCGATGGCGCGCAGCCCTTGCAAATCGGGGCGAAACGAAAGAATGCTACTCACGGCATGGGTGAAGCAAGGCACCCGCCCAAAGTGTAAACCCCGATTTCTGGTGTATTTTAGGCGGCAGTGAGCATTAAATTCCAGATTTCCATTACGGATAGGTGTTCCTTGTATATAATTTCCGTCTTTTGCGCGTAATCCAAATGTCCGATTGCATTTTTCTTAGTTCGACAAGTATAGTTAATGAAAAAATCTCCGTACTGGAGTTTACGCCGATTGTAACGAACACTCCAGTAAGCAGACTTTGCATTGACACGTGATGAAAAATCCGCCTGCCCGAGCAAACTCTCCAAAAGACGCGGTAAATACACACGGATCGCCAAATCGAGCATGCGCGAAACAGATTCACCCGAATGCAATGCGCGCTGCCAAATAGCCGCATAAAGCACTTGGTTAATGTAGAGTGGACGAATCTCATACTCTTTACCCTCGACATTGTAACGCCTCAGGCCATTTGTTTTCAGACCGCGGCCACGCCAGTTTTTGAGAAAAAACTTAAACAAGCGGCGATACATCTCCTGCTCAGAGTACCGAATACGGTGGCGGGCAAATATTTTCCGCGCCGCCTGCAAGCGGCGATACGATACACTCGGTAAGGAAATAGAAGTCTTAAGGCTGCGAAGCGGATGAATTTGTTTCATGGTTCCTCTTATTAAGGAAATACCCGGACTTAGGGATATTTTCTCAGGAAAACCGTGTTTTTTATTAAACCAAGTAGTTTTATATTTGACGGGGCGAGAGCACTTCATATACTCAACTCAATGGTTGAATTAAGTCAATCACAGCAAAATCTCGATCGGGTGTTTGCCGCCCTGGCCGATCACTCGCGGCGGCAAATGCTTGTGCAACTGCGCCAGAACAGCCTGAGCATTTCGGAGCTCGCAAAACCGCACAACATGTCATTTGCCGGTGTGGCTAAACACATCGAGGTTTTAAGCACTGCCGGTCTCGTGCGCAAGGTGCGCTCTGCGCATGACAAGCGTAGCTTCCGTATCGAACTTGCGAACGAAACCCTTGATGCCGCCGCGACCTGGATCGAATACCACCGTAAATTCTGGACGAACAAGCTCGATCAGCTGGCGGCTTACCTAGAAGAAGAGGAGAATCATGAGCGTAGAAGTATTAAAAGTCGAAAAAAAGATTAATGCCTCGCCCGAGCGGCTGTTTCGTGCCTGGCTGAACGGTAGAGATTTTGCGCGCTGGTTTCTTGCCGATGACAGGCTTCATCTCGGCGAAGTCAGGCTCGACCCACGACCGGGCGGCAAGTTTCGCATCGACATGATTGTCGAAGGTCAACTCAGGCCGCACGAAGGCGAATACAAGATCGTCGACGAACCGAGGAAACTCGTCTTCACCTGGCGCTCATTTATGACACAAGACCGCGATACTCTGGTCACGGTACAATTCGCGGCTGAAGATAACGGCACGCGGATCACCATTATCCACGAACAGATTCCCGGCGAGATGGAATTCAACGCGCACCGCGACGGCTGGGCAGGAATTCTCTCCGGTCTCGAATCTTTTATAAGGACAGCTTAATAAATTGCCGGGGGAAAAAATGAAAAAAAATGCGATTACGAAATCTGAGGATCTCACCATAGTCTTGACGACAGAAAAAAGCCCGAAAGAGGTTTTCACGGCCGTCACCAATGTGCGCGGCTGGTGGTCCGCTCACCTCGTCGGCGATTCTGCGAAGAAAAACGACGTATTCGAGTTTCGTTATGAAAACATACACTATTCGAAGCAGAAACTCGTCGAAGTCATCCCGAACAAAAAAGTTGTATGGCTGGTGCAGGATAGCACGCTCACCTTCCTCAAGAAAGATCAGAGCGAATGGAACGGTACCAAAATCAGCTTCGATATCTCGGAGAACGGCAATAAGACGCAGCTGCGGTTCACGCATCACGGCCTGGTGCCTGAGATCGAATGTTTCGAAGCCTGCAGCGACGGCTGGAGCCATTACATCAAAAACAGCCTATTAAAACTCATCAATACCGGCAAAGGTAAGCCCGACTAAGCAGAGCAGATATGTAAGGCATATACCACAAAGTCCGTATTCAGGGCAAACCGGCGGAACATCCGCTGCGGGCAAATCCTTTCACCTTCGGGCAAAAAGGCGGTTTCGACTTGAAGAATACCACGACCGAAAATGGAAAACCGATGCCTTTGGTTTTCTTTCGGCACCGCGACTGGAATAAATAGAAGTTGCCCACCAAAAAATGTGGCACAAATTTTATTCTGTTTCGACTATCGGTAAAGGGTGCATAACCCGGGGAGAAAAAGAAAATGGATAAGATGATTTGGGCAATAGTTTTTGCGGCGCTGACTGCGACCGCAATTCTCGCCGAAGATGCTTCGGCCACCGAAGCGAAACCCACAGCGGAAGAACGTGCAGCGCGGCACGAAGCGCGCCAGAAAGAAAAGGCCGAGAAACAGGCGCACAGAGCAGAGAAAGAAGCAGCACGCGCTGAACGTCAAAAAGCGCGCGCCGAGCGTGAAGCCGCAAAGGCAGAGAAAGATGCGGCCCGCGCAGCGCGTCAGGCTGCGAAAGCGGAACGCGGAAAATAAACAGGAAAAATTCTATCTAAGGTCATGCGGGCTGCGGAGTTTCTCTCCACGGTCCGCATCTGATTAGATCACGAACTAAATGTGAAAACCCAGCCCAAAGCTCAGGCGGATTTCACTCATGCTTACAGACCCCACCGTTGGATACAACAATTCACCGTAGACATACCGAAAGGTTAGGGTGAAATGAAACAATGTCTCTGCAAAATAGTGCAGCCCAACAAAGGGAGAAAACACCGGCATCAAACGAAAATCGGAATACGTCGGGCTAGCCATCTGTGCGAGGCCAAAGCCCGGCTGAAAGCCCATGAAGGGTGACATTCCTGCGAGCTTATCGAAGTTATAGACAATGCCGAGAAAACCCTGGAAATTCTGTTTTAATCCGCCTTGCTCTGATTTACCCACAAGCGCATAGCCATCGGAGCGCATCGAAACCTTGCCCGAAGTATAAATCTCGAGCTCGCCACCGAGGCCGTATGTTGTCGTCTTCGCTGCCGTGAGATAACCGGGAGTGAAGGTGAGCATCGCGCGCACCGTAGGCGGCTTCGCCTCGGCCATGAGCGGCGCCGCGCCGATGAGAAAAATTACAACATATCTTACCATAAATTCCCCACGCGGTAGTTCAGGCTGAAGGTAAATAACAGGTGGCCTTCGAAGGCGTGATCAGCTTTTTGAATTGTAAGCTGACCATTGCTCACCGACGTATGCAGATCGCTTCCGAGATGCAGCATATATTGCGCGGCAAAAGAAAGATTGAAACGGTCGTCGATATGATAGTGCGTGCCGATGCCCGCCTGCACCGCGGAGCTGAAGCGAGACTCGCCGCTGTTATCGCTATAACGCGCGACGCGGGTATAGTCGAAGCAGTGGCCCGCCGCCAGGTACGGGGTAAATCCGCCTTTGGCATAGGGATTAGACAAAGGATAAAACAGCACCGACCAGCCAATATGCGCATCTTGCCGAAAACCAGCCGAGGCAATGTCGGCGGTGATGTAATCGGCAAACCACTCGGTATTCAGCGACTCGAGGATACGAATACGGAACTGCCCACCGGTGCCATAGCTGGTGTTGGCATTGCCGCCAAAGAAACTCGCCGAAGTGCGCGCGCCAAGCTCGAATTGACCAGAGGGTTTGTTTTCTGCGAAAAGCGGAAAGTTAAAGAAAATTATTCCAAGCAGCAACCATACCCCACCCCGGCCCACGGCCACCCCTCCCCGCTGACGTGGAGAGGGGCCTTTACAAATTTTTTCTCCCTCTCCATGTAATGGGGAGGGGGTTAGGGGGTGGGGTTTAATAGAAATCAAAGTATATTCCTATGATCACTTGCGCATATGGCCCGGCCAGCAATGTCTTCGGGCCACCGGTAACCGGAGCGAGATCATTGATACCGCCCGACACCCAATTCGACTGCACAAACCCGAAATCATAACCCGCTTTGACGCCCAGCGCAAGGCCGAAAACACCTTTATCGGCGATGTGAAACGGCAGACGGTAAGTCATCTGCGCACCCGTGGTAAAGAGGAGCGAGATCGACGTCAACACTGCGCCGCGTTGCCCTGTTGCGACGATGTTACCAAAGCTGTCACCAGCCGTGTTTGTCATGACAAGATTATAGCCCGCAAGACCGCCGCCGATGAACGGAAAAATGTCGAGCCGCTCGCTCGTATAAATCAGGTACCCGAGAATACCGACGCCGCGAAATGCCGAGAACGAATTCTTAATCGTATTGCCGCCGATATTCCCTTCGCGGCCCGAGCCCCAGAGCCAGGTGCCTTCAAGCCCGAGCACAACACGGCTAATGGTCACCTGCCCCACGCCGCCGAGGGTAAAAATATTCTCAGGCACGCTTTGATACCCGCGCGGCGTGAGCGTCGAATTGAGATCGCTGAGCGAAGTGTTCTGCCAGCCCAAAGTCAGCGCGCCGGTAAAATTGCGGAACGTGATCAGGTCGAACAGGGTAAGTCCCGGCGTGCCCTGCGCGGGGCGACCGGGAGCAGCCTGGCTGCCCTTGGCACGGGAGTCATACACTACCTCAGTGATTTCTGCACGGCGGATTTTTTTCGGAGCATCGTCTTTACCTGAAATGATGACATAATCGGGGTTATCGACCTCAATCTTGCCTTCACTAAAGGTGCCGTTTTTGAGCAACACCTTGTCGGCAAAGAGGGGAAAGGTCAGTATTAGCATTAATATCCCCCCACCCCGGCCCACGGCCACCCCTCCCCACTGACGTGGAGAGGGGGCTTTACAAATCTTTTCCCCCTCTCCATGTAATGGGGAGGGGGTTAGGGGGTGGGGTTTCTTCATACCTTTATGGTGAGGGCCCGCCGCCCAAACCGTCAAAAAATACGAAAAAAATAATACTGTAAGGTTCTGTTAACATTGCTTCTCTAAATTGACTTCAATGAATCCGGGAGTTCGGTCTACCGCACTCAGCCGGGTCTTGGAGGAAAAATGATTTTAGGAAGAGTACTAATGTTTATTGCCGGGGCAGGCCTCATCGCCATGTCGCTCGGCGCCTGCCGCCGCCATTGCGGCCACGGTTTTGGTCAGCTGAACGAAAAGCACCTGACGTATATGAGTAAAAAACTCGCCAGTAAGCTCGATCTCGACGACGCGCAAAAGGCAAAGCTCGAAACCATCAAAACCGAGCTCGCAGCGAAGCTCGGCGGTATGAAGACCATGCGTAAGGATGTCCAGCTCGAGCTCGTCAGTCAGCTCAAAGCGGATAAATTCGACGACCAGAAAGTGAACAAGCTCTTTGAAAGCAAAGAGAAAGACTGGGCCGAAACCCGCAAATTTATGACGGCCAAAATGGCGGAGTTTCATGCGCTGCTGAAACCCGAACAGAGAAAGAAACTTGCAGACTTGATCGAAGATCGCGTCAAAGCCTGTAACAAAGACTAAAACCATAGGCCCGCCTTAAATGGCGGGCCTTAACCATGAGACGAATTCTGCTCATCGACGACGACGACAAGCTGGCAAAGCTGCTGGCCGACTATCTGCGCAATTTTAAATATGATATTATACCCGCGCGCGACGCGAAGGCGGGGCTCGCGAAACTACGAGGCGGTGTTCCCGACGTCATCTTACTCGACATTATGTTACCTGGTAAATCGGGGTTGGATCTTTTAAAAGATATACGCGCGATCAGTGCCGTACCGGTACTCATGCTGACTGCACGCGGCGACGTCGCCGATAAAGTGCTGGGTCTGGAGAACGGCGCCGACGATTATCTCGCGAAGCCCTTCGAACCGCGCGAACTCGCAGCACGTATCGCATCGCTTTTACGCCGCAGCGCACCGCAACTGAAAACCTTACGTGCGGGTGACCTGGAAATCCGCACTGAAGAACGCCGTATTCTGGTTGCCGGCAAAGATATCGAAACCACGGCGCATGAATTTACTTTGCTGACGACACTCGCGGGTATTCCCGGCAAGGTATTTACACGCGACGATCTGATCGCGGCAATGCACGGCGAAGAATTTGCGACGCTGAACCGCTCGCTGGATGTCATTGTAAACCGCCTGCGCGAAAAACTCGGCGACGATGCCAAAAAACCGCGCTTCATCAAGACTGTCAGGGGAACAGGGTATGCCTTTATCGCTCGCTAAACGAATCGCACCGGGCCTCTTCGGCAAATTTCTGATTCTCATGATCGGTGCGGGGTTTCTGATCTCGATGCTTCTGGGGCTCTACTGGCGCCACGTCGCACAACCGCAATTCCGCGGCGATTTTCACGGCCACATTGAATATTACCAGCAACTCATGGCGAACGAGCTGGGCGACCCGCCTGACCGGCGGCGCGCTGAAGACATCGCCTCGCGCCTCAATATGGGATTAAAATTTGAAAACAGCTCTGCACCCAACGCGGGCTGGCAGACAAAAATGTTTCCGCAGGGCTATGAAGAAAAGCAGGTCAATCACATCCGTAAAGGACAACTGCTCGCGGCGGTGAAAATACCTTCGGGGCGCCTGCTCTTCTCGATGCGTATGCGCGGAGAAATCGAGGGTATTCATGGTGTCGCTATGGGCGCCATTGTCGTCGCCGTACTTTTTCTTGCCTGGCTGGTCTCGCGCCGTCTGCTCAAAGGCGTGCGTGAGCTGCGTGCCGGTATGGCGGCAATCGAATCGGGTCGACTCGATTACCGCCTGGACACGAAAGGCACCGATGAACTGACTGGCTTAAAGCGCAGCTTCAACAGCATGACCGCAAATCTCGAGAGCATGCTGCGCGACCGCGACCGGCTGCTCGCCGATGTCAGCCATGAACTGCGCTCGCCGCTGACCCGGCTCAAGGTCGCTCTCGAGTTTAATAAAGATAAGAAAAGTGCGAAAACACTGCGCGCTGAAATCGCAGGCATGCAGACCATCATCGCAGCCTTACTCGATACCGAACGTCTCGCCACAAGCTCTGCAGAAGACACCATCGATGTTTCTGCAATCCTGCAGAGCATCTGCCGCGAAAAGAAAATTCCGTTTACGAAAAACAAGAGTGCGCCGACGGTGAAAGGGAGCGCCGAAAAGCTCAGAATTGTATTGCGCAACCTCTTCGAAAATGCTCTCAAACACGGGGCGCGGCCGGTAACCGCAGAACTCTATACAGAAACCGGGCAATTAGTTATCCGCATTGCCGATGCCGGGGCGGGCATAACCGAAGCCGAAAAAGAGAAAATTTTTCTGCCGTTCTACCGCACACCCGGAACAACCAAAACGGGTTATGGTCTCGGGCTCTATATGGCAAAAAAAATTATTGAAAGCATGCGCGGCACGATTGCCGTAGCGCAGTCGGCTGCGGGGACGACTATCGAGATTCGCCTGCGCACCGCCTGATCAGGGCTCTGCAACCGGTGCGAAACGCAGAATCTCTGCTACCGGCACGACTTCGGTTTTACCCCCCAACAACTCGATCGTATGCGTCGCATCCGAACGACCGAGCAGGTGAGCGAAAAAAACTTCGCCGCTCTTCAATTCATAACGATAAAGAGTTTTATCTTTCAGCGTTTCTGTTTTCTTAACCCGGTGCGCTTTTCCGCTGAACTCGAAACGTGCGGGTGCCGTGAGCACAACGGACTGCTGCGTTTCGGTCTTTAAATCGATACGCAGACTCCCTTCTCTGAGGTTAAGACTGCCCCCCGTCGCTTTCGCGTCGACACTAAACTCGGTTCCCGTAACAGTGACACGAATGAGAGGATGTTCAATTTTGAGATCGGTTTTTTGTTTGAGGCGAAAATCTGCCTTGAGCTCGCTGGTTTCAACAAGATAACGGCCCTCATCTTCGGTCAGTTTGGCTTCACCACCGCTAAAACGAATGCGGCGTTTTTCTGCGGCAAAGACATCGCCTTTTTTCATGTTGCGGATGGTCTTCTTTGCCGGATTCTGATTTTCTGCGATCGCGGGTGCAGCGTTTTTTGTGATACCTGCATTGCGGAAATAAAATAAGATTCCCAACAGCAAGAGCGCAAAAACCGGTACCAGTTGCCAGCGCCTGAAAAGGCTATGGTAGTCACGGCGAATGACCAGCTGTGGTAGTTTCTCTGCATGCAACTCTTCGCGAATTTGTTTTCTGAAATCACTCCAGCCTTTTTCTGACGATTTAGTTTCGCCGCTTGCGAGCCCTTCGGCATGCAACATAGCGCGGATGCGCGCTTTTCTTTCCGCGTTTTTCATAATTTACCTTCTTTAAAAGCGGCATAGATCGGTTCGAGTCGAATGATGGCGCGCCGCATGCGGCTTTCAACCGCCTCGACGGTGAGCCCCAGCGCCGCCGCGATTTCTTTGTAGCTGAAATCCTGAAAACGCAAAAGCGCGACCTCGCGGTATTTTTCTGGCAGGGATTCGAGCACTCGGTTCAAAAGCGATTCTTCTTCACCCCGCAGCAGGATATCCTCTGGTGTCGGTGTGGCGTGCTTCGACAAGCTCAGCATCCCGGGCCTGGTTACGACAATCAACGAATCATTGTACTCTTTTGCGCGCTTACGCAGAAAATACGAGGCGCTGTTGCGGACGATACCGAAAAACCAGTAACGTGGGCTGGCGCTCGCGAGATAATCGTCGAAACGCGCGAGCGCGAGTTCGAAGCTGTGGATGAGTACGTCGTAGGCGTCGTCGGCATTACGTATCACGCGCATAAGATAGCCATGCGCCATAGGATAATGCTCCGCGTAGAATTTTTCAAACAGGCGGTTTTTCTCCGCCGAGAGGGGTTGAGGTGCCGTATTCTGCAAGGTGATTTTACCGCGACCCACGTGGGTTTGCTGCATGCCTGAAGATATGGTGGCAAGGAAAGGGGAAATCCGTCGGATTTCGTGACTTTTTTTGATTGCCGCGCTGTAAATGTGCACGCTGTCTGCCGCCTTAGCGCATGAAATATTTACTTCCCTTACTGTTTTTTTTCGTTCTGTTTACCGGCTATTGCCGTACACCTCGAGAGAAGATTACGAAGATAGGCGTCGCAGAAGGCTGGGTCGACGATACGCGGTTTGTCGTCGTTACTATCGGTGCGCAGGCATACAATAATGAAGCGGCGAAAGTCGCCGCCGACGGGGCCTGCGCTGTCGCCGAATCGCAGATTCCCGTGCGGTTTTCACAGCTTATGGTCGGCGGCGACGCGGCGAAACGCTGCGACGGCGTCGACCCTGCGAACGACTCTTACTGCGACTGGAACTACCGGCTCGACCCGTCTGTGTTCAAATTCAGGGGTGTCGACATCAAACGCAGGCATGATTTTAGTTCGCTCGGCGCGGTCTGCGAAATCGCGCATGAATACCGCCACCCCGACCTGAAAAACAAGACAATCGAATACGCCGCGATCTTTAACGTAACGCCCGCGGCGCCATAAGCCGATACTTAACCATACTATGACCCGAATCGTTACAACCCTGATTCCGATCATTGCCGCGCTTATCGTTTTCCATTGCAAATCGACGCCGAAAATCGAGGAGAAACCTCCCGAGCCGCCGCCCGTCGTGATACCCGAGCCCGTTGTTGAAAAACGTGCGGCGCCTGAACCCAAAGAAGAAGAGATGGAGGTTGCAGTCAGACCTTCGTTGAATCTGCGTAATGCCCCCGGTCTTCGCGGCCGCATTCTCGAAAGTATTCCTTATGGCCAGAAGGTCGTCATACTCGACCGCCTTGACGACGAATCCGAAGGGAAAAAATCGAAAAACAAGTGGTATAAGGTAAAATACGACGGCGAGACGGGCTATGTCAATGCGAAGTACCTGCGTGAAGCCGGTGACGATATTATCGTCAAGGCCCCGGCAAAGCGCGCGCGTAAACGCCGCAAGGTGCGTAAGGCCGCGGCGAAGAAAATGACTCCGCTCGCACCCGAAACCGTCGAACCGACGCAGAAGAAAAAGCCGTAAAGAGGCATATTGAAACCTTTGTGCGCGCAAGCGCACAATGTGTTGACACGACGGACGGCAGAGCTACCTGCTAAATTATGCAACGCCTGCCGTTCTTTTTCTTGCTGCTCACCGGGTTTGCCTCTGCACAAACCGCAGATACTCTCAAACAAACCTACGCAAAGATGGTTGAGGCGAATAACAAACTCGATTTTGATAGCATCATCGACTCGACCTACCCTAAACTCGTCGAAATGGCGGGGCGCGATGCGCTGATCGCCGAGATGAAGAGGGCTTTTTCAGACCCCAACCTGAAAATAAGCTTCGTCAAAAACGATGCTGTGGCCGAATTCGGCAATATCGTCGAAACCAAAGACGCGCGCTTCTGCGTCGTACGCCGTGAAACGATTCTGCGCCTCGCCTTCAAAGAAAAGCTCATCGAAGCGCAGGCGCAGTCGATTCAGGAGAATATCGCACGCGGCAATCCCATGCGCACCGTACGCTTCGAGCCGAAAGAAAACGCGTTTTATTCGACCGGCCCCGATATCACCATCGCTGTTTGGGACGCGTCGACGAAACAACAATGGCGGTTTCTGAGTTACGATCCCTCGCTCGAGGCAATACTGCAAAGCTGGTTCAGCCAGGATATCGTCGAAAAGCTGCAACTGAAACCCGCACCTAAACCCTCTGTCGTAACGGCGACGACAGTGACCGATGCACGTTACAACCTGACCTACAAGATCGCGAAATCCGGGAAAACCTGGTGGATGGTAGAAAACGCACGGGCGCCTTTACCAGAAGCGGTACACTTCAACGACGAAGCCGCCAACGACAAGATCGCGGGCCTTGCCTATAAATGGGAAAACGCCCCCAAAGCCTGTCCTCCGGCATGGCGTTTACCGAATACCGCCGAAACGCTCGAACAGTTTGGCAAATCGGGCCCAATACTTTATTCGGGCGGCGACAAAACCTTGCGGGCCAAACTCGGCAACCCCAAAGACAGCGAGCTCGACAAAACATTCAACACATTAGTCGCAGACAGTCTTCTGGGTTTAGCCGGTTTCGGCCAGCTGAAATCCGTCTATGAAAAAAGCCACAACACGATGTTATGGACCGGCGAATCGGAGAACGAACCAGACGGTAAAAAATCCGGCCTGGCGTTGATGATGCGCAGAAAAAACGAAAATATGAAAGAAAGCGGCGTCTATTTCGGGCCCTACCGCGCTTACTTCTACGGCTTCGTGCGCTGCGTGAACTCCGATCTTCCTTAAGGAAGTTCTGCAAAAGTCATGCGCGGCCGGCGCCGCGCGAGTGAATGCGCGCAAATGCGGACATTCGCGCTCTGGATTTCGGCTTTTGCAGAACTTCCTTAAGTCATTCTGATCGCGGCGTCGAGGCGTATCACCTCGCCGTTCAGGTACGTGTTCTCGATAATCTGCTGCACCAACTGCGCAAATTCGGGCGGACGCCCCATGCGGTGCGGAAATGGAATCGTCTCGACCAGTTCTTCAGAAGCCTTTGAGGGCAGGCGCGCAACCATCGGCGTTTCGAATGCACCCGGCGCGATCGCCATCACACGAAAACCATACTGCGCCATCTCGCGCGCGAGAGGCAGCGTCATGCTGGCGACGCCGCCCTTCGAAGCCGAATACGGTGCCTGCCCGACCTTACCGTCATAAGCCGCAACAGACGCGGTATTAATAAACACACCACGCTCGCCATCCGCATTGGGTTCTTGTTTCGCCATCGGCGTCGAGGCGATACTGATGACATTGTATGTACCCATGAGGTTGACCTCAATGATCTGCCGCGCCGCCTCGAGTGCGCCGAATTTCTTTTTCGACACCGTCTTCACCACATTGCCAATGCCGGCACAATTCACGACACCATGTAGTCCGCCAAACTTCGTGAAAGCGAGGTCGACCGCCGCCTGCACCTGCTCGGGGTCGGTGACACTGGTTTTGATATAGACAACCTCGGGTGGAGTACCCGCGTCGGGAGCGCCCAAATCGGCGTTGATGACATTCCCCCCTTCGGCGCAGAGTCTTTGTACGGTTGCAAGCCCGAGGCCCGAGCTGCCTCCCGTGACCAAAAATGTACTGCTGCGGATTTTCATAGCGGGGAAGCCTCTATGGTGCGCCGCAAAGCGTCAAACCAAAGATAAACGGTAGGATATTTTACCGACTTTTTGGCCCCGCGTGAACCATCGTATACCATTAAATATAGACAGAAAAATATGTTGGATATCGAAATCACCGAGAAGCAGAATCACGATATTGAGAACGGCACAAAGCTGTTTATCAAGGCTTATGGTATGGTCCGTTCAACGGAAGATTTTCTGCGCACCGCCGTGCGTAAAATTATGAACCGCTTCGGCCGCACCGATCTTGCGCCCGCGGTTGAAATCATTCTCAAAGAACTCACCATGAATGCCGCGAAGGCAAATTTCAAGAAGGTCTTTTTCCTCGAAAACCGGCTGAACATCGACAACCCCGTCGATTATGCCGAGGGTATGAACCAGTTTCGCGACACGATGTCTGAGACGATGTTTTTCGATTATGGCCGCAAGGCGCGCGCGGCTAACCTGAACGTGATCATATCCATGGATTACGACCAGGATCGTGTCGTCATCGAAGTGCGCAACAATGTACCGATGTCGCCCGACGAAGAGCGGCGCGCGCGTGAAAAGTTGCGCACCGCTATGGCATCGACCGATCTGACGCAGCTCTTCGTCGACAACATCGACGAAAGCGAAGGCGCGGGCTTAGGTCTCATGCTCTGCCTGACGACGCTGCGATCTTCGTCGATCGACCCGCGTATGCTTTCGATCGCAACCGATTTTGAGAAAGAGACTGTAGCCCGGGTAGAGATACCCCTGCACGGCGCTTATGTGCCGGCACGCGCGCGCTGGCAAAAATCCCTGGCGGTTTAACAGGTCGTGCGTTAAGCCCACTGGTGCTTGCCGCGGCAGGCCCGCATAATTAAGGCGTCACACCTTAGTACCCTATGAAATTTAACCCCGAAGCCGGTCAGGCACGCATTGAAGCGTTCTGGAAACTGCGCGCCGAGTTTGGCGTTGAAAGAGAGGCACGCGACGTGTATCTCGACGATATCATCAGCGATCGTTACAGTCTTGTGCGCGGTATGCAACTGGTGCGCGACGAGCTGCAGTTCGCAGGCCTCGACAAAGACGGCGACATCTCTGCTTGCGGTGCGGATTTTACTCTGCCCTCGGTCATCACCACACTCGCGCATACGAATTGCGGCGACCGCATTCACCAGGCCGAAACGACGGCGATTTATTTCCAGACGGTCGCCTCGCGCTTTGCGACCATCTCAGAGACTGGCGAGTATAAGCTCGAAGCTTTTGCGCCCACAGGCGGCGGCACCGAAGACGGCGCCACACTCGCGCATGTGACCTGGGCGCACCATATCGACGATGTGCTGCGCGAACAGATCTACAAGGGCAATCCCTCGTCGTATGTGCTCTCAAACTTCGATCTCAGAACCCATGTAGGGCGAATGGACGAAGGCGGTATCGCGATCGGCAAAACCCGCGAATCGAAATGGCGCTACCCGCGCGCCGCATGCGGAGCCATCGTGGGCTGCCTTGCGCACCATAACGAGAAAAATGCCGTGCACCGGCGGCTGCGCTCAGACCTGGGCGAAGAAAACTTTCAGCACCTGCGCGAAAAAGGCGTCAAAACCAGCGACGGGGTCGATGTCACGCCGGCCGTCGCGGCCGCCATCGTCGCCTTACGCGGCATGCACAATACCGCCGCGGCACTAGGCGACGAAATGGATGAGCGCGGTATGGCGCATGTCACCGCGGCGATCACCGTCAACCGGCCGGGTATGCTCGACACGATTATTTATCTCGGACGCGCGACTGTCTTTAACGGCGAAATGGCAACACAGGGCTTAGGCCTCGACGCAACCCAATACAGTGCGGAGTTCCAGAAACGCCGCGGCGATACGGTACTTGTGCTGCATTACGGCGGCATGGCAGATTCACGCTACCCGATCGAACGCTCGGCGTACACAATACGGCAGTGGCACAAGTCGGCTGAAATACCGCTGCTCGAAGACTAGCGGCGGTAGTCGCGCAGAATTCTCTTACCGAGACTCGACTTGTGCACCTCGTCGGCGCCGTCATAGATGCGCGCCGCGCGTTCGTGCCGAAAGAAATAAGCTAAAATCGTATCG
>JAFLED010000280.1 GCA_017302045.1 Spirochaetota bacterium
TAGATTCCTACGTGTTCCTCACCCGTCCGCCACTCCCTGTATTGCTACAGATCGTTCGACTTGCATGTTTAAGACGCGCCGCCAGCGTTCGTTCTGAGCCAGAATCAAACTCTCCATTATAGTTTAAAATCGCAGAGCGATTTTAAAAAAACGAAGAGCTAATATTTAGCCCTTTGTGAACAAACCTGCTAGAGATCCGTAGATCTCTGATGCCTGGCTGCTGTTCATGTTATTTTCGCCCAAGCTCTCCGAAGAGAATTTAGGTCTTAATGCGTACCGAATCAAGTTCGGCACGACTTTTGCTCAAGGTTCTTAAAGAAATTTACGAAGTCGTAGAGTTTGTACAACTCTACATTTCATAAACAATTATCATTATCCGTCTGTCAAAGAACAGATCAACCCGCTGCGCCATACGCTTTGGGTCAGCAAACTAGCCGCTTTCGCGTCTTCGTCGGCTCGCTTTCGGCACCGTTTAGTGCTTTTGGCGAGTCGCCAGTTTATGAGGTCGCAACATGTCGTCAAACAAATTGATGTTTTTAGGTCAGAATTCGATAAAAAAATGAATTATGTCGCCACTGGTCTCGCCTAAGTAAATCCACCTTTTTGTTGCCGTTGTATTTTCGATTGAATAACTTACCAACACCGATAGCACTCTAATGAAGAGAGTGCTATCAGGCTGATATGACCACTAGACAGGGAGAAATACTACGCGCTCTTGTAAAAGAGTATGTTGCGAGCGGCGAACCCGTAGGCTCGCAGATTCTTGTCGAAAAATTCAGCATGGCATTCTCGCCGGCGACGGTGCGCAAAGAAATGTCGGTGCTCGAGCAGATGGGATTACTCGCCTCGCCGCATACATCGGCCGGGCGCATACCCACGGATCGTGCTTTTCAGTTATACCTCGCCGATCTGGTAAACCTCTTTGAAATCACACTGAATCAAAAGGCCGAACTTGAAGATTTATACCGCTCGGCAGCCCTGCAGCTTGATCAGTTACTGAAGACGACCGCACAGATGCTGTCGCAAACTTCGAATTTTGCCGGCATCGTGCTCGCCCCCAACAGCGTCGGCTCCAGTATAAAGAGGATAGAGCTCGTTTCTGTCATGGAAAGCCTCGTGCTCATGATTATGGTGAGCTCTTCGGGCGCGATTTACGAGAAAAAAATCAAACTCGAGCGTATTGTCAGTCAAGAAGACCTCTATAAAATCAGTCGTTATCTGAACCAGAACCTCAAGGGCCATGAACTCGGCGACGTACAGGAGCGCGGGCTTGAATTTTTAAGCGCCTCGCTCGCCGATCTGGGCGAGCTTTCAGACATCGGCACGCAGGTCACGCAGGCAATTGTCTATAATCCGCCCGACCAGACGATTCATATCGAGGGCGACACCAACCTGCACCGCAAGATCTATGAACTGACGCCCGACCGCCGCAAGGCCGAGCGCATTATAACGCAGCTCGAAAACAAAGACTATATTGCTTCGATTTTCGAACGTATGAAAAATTTACCGCAGGTCGGTTCGCAGGTCGGCCTCGACATCGACGGCGAGATTTTATCGGGGATTACCATTCTCGGCAAAGGTTATACGTTAAGCGGCAAGAGCGTCGGGGCTTTGGGTGTCATCGGCGCGAACCGGATGCCGTATGAGAAGATTATACCCGCACTCGACTACAGCTCGCAGATTCTTTCGAATGTGCTGAGCGAAAAAAGTAATATCGAACTGGCGGGAACAGAGCTCAAGGTGGGCGAAATCGAAGTTACTGCGCGCAAAGAGCTGCCGGTTGCAGAACATAGGGCAAAAGCCGCGCGCGGCAAGAGGACAAAATGAGTGAAAACAAAGAAGTGAAAGACGAAGGCAGCCAGGGCGAATTCGCCACGGAGCAAGAAGAGATCGATTCGCTGAAAGCCGCGCAGGCGGCAGAAAACGCGGTACCGGCAGAAGGTGAAAGCGAACTCGATATATTAAAGAAACAAATCGCAAACCTGACCGGCGACCTGCAGCGCGAACGCGCCGAGTTTTCGAATTTCAGAAAACGCGCGCAGACCGAAAAGGCGCAGCAGGCCGCGCAATCGAGCGCAAGACTTTTGACGGATCTTCTGCCCGCTCTCGATGCGCTCGACCAGTTCTTCTCGGTCTATGGCCCCAAAGCCGAAGCCGACCAGAGTCTCAAGGCGATCGTCGACGGCGTTGGGCTCGTGCAAAAGCAGATTTCGCGCGTGTTCACCGAGGCCGGCGTCGAGGAATTTAACCCGGTCGGCGAAGAGTTTAATCCGAGCATGATGGAGGCCCTGTCGATGCTCGAGGGTGACGTCGACAAAGATACGGTTGCCCAGGTTTTTCAGAAAGGGTATCGCATCGACGGGCGGGTGATCCGCGCGGCGCGCGTGGTTGTCACCAAACCCAAACAGACATAATTACTGATTGATTAAAAGGAGAAAAAAATGGCAAAAGAAAAAATCATCGGCATCGACCTCGGGACCACCAACTCCTGCGTTGCCGTTATGGAAGGCGGCGAAGCCGTCGTAATCGCAAACAGCGAAGGTGCAAGAACGACGCCTTCGATCGTAGCATTTACCGACAAGGGCGAGACGCTCACGGGCCAGGTGGCTAAAAACCAGATGGTCACCAACCCCGAAAATACACTGCGTTCGGTGAAACGTTTCATCGGCCGTCGTTTTGCGGAAGTCACGGATGAAATCCGCAAAGTCGCGTATAAGGTGAAAGAAGGTTCGAATAAGGACGTTCATATCCAGACGCGCGAAAAAGATTACCGCCCCGAAGAAATCTCGGCGCGCGTGCTCACTAAGATGAAGCAGACCGCCGAAGAATATCTCGGCACGAAAGTCGAAAAGGCCGTCGTCACGGTACCCGCGTACTTCAACGACGAACAGCGCCAGGCGACAAAAGACGCCGGCCGTATCGCAGGCCTCGAGATCATGCGGATTATCAACGAACCGACTGCCGCGGCTCTCGCATATGGCCTCGACCGCGATAAGAGCGGCGAAGTGATCGCGGTCTATGACTTAGGCGGCGGTACCTTCGATATCTCGATTCTCGAACTTGCCGATAACGTGTTCGAAGTGAAAGCCACGAACGGTGACACTCACCTCGGCGGCGACGACTTCGATCAGGCCGTGATCGACTGGATCGTAGCGGAGTTCAAAAAAGAAACCGCGATCGACGTCAGCAAAGACAAGATGGCGCTGCAGCGTCTGCAAGAAGCCGCTGAAAAGGCGAAGATCGAGCTTTCGAACAAAGAAACCGCGGATATCAACATTCCGTTCATCACGATGGACGCTTCGGGCCCGCGCCACCTCAATATGACGCTGACCCGCGCAAAGTTTAACCAACTTACAGCCGACCTTGTGGCAAGGTCAGTCGAACCCTGCAAAAAGTGTATCGCTGACTCGGGTTACAGCATCAACGAAATCAACAAAGTGATTCTCGTTGGTGGTTCGACGCGCATACCCGCGGTACGCGAAAAAGTGAAAGAACTCTTCGGTAAAGAGCCTGATAAGTCGGTCAACCCCGACGAAGCGGTCGCGATCGGCGCTGCGATTCAGGGCGGTGTTCTCGCCGGTGAGGTCACCGACGTACTGCTGCTCGACGTCACCCCACTCTCTCTCGGTATCGAAACTCTGGGCGGTGTCATGACCAAGATCATTACCCGCAACACAACGATCCCGACCAAGAAGTCAGAGATATTCTCGACGGCGGCAGACAGCCAGACAGCGGTGGATATCCACGTGTTACAGGGCGAGCGCGAGCTGGCGAAAGATAACCGCACACTCGGTCGCTTCCAGCTCTCTGAGATACCCCCTGCCCCGCGCGGTACACCGCAGATCGAAGTAACCTTCGACATCGACGCGAACGGTATCGTGCACGTTCAGGCGAAAGACCTGAAAACGAACAAAGAGCAGAAGATCAAGATCGAAGCGTCGAGCTCGCTGTCTGAGGCGGAAATCCAGAAAATGGTCAAAGACGCCGAGGTGAATGCAGAGGCCGATAAGAAGGCCAAAGAGGCCGCGTCGGCTTATAACGACCTCGACCACATCATCTACACGACGGAAAAGATGATCGCCGACGCCAAGGGTCTCGACGTAAACGTGAAAGAAGAAGTCGAGGGCGCTTTGTCAAAAGGTAAAGAAGCCTTGATGTCGCGCGACGCCGAGAAAATGACGGCTGCCGCGAAGACGATCGGCGAAGTCGTGCAGAAAAACCAGGCGGCGTTCGCGCCGCAGGGTGGCCCCGCACCCGAAGGCGAGCCACAAGGCGGAGCCAAGGGCGAACCTGGCGGCAAGAGCGACGAGAAAGTTGTCGATGCCGAGTTTACGGAAATAAAGGACGACAAGAAGTAAATCCGGCAAGGGTAAAGGTTTTGGTATCGAACAATGGCTGATAAACGTGACTACTATGAAATACTGGGAGTGCCCAAATCGGCGGCATTGGCAGATATCAAGACCGCTTACCGCAAGCTGGCGATGAAATATCACCCGGATAAAAACCCGGGTAATGCCGAAGCAGAGGCAAAATTTAAAGAGGCCACAGAAGCCTATGAAATTTTGCGCGACGAACAGAAGCGCAAGATCTATGACCAGTACGGTCATGCGGGCTTAGGCGGCGCGGGTGCGCAGGGTTTCGGCCAGGCAGCCTACAGCGATTTCTCGGATATATTCTCGGGCACGAGCTTCGAGGATATATTCGAGAATCTTTTCTCTGGTTCCGGTTTTGGCAGATCGCGTTCGGGCAGCTCGGTGCGCCGGGGCAGC
>JAFLED010000281.1 GCA_017302045.1 Spirochaetota bacterium
AAAGATCGCTTCGGGCGGAAAACGAAAATCTTCGAGCAGTTTTGCCATTTTGCCCGCGTGGCGAATGCCCTTGTCGATCAGACGGCGTTCGTGATCGTTTTTCTTTAGATCCTGATTTTCTGCCTTGGCATGGCGCAGAAGATACACGGTCTTAATCTGTTTCTCTTTCTGCGCCAAGTCAGATCACTCCGGTCGTTTCGGGAATACCAAACATCAGATTCATATTCTGCACCGCCTGCCCCGCCGCGCCTTTCATCAGGTTGTCGATCGCCGAAACGATTTGTACGACACCCGTGTTTTCGTCGAGAAAATGCGCATAGTCGCAGAAGTTGGTATGTTGTACGTGTTTAAGCTCCACCGCGTCAACATTTTCGCGCGCGCGCAGAAATGTTTCGTTACGAACTTTCTCAGCTGCGGCCGCAAAATCCGCGGCGTTTTTGCCGGGTTTCAGAAAGGCATATGCCGAGGATAAAATGCCGCGGTACATCGGTAGCAGGTGCGGGGTAAAACGCAGGTTCACCTTCACCCCGGTTGCGCGCGAGAGTTCTTGCGCAATTTCGGGCGCGTGCTGGTGCTTTGCGGTGCGGTAGCTGCGGAAATTTTCATACACGGTCGAGTAGCCCAGCCCGTCTTTCTCTTTGCGCCCGCCCGCACCCGAGGTACCGCTTTTCGCATCGACGATGACGGGTTTCGAAAAATCGATGAGATCGCGGTAAATCCACAGCGGCAGCGCGGCGGCAGTCGGGTAGCAGCCCGGGTTCGCGATTAATTCGGCCTTCTGTATCGCACCGCGGTGGATTTCCGTCATGCCATAAACGGCTTTTTTAAGGGTGTCTTCAGCCGTCTGCTCGAGACCGTAATATTCTTTAAAGAGTGCGGCGTCGCTGAGACGAAAAGCCCCTGAAATATCGATCACTTTCACACCGGCGCCGAGAAACTCGGGTGCCCATTTGAGCGAAGCGTCATCGGGGGTTGCGAGAAAAACCGCGTCGAGCTTCGGCGCATCGGCAATAACCTGCGGGTGTTTCGAGAATTTCAGATTGCCGAAAGCCGGATGCGCCAACTGCGGAAAAGCCGCGGCCAGGGGTTTATCCGCATATTCGGATGAGGTAATGTAGACGAGTTCTACCTGCGCATGGCGCGCGAAGATACCGATGAGTTCTTGCCCGGTGAAACCGCCAGCACCGAGTATACCTACTCTGATCGTCATACCAGCAGGCCATCCGTGGCGGCCGTATGCCGGCGAGTTCGTGCCGCTCGGCCGCTCAATTCTCTAAGATCGTGAGCTTTTTCAAGACCACGTTTTCTTTCGGGCGATCTTGCTGATCGCGCTCTACCTTGGTAATCTTTTCGGCGATGTCGAGACCGCCGAGCACCCGGCCAAAAACGGTGTGCTTGCCGTCGAGATAGAGGTTGTCGACGACGCTGATGAAAAACTGGCTGCCGTTGGTATTCGGGCCCGCATTCGCCATCGAAAGCGAACCCTTTGTGTTCGACTCGGATTCGAGGTTGGGTGTGTAGGTAATGCCGCGCGCGGTATAAAGCTCTTCGAGAGATTTATTATTCCATTTTTCTTGCTCTGTCTTGAGCATCGCTTCGGCCTGCTTCATTTTTGCGGTGAGGTCGGCCTGGCTCTTAATGTTGAGTGCCTTGAAGATATCGCCGCGCACCACCTGCGCGACTTCATTGCGCGCCATCGGTGAGGCCGAGACTTTTACTTTATCGAGGCCCAGTGCCTTCGCGTTAATCTCATCGGCGAACTGATAGCCTGGGCCGCCCGTACCATTACCCTTGATATCGCCGCCCTGAATCATAAAGTTCGGAATCACGCGGTGAAAAATCAGGCCGTCGTAATACGGGCGTTTCACGGTTTTGCCGTCGGTGTCGGTAAATTCTTTTTCGCCTTTCGCGAGACCGATGAAGTTCTCGACTGTTTTAGGTGCCGCATGGCGGTAAAGTTCGATAGTGATTGTGCCCTGAGACGTTTCCATAACCGCGATCGGATTGGTGTCTTTACGCATCTTGTCTTTGATATTTTCCATGGCCGCCGCCTTATTTTTAGGTGTTTTGCTGCAAGCAGACGATACGCCGAGCGTCAAAGCCAGCACCGTCGAAAGTATAGGGTATTTCATCATGTTCGTATACCGGTTAGAATTGGCTTACGAGGCGTGCGTTGACGAACTCACGGTTCATACGGGCGATGTGTGTGACCGAAATCTCTTTCGGGCATTCGGCTTCGCAGGCGCCGGTATTGGTACAGTTGCCAAAACCTTCGGCGTCCATCGCCGCGACCATTTTACGTACCCGTTCGGCTTTTTCAGCCTTGCCTTGCGGCATGAGAGCGAGGTGCGAGACCTTTGCCGCGACAAAGAGCATCGCAGACGCGTTCTTGCAGGCTGCCACGCAGGCGCCGCAACCGATACAGGCCGCGGCTAAAAATGCTTCGTCGGCAATCGGCTTCGGAATCGGGGTCAGGTTCGCCTCGGGAGCGGAACCGGTATTAACGGTGATGTATCCCCCCGCTTGCTGAATGCGGTCGAAGGCAGAGCGATCGACGACGAGGTCTTTGAGAACGGGAAAAGCTTTCGCGCGCCACGGCTCAACCGTGATGGAATCGCCGCTTTTAAATTTGCGCATGTGTAACTGGCAGGTCGCCGTTCCGCGCTCGGGGCCATGTGGCTGCCCGTTGATGACGACGCCGCATGAGCCGCAGATACCTTCACGGCAGTCGTGGCTGAACGCGATGGGTTCTTCACCCTTCTGCGTGAGGTCTTCGTTCAACACATCGAGCATTTCGAGAAACGACATGTGCTCATTGACTTCGTTGAGCTCATACTTTTGAAACGAACCTTTGGATGCCTTATCGTTCTGGCGCCAGACTTTGAGTTTGATCTTCATCTGATGCAAAATTGTTTTCGGCATTACGGCATAAAGCGAAAAACGCAATCCCACCGCCCATCGCGGCACCCTCTCGGCTGCGTTAAATTTAGCGTGACACGACAGGGGAAACGCCGGTTTTCCGCCTGCCGAATCCCTTGAAGAAACACGCCGCGCAATTTCTGGTCATTCTGTTTTGTCTGCTGGGCGGTACCATCGCCCTGCAAGAGCTGTTGCCGGCGAAAATGCCCCGCCTCTTGCCGGCGGCCGAAAGTTTTATCCCCGATTTACTGCGCAAAAAAGAGCCAGTAGCCCCCCGCGAGGTAAATCCCCCCGGTGAACTTTTTACCAACCGCGACACCGGCCTCAAGAACTTCTACCGCAAACTGGCGCAACTCAAGAACGGGCGGATTAACCGCGTACGCGTCATGCATTTCGGCGACTCGGTGATCTGGTACGAACGTGTCGCGCGCGATATTCGCCTCGGTTTGCAGAAAGATTTCGGCGACGGCGGCCGCGGTCAGCTGCTGATGCACGAAGACTGGGGAGTCACTCTGGTCGGGCATGAGAACCTGACGAAAGAGGGATTCGAACTCATCGACATTCCCTACAACCATTTCAACCACATCGAACCCAAATGGGTCAAGGCCACGGGCTATAGCGGCTGGACATACCGCGCCGCCTCGCCACAAACCGAAAGCGTACAGCGTTTTTCTGAGCAATATGCACCGATGAGCCGGCTCACGCTGGTCATGCGTAAGCCCGAGGCGAAGACCGAACTCAGCCAAAAAGTACGCGTCGCTAACCTCGAAAAGATGCCGCGGCAAGAGATCGAATTCGAACAACCGCTCAGCCGCGACAGCTGCACCGTGCAAGAGCTGACCATACCCGCGACGCGGCATATCGGCCTCGCATTCGGCGATAAAAACAAACCGCCCGAAAAATCGGCGTTCATCGACGCTGTGTTGCTCGAGACCGATCGCGGTGTCTCGTATTCGACCTTCATCCAGAAGGGCAAACACATGGCATGGATGACCGCGATCACACCGCCGGCCTTCGATTGCGGCTACAAGGCGACGCACCCCGACCTGCTTATCTTTCAGTTCGGCATCAACGAAGGCGCGTCGATCGACTGGAAAGCCTTCGACTATTCGCATGATTATTACCGCAAGCAGATGACTGAATTTTTCAGCCGCATCAAAGCCGCGCTGCCCGACGTCGATATTCTGCTCATCGGTCCATACGAGCGCCTCAAAAAAGTCGGCGAGGCATGGGTGACTTACAAAGCGCATAACGATGTGCGCTTGATGCAGCGCGAGATGGCACAAAAAATGGGTTTTGCCTTCTTCGACTCTTATGCGTTTCTCGGCGGCGAAGGCCATCAGCGCCGCATGATAAAAGAGGGCACCGCTACCGGCGATTACGCACACCTCAACGACAAGGGTTCGGCAATCCTGGGTTCCGAAGTGTACCGCCAGATTTATGAGGGTTTTTCGGGTAAAAAAAGCACGGCAGCGGCGCCTGTGAATGTCACGGAGACCGACGCGCCCTCGCCTATTCTCTTCAACTCGCTGGCCTTCGTTTACTTCTTTATTATCGTCTTTGCCGTCGCGGCGCTCTTAAACCGTGTGCCCTTCGGGCGCCTCGTATTTCTGACGCTCGCCTCGTGGTACTTCTATGCCTCCTGGCGCTGGTGGGCGCTGGGCCTCATGCTATTTTCGACAGGCATCGATTACTGGGCCGCCGTCAAAATCGAAGATTCCGGTGACAAACACAGCCGCAGAAAATTCTGGCTCCTGGTTTCGCTGATCTCGAACCTGGGTTTATTATTCTTCTTTAAATACTATGATTTCTTTGCGGAGCTTTTAAACCCCTTT
>JAFLED010000282.1 GCA_017302045.1 Spirochaetota bacterium
AATTCCTAAAAAACGAGCCGATGCGCCCGTCGCGATAATGACGGTATCACCGGTATAGGTGACCCCTTCGGCGGTTACCTTAAACGGTGCCCCGCCTGTCAGCTCGGCCTTATCTGCCAGAACGCTCTTCAGTTCTGCACCGAAACGCTGCGCCTGCGCACGAAAGTGATCCATCATTTCGGGGCCCTGGATTCCCGTCGCAAAACCGGGATAGTTTTCGACCTCGCTTGTGATCATGAGCTGCCCGCCGCGTTCGATGCCCTCGAGCACCAGGGTTTTCAGGTTTGCCCGGCCCGCGTATATCGCCGCCGTGTAACCCGCCGGCCCGGAACCGATGATAATGGTGTCATAGTGATTTGCGCTCATAGAGAGAAAATAATCGAAATCGACTCATGCGGACAAGATTTTGCGGTCTGTGTGGGTGACAGACCGTCGCCGTGAAATCAGAATTTGTCTTTTCTGCCTTATCGGCTGCGGCAACCTTGCCGCATGATGCGCCATGCGTTACTTTTCGCCGGATTCACCGCCCTCGGGGTTTGCGGCTGTACTGCGGGGGTAGCGCACAGCGTGGCTGTGATTTTGCCGACGCCGCACCTCAATACTGAAACCGGCGGCGCGAAGCAGTTCGGTAACCTGTTTTTCTACACAGACCGCAACATTCCCGACACCAGTGTGGCGTATGGCGCGCTGATGACGGGCAAAACAGCCGAGGCCATGAATATTCTCTCGAAGATAGAGGCTTCGAATCTGCCTGACATTCAGCGTGCCTACTGGCAAACCGATGTCGCGGTTTGTTTTATTCTCGAAGGCCGTTATAAAGAGGCGGACGAATTACTCATGCAGGCGGGCATTACCGCAGACGAAGAGGCTATCCGCCATAATCACCGCGTGAGTGTCTATCTCAGCGAATCGCAGAAGCTGGCGAAGAAAAAACAGGCGCCGCCGGTGATCGCCCCCGATGCGGCAAAAAGCGGCGATGAAAAAAAATAGATTTCTTCTATTTTGCCTTATCTGCGGTACGCTGTTTTTTCCGGTTGCCTGTACCTTGAGCGAACCTCTGGCCGAAGATTATTATGCCGGCGTTTCTAAAATCGGCGGGGGAAATCCCCCTTCGGTGCCGGTGGTCACGTTTACGGCCGCAACGCTGCGGTTTGATTTTTCGGCGTCGATCGATCCCGAAAGCGGTAGTGAGGTTGGCACCTATTATATCTATATTTATAACGGCGTGCCCGACAGTTATTACGGTGTGCGCGACATCGCCCGTACGATTTCGCCGCCCGATGCCCGCACTTTTTATTATGTAGGCCAGCAAAGCGGCACACACACAGCAGTGGTCACGGGTTACGACGGGTACCGCGAATCGGCGGTGACGAACCAGAACAAAATTGTTTTCAGCTTTCCTTAAAATTCAGAGCATCATCAAAAACGCGTCTGAAACTGCAGTGCGACATTGAGGCTGCGAAACTGCCGCGTCAGTTCGCGGAACTCTGTGTCGCCGAGTTCTTCATTGTATTTGCGCGCCGTGCGGTAACTCGAATAAATCTGGCCGATGTACGCACCTGTTGCGAAGGTCGTGAACAAAATCGATTGCACCGCGCTGTCGCGCAAGAACCCGTCGACAGCAAGAAAGGTCGCGCCGCCGACAAGGCTGAAGCTGACGATGCCGGTATCCCACTCGCCGAGAAAAAAATGCCCGCTACCGGGAATCAGCGCCGAGAAAAAAATCGCCCAGTATGGGTTTTTCGCCGAAAGCCCTTTGGCTTTCTCGAGCAGCGGCAGCGTCTTGTCGAAAAATTCACCATACTGTGGATTCATCACGGCGCCTGCTTCTTTTTTCGTAGCCCAGTTTTTTTTCGCATCGCTCATGCGCTCAAAAGCTTCGCCGAACTTACGGTTACCCGCGGCGGCCATACCCGAATAGATCGTGTAGTCGAGTACATAAGGCGCGCCGTCGGTGCTCGCCTGCAGGTCGGCAAACAGGCGTTGCGCGTTTGAGTATTCCTGGTTTTCGTAATAACTGAGCGCAATATAGTTCAGCGAGACGAATTTCAGTCTTTCGTCTTTCGATTCGGTCAGCGGCAGCAGTTCATGCTTCGTCTGCGCAAACCGCCCGCCCTCATAATACATCTTGCCGATCTGGAAATGCACCCATTCGAGTTTTTCGTAATCGGGAAAAAGGAAAATAACCTTTTTGTATTCGGTGATAGCCCGGTAATAATCCTGCTCGTCGGCGAAGGCGTCGGCAAGGTTGAGAAATGTCTGCGGCCGCGAAAAATCGGGACGTTTCGCCGGGGCGGCGAGGACTGCATAACTGACAAAGAAGAACGTCAGGGCGATAAAAAGAAAGCGGCTGATCATCAGTAATCTTTGGGCGGGTCGAGCGGATATTCGCGCTGGCCAGGGTGGCAGCGAATGAGTCTATCCGTACCCATAATAATGCCCTTGAACATACCAAATTTACGGATTGCTTCGGCTGTATACCGCGAACAGGTTGGCGCGTAGTGGCAGGTAGAACCCGAAAGTGGGCTGATATAGTTCTGGTAAAAACGGATCAGCGGGTTTGAATCCGCCTTCGTATGCTCGTGTTTTTCGTGCAATGTCTCGTCGGTCACAGGATGCGCGCGCGATATGCTCCACGGATCTTCGGCGCCGATACCCGAGCAGAGAAATAAGGCCAATAAGGCTAAGTGGCGCAGCACCATGCGCAAATCGCGTTTGTCAGCCGCCCGTCAACGCATATTGAATGATTTGCGGCGCACGGGAATTCAATTTGGGTTGTAACTTTACCGATGATCTAAAGGAGAGACCCTCTATGTTACGCCTTAAATACGCATTCCTTTTTTCCGTGATTATGTCACCCACGCTGTGGGCGGTGCCATTCTACTGGGAGGCGAAGACCGAAGAGCCGGGATTTACAATCGACGTGCCCTCGCTTTGGAGCCAGGCCTCGCGGGCGCGCGATAAAGTTGCGAATGTGCACTTCGAGCGCCGCGACAAGGCCGGCCGTGTCGCTATCGAGGTGCGAGCATACACTTCGGAAAATACCGAGATCGACCAGCTGATTCTGCAATTGCGCACCCGGCTGGCAGTAAAGTACGACCGGGTTTACCTGGTGAAACGCAAAGAACTGGGTTTTCGCAAAGGCATGGAAAAACAAATCTGGAGTGCCCGCCAGGGTAAAAAGGTTTATACGCTGACGACCGCTTTCGTCACCTCCGAAGACAAGGTTCTGCAGTTGATCTGCGTTACCCCAGCTAACCGCAAAAAAGAGTACGAATTTGTTTTCGACAACGCGTTGCTGTCGCTCGACTTCTCAGACGGGCGTCCCGAAGGTGAAGCGACAGCCGAAGCCCCTGCCGCCGCTGAAGCTCCTGCTGCGGCGCCGGCTGCGGTACCAGCGGCCCCGGCCGCACCCGGAGCGCCGGCAGCCACGGCACCCGCCGCGACGAAACCGAAGCCACCGAAAATTGAGTTTTAATTGAGGGAATGTATATGATGAATCTGAAAAAAATCTCTTTGCTCTTTACTCTGGCGCTTGTGACGGCGCTGCTCGGGGTTTCGTTTATTTCGGCGCAAGATAAAGCCGCTGCGGCAGATGCCGCGGCGCCCGCAGAAGAGGGTGACGATCTCGGCGCTTTGGGCAAAGAACTCTCAGACCTCTGGGGTGAAAAGGCCTGCGTCGCCGAAACGACCAGCAAATTCGAAGAGCCGGTAATTTCCATCGCATGCGACGCAGAATACACCAGCGCCGAGCGCGATAAATTCCTCGATTTTCTGTTTAAGAAGGGCTTTGCATTCCGCGGCGAATCGTATGATATCAAGGGTACGACGGGCCACTATTGGTATAAGTTCGATAAAAAAGACGGCTCGAGAGCCCGCCCCGTATTTGTGCGCCTGCATGTCACGAGCCAGGGCCCGCTGTGGGGCGCGGTAAAACCACCCGCGCAGATTGCAATCTACGTCGATTATCTTGCGAATGCCGATGAGCTGACTGCGTGGCAAACACTTGGTGTGCCGGTGGCGTTCGGGCTCAAGGCCGCAGAAGGGGCGAAAGAACTCGCGCAGCAGATCGAAGAATACAAGCAGGAGTCATGGCTGTCGCTCGATTTGAAATCCGGCACATTTTCAGAACCTGACCAGAGCGCTTCGGTGCGCGACATCGTCGAACAGGATCTCATTGGCCCGCATATCAAGAGCTCGCTCGAACAAACCGGCGATGTCTGGGGGTTCATCATCCGCGATCTGAATAATGTTACCACGAATGTCGCCTCGATACGGGCGGTATTCGCCGCAATTAAGGCAGAGGGCAAGAGCTATGTTCTTCTGCCGGCGCGCTACAATAAGGCGCTGACAACGACTGCCAATGTCATGGCGATGAATACGCGCCGTGTCACATACGATATGGCCGCGATGTGCAATAAAGAGCCCGGTAAAATCTGGGCATACCTCAAAAGCAAAGCGGGCTCAGGCGGAGTGATCGCGCGGTTTCCGGCAAGCTATAAAAAGTGCGCTCATCGCCTCAGCCGTACACTGAAACGCGATGGTCGGGTTGAATTTAAAACCCTCAGCAGCTTCTTTGGTTATAAGGCGAACGCGCAGGCGGCGGGTAAGGGCGAATAAC
The DNA here is from genome assembly GCA_017302045.1 of Spirochaetota bacterium. GTDB lineage: Bacteria > Spirochaetota > Leptospiria > Turneriellales > Turneriellaceae > Turneriella. The sequence goes on from JAFLED010000282.1 coordinate 4,622, forward strand.
ACGCAGAGCCGGGCAATTCCGACTAAGGCGCCGCGACGGTGGGGCCTTATTGCATCTTGTTGTATTATCTAAAACTGTTCAGAGATTATTGCAGGTGCTGCTGTTGCGGCATTTGC
>JAFLED010000283.1 GCA_017302045.1 Spirochaetota bacterium
ACTTTTTACCTAACAGCGCATTGCCGCCATAACCCGAACCATAAGACCAGATCGCGCGCTCTTCGGGAAAGTGTACGATATACTTATTGTCTTTATTGCATGGCCATTTGACATCCTGCTGGCCTTTTTCGAGCGGCGCGCCCACCGAATGCATGCACGGAATAAAATTGCCGTCGCCGATTTTGTCGAGAGCTGCCTTACCCATACGCGTCATGATTTTCATGCTGACAACAGCATACGCCGAATCGGTGATCTGCACGCCATAGAGCGACATCTTACTGTCGAGCGGCCCCATGCAGAACGGCACAACATACATCGTGCGGCCGCGCATACAACCGTTGAAGAGATTATTCAGGGTGGATTTCATCTCGCGGGGTTCCATCCAGTTGTTGGTAGGTCCGGCATCGGCGGGGCGTTTACTGCAAATAAAAGTTCGGTCTTCAACGCGTGCGACATCCGAAGGGTCTGACCACGCGAGATAACTGTTCGGCCGCTTCTCGGGGTTCAGCTTGATAAAGGTGCCTTTCGCCACCATGTCGGCGCAGAGTTTGTTATATTCTTCTTCGCTGCCGTCGCAGAAGTGAATGTCATCGGGCTGTGTGAGATTGGCCATCGCCTCGACCCAGGCGAGAATGCGCTGGTTTGTCACAAATTTAGGGGCTTCCATGAGAAAGCGAGCCACCCGGTAACAAATTCAATCTGTCAAGTGCAACTATCAGGCAGATTGTTTACGTTTTGGTAAAGTTTTCGGTCCGAGTTCTGCAATGCTATAACCATTCGGGTATGAGGGAAACTGACGTTTCGTGACATAGCTGGGCTCAGTTGCGACCGTGCCTGCATAACGCAGATAGACCGCGCGGGCTTTGAAAAGAGTTTCCGTAGCAAGCGCTACAGCCGGGTTCGGGTCGGGAAATCCCACGGCGCGGCGCAGCGGCTTATCGAGCAAGGCATAGATCGACTCAAATGTGATGTCTCTAAGGAAGGGAATTTTCGGCAGAAAGCCGGCAAGGACCTCTAAGGTCGCGCGGCTGACGCGGCCCGATTCGGGCGTATAACGAAAATTGCGCTTTTCAAAGTCGATGTTAAACTCTTCCATCGCGGTATAGGTTTTGGGCAGGTTTTTAATCCCCATCATTTGCCCGACCCGCAGCCAAAAGTAGAAGGCTGCCAGCTTCTCTTTCTCGCTGAGCGGCCGCCAGCCATAACGTTCGATCCAGCGGATCGGCTCAAAAATAAAGGTTGTGAGTGTATAAACAAAGTCTTCGTTCGGGATATCGTATTCGCGGTGAATCTGGTTGAGGCGGCGGATTGCCTCTTTACCGCGGTCTGAATCGAGGCCATTTTCGAGAAATTCGGCGAGCAAAAGCGCGGTATCGTCATAACGCTTCTGACCAAACTTTTCGAACTGTTTGGTTTCATCGAGAATCTTCGCAATCGACGGAATCGCAAAGGTGCGAAAGAACGCAAGCCCGAGCGAAATCTCCATGTCCTGCGCAAAGTCGTAAGCGCTCGAAACCGCGACGATTTCATGCGCGTTCTTTTCAGGGTCGAGCGTCTCAATGTGCTTTAATGCACCGAATCTATCTGCCATAATCCCCATTGCGCAACGCACCATGGGCGTAAAACAAAATAAAACTATCAACATTCGCGTAGTTTAGACCGCTTTTGACCGCAGCTTTTAGTGGCGAATACCGCGCTGCCTTTGTAACTTCGGTTACCGGATGGAAAGCAAGATCACACGGAAGGGCTTTCTCGCCAAAGGCCTCGCCGCTGCCGTTACGGCGGTCGGCGCTGCAACGGGGATATCCTACATTTTTAAAAACAACTCGGAGAGAAAAAACACCATGGCCGCATCGCCCATTTTAGACATACGCCCGCTGGGCTTTCAGTGGGAGACCGCAGACCCCTTTCTCTTCTGCGTGCACCACCACGACTTCTATCCGAAGGGTAACGAAATCATGGGCCCCGCACCCGAACTGCTGCAGGGCCGTGATATTGGCCAGGACTTCACCGTAAAAGACGCCGACCCAAGGTCGGGCAACGCCTGGCGGATGTACCACGGCGCCAAAGTCCCGGGTTTTCCTAACCATCCGCACCGTGGCTTTGAAACCGTCACGGTCGTGCGCAAGGGTTTTATTGACCACTCCGATTCGCTGGGTGCTGCAGGCCGATATGGTTCAGGCGATGTGCAGTGGATGACCGCCGGCGCAGGTGTACAACACGCCGAAATGTTTCCTCTCATCGAAAGCAACAAAGAAAATACGCTCGAACTTTTCCAGATCTGGCTCAACCTGCCGAAGAAAAATAAGTTTGTTAATCCGCATTTTAAGATGCTGTGGAATAAAGATATTCCGAAACTCGCGCTCAAAGACAGCGCGGGCCGCACCACGCGGCTCGAGGTCATCGCGGGTCGTTATGGCGACACGGCCGCCGCCGCGCCGCCGCCCGATTCGTGGGCTGCCGAGTCGGCAAACAATGTTTCGATCTGGCACATCGATCTCGAAGCGCATGCAGAGTTCACGCTGCCGGCAGCTGCGACCAAAACAAACCGGTTCCTTTATTTCTATGCCGGCGATCAGATAAGCGCGGCGGGTACGGCCATCGGCGTATCGCATGGTCTGCGTCTCGATTCGGCAGCGGGTGTTCCGTTGAAGGCCGGCGCGCAGGCCGCGCAATTACTGCTGCTCGAGGGCAAACCGATTGCAGAACCTGTGGTGCAGTATGGCCCCTTCGTCATGAACACGCGCGCCGAAATCGAACAGGCCTTCGCCGATTACCAGAGAACCCATTTCGGCGGCTGGCCATGGCAGACCTCGGAACCGGTACACGAACGTGGCCGCGGCCGTTTTGCGCGCCATGCCGACGGGCATGAAGAGACGGCCAGCGGTTAAAAGCGCGAATTCCCCTCTTTTTATTAGTCGCGTGAAAATTTCTTGTCTCGCGCGGTCAGAGTTTAACAGTGTTTACCGCGCATGAATCTCAAAACCTATTCAGAAATACGGCGCCTGTTGTCCGTAACGTCGATTTTAATCCAGTTTGCGCTGGATATTCTCGTGTCGACGCTCTACCGCCCGCGCGGTTTGCGCAAGCGCTCGCTGAGCCGTCGCGTGCTCGCCGTCGTCGTGCGCCTCATTCTGCGCCGACCGGCCGGCATCATTCGTTTTCCTGTGCGGCTCAGACAGACGATTGAAAAACTCGGCCCCACCTACGTAAAACTCGGTCAGATTCTTTCGCTACGCGAAGATCTTTTGCCGCGTCGGATTACCTACGAACTCAGAAACCTGCAAACCAAGGTGCCGCCGATTACCTACGAAGAAGCCAAGATGGTCATCGAGCAGGAATTCAACGTTCCGTTACGCCATATCTTTAAAGAATTTGCGCCCAAACCCGTCGGCGCCGCATCGCTCGCGCAGGCGCATATCGCTTATCTCAGAAACGGCCAGAAGGTAGTCGTCAAAGTCCAGCGCCCGGGTATCATTCCGATCATGACGAATGACCTCAGAATCATGCAGCGCCTCGCCTGGATTTTGCAACAAATCCCCTACGTGCAGGATTTTCAGCCGCGCAAACTCATCCAGGAATTCTCTGATTACACGATGAAAGAGCTCGACTTCAATCAAGAGGGCAAACATGCGGATATCTTCCGCGAAAACTTCCGCGAACAGACCGACGTTATTCTCCCGAAAATTTACTGGGAATACACAACCAAAAAAGTTCTCACACTCGAATTTATCGAAGGCGTAAAACCAGACGACACTGAAAAACTCAAGAAACTCGGCATCAATGGCCCCCGTGTCGCCGCGCTCGGAGCGCGCGTTGTCATTAAACAACTCTTCATTGACGGCTTTTTTCACGGCGATCCGCACCCCGGTAACATCTTTATCGTGGGCAATGAAAAATTCTGCATGATCGACCTCGGCATGATCGGGCAATTCACGCCGAAGACGATGAATGCGATGTTCCTGTACTATTATTACCTTATCATCCGCGACTTCGAAACCGCATCGAAATACATGGTCGGGCTCACCGAGACGACGCCGCATTCTGACATCGCCGGCTTTCGCGCCGAGATCGAAGAGATCGGCAAACGCTGGATTGGCGCCGGCTTCAAAAATTATTCGCTCGGCAAACTGATTCTAAACTCGATGAACATGGGTGCGCGTTACAAGCTCTACTTCAACAAAGATATCATGCTGGCGATTAAGGCAATTGTGACAATCGAAGCCGTGGGTTATATTCTCGATCCGCAAATGAACCTGGCGAAAGTCTCGCTGCCGATGATGAGTGAAATCTTTTTAGGGCGGATATCCCCCGTGCGTATGGCGAAGCCGATTCTGCGCGCCCTGCCCGACTATCTCGATTTTCTCGAACAGGCCCCGGCTACAATACTCAAGACACTCGGTATGGTTTCGAGCGGTAAATTCCAGATCGAAATGGTCGAAAAGAAAAACGACAAAAAACCGCAAGAACCGATCTGGAAGCTATGGATACCCTTCGCTGCACTGGCGCTGGGTATTGTGCTGCTTTCTGCCGATAACCCGCTGGGGGGTGACGTCGCATTGGGCCGGTCGCTGCACATACCCATACTCTCGGCCCTGAGTTTTGTGGTGGCTGCCTGGTATAGCATACGCTTCTGGCGCACCCGGCGGGCCTGAGTCGGGTTTTTGGCACACCCGCGCTTTGAAAAGCCGTGTATTTATATGGTGTCCGCGGTTCGCGGAGACAAAGTC
>JAFLED010000284.1 GCA_017302045.1 Spirochaetota bacterium
AGCGCGGTCGCTTCGCTCAAAGGCCCCCTCCACGGCGGTGCCAACGAAGCGGCAATGCAGATGTTCCTCGAAGTCAATAAGACCGGTGGCCCCGCAACGGCAGAAAGTTATATCATGGGCAAGCTGCAACGCAAAGATAAGATCATGGGCTTTGGCCACCGCGTGTACATGAAGAAATACGACCCGCGCGCCTTTCTCATGAAAGACTATATTCCGAAACTTGTCGACCAGCGCCCTGACGGCAAAGATCTTTATTCAATCTACCAGACGATCGAGAAGACGATGGCACGCGAGAAAGGTCTCTATCCCAACGCCGACTATCCGATCGCTTTGCTCTATTATCTCATCAATGTGCCGATTGACCTCTATACGCCGATCTTCCTTTGCTCGCGCCTCGCAGGTCTCGTGTCGCACCACATCGAGCAGCACGAAAACAACCGCCTGTTCCGCCCGCGCGTGATTTACGAAGGGGCACGCGACCTCCACCCACCCGGGTAACAACTAACCCTTGGTTTCGATACGCGCGGTTGTCGAGTAGCCCGAAGGGCGTATCGAGACATCGCGCTACTCGACCATCGGCAGATGGTGAATCGTGAACCGGCTTACTCAATTATTCCCCGTGATCGCCGGCGCAGCCTCTGCGCTGGCCCTGTGGCGGCCTGAACTCTTTACCTGGTTCGGGCCTTTTTACATCAAGATCGCGCTTGCGATGATTATGTTTTTCACGGGCCTATCGCTGACTCTCGACGATTTTAAACGTGTCGGCAAAAGCCCGGGACCCGTTATTGCAGGCTTCGCGCTACAGTACACGGTTATGCCCGCGATGGGTTATTTCACTGCCGAGCTGTTTGCGCTCCCGCGCGAGATCGCCGCCGGTCTCATCCTCGTCGCCTGTTGCCCCGGCGGTACCGCTTCAAATGTCATTGCTTTTCTGGCTAAGGCAGATGTCCCGCTTTCGGTGACAATGACCGCGTTCTCGACGATTGCTGCCGCGATCGTGACGCCCGCGCTTTCGGCCTGGCTCATTGGCAGCCGCGTACCCGTCGATGCGATTTCTATGACGCGCGATACGGCGATGGTTATATTGTTACCGATAGTTATGGCGCTCATTGCGAAAAAAGCCATCCCTGCGCTTGCGCAAAAACTCGAGGCTTCCGCGAATTTTCTCGCCGTGCTTTCGATCACGCTGATTGTAGCGTCGATCATCGGTCAGTCGCGCGAGAATATTCTTAAAGGCGGATGGCTTATTGTGGCGGCGGTTTTTACCCTGCATGCAGGCGGCTTTTTCTTCGGGTATACCTTTGCCCGTGCGCTCAAGATAAACCCGGTACAGGCGCAGACGATTTCGATCGAGGTCGGCATGCAGAATTCGGGTCTCGGCGTCGTGCTCGCGACGAAACATTTGGGCGCCCTCGCGGCAGTCCCTTGCGCGATTTCATCGCTCATGCACAGCATCATCGGTAGTATTTTAGCGGCTCTCTTCAGTCGTATCAATGCGCGCAGGTTGGGGTAATATGGCACGCCACCGCAACGAAACCAAGGTTGAAATTCTGCATAACCGTTACAGCCGGCAAGATCTCGAAAAAAAACTGCGCGAAGCGGGGCCCGTCGAACGGCAAACCCTGTCATTCTACCGCTATACGCGCATTGAGAATCCCCGCGAACTGCGCGATCGCCTTTACCGCGAATGGACGGCTCTCGGTGTTCTGGGGCGCATCTATCTCGCGCATGAAGGTATCAACGCACAGCTTGCTGTGCCCCGGGCAAATCTCGAGCGCTTTAAAATCAGTGTCGAATCGTTGCCGGGTTTTGAAAACCTACGTTTTAACCCTGGCGTCGAAGATAACGGCAATTCTTTTATCAAGCTCATCATCAAGGTGAAGAAATACATCGTAAACGATGGCCTCGGCGACTTCACGTTTTCAGCTGAAAAAGAGGCTCCGCACCTGACTCCCGCCGAGTTTAATGCTGCGCTCGCAGAGCCCGGCACGCTCGTCGTCGATATGCGCAACCACTACGAGAGCGAGGTCGGTCGCTTTGAAAATGCCATCTGCCCCGATGTGCCAACCTTTCGCGAAGAGCTGCCGCTCGTTGCCGACATGCTCAGCGACAAAAAAGATGAGAAGGTATTGATCTACTGCACGGGGGGCATCCGCTGCGAAAAAGCGGGCGCCTACCTCAGGGAACGCGGCTTCAAAAATGTCTACCAGCTCTTAGGCGGAGTCATTAACTATGCGCATGCGGTAAAACAGGAGAATTTGCCTTCGAAGTTTAAGGGCAAGAATTTTGTCTTCGACGAACGTCTTGGCGAACGCATTACCGACGACATTCTCTCGAAATGCCATATCTGTGGCGCGGTGTCTGACCGGCAGCTTAACTGCGCGAACGAAGGCTGTCACGTGCTGATGGTGCAGTGCGAGGCCTGCGGGACGCGCCTCAATAACTGCTGCAGCGAAGAGTGCCGTGAGATCGCGGCGAAACCCCTGGAAGAAAGGCGTGCGTTGCGCCGCGCGAATGCGCAACCGGGAGACGCATGGTTCTCCAAAAAAATCCGCGTGCGCGGCGAATCTACAATGCCGCCAAATCTGCCAGGATCGCCCGCGTAAAGCGCCCGATAAAAAGCCTGATATCTTCCTGTACCGATTCATTGGGGCGAAACTTGCGTACCCAGATCTTCATGCCGATCCGGATAAAACGGTTTTCCAGAAACTCCGTCGACGCCGAGGCCTTCAGAGCCGCGTCACCGCCGCGCTTCAGCCACGCAATCTCGGCGCGGCTGCCTTCGCCGTTGTTCGCCTTGAGAATCGTCTGCGAGAATCTATTCATCAGTGTCTGTAAATCCGACGGAATCGAAAGATCAATCACCCAGGTCGGCACCATGCCGAAAAGTGCACCTGATATCTTGCCCTCGGGTATGCTCGTGATTTTTGCGAAGAACGACATCTTTTCGAGATTCGCCTGGTAGCGCAGGTAGGCACCGATGTTACCCGTGTTGATCTTCAGGCCATAAACATTGACGAAGGCGTTTAAAGCCACAAAAAACTTCTGGTCGCTGACTCCCGTCAGTGTAACGGCCTCTGCGAACGCGGGAGATCCGTCTTTTTGCATGGGAATCACCTTGCCCGCCGCTGTCTTAAAGCCGACAAAGAACTCTTCAGTCTGCGTGTTGATGATGACTGACATGAGATTCTGTCCTTTGCCGGTGCCAATATAGACCTGCAGAATAAAGAGATTGCGGATATCTTTCAGGAATTTGCGTATCTGCGGGTAATCAGCCTCGAGAGCCGCCATCTTAAAATGCCCGCGCAGGGAGACGTCGGTGTAAGATTTGCCATCTACGGTTTTTATTTCCGCAAAGCTGCGAAACTCCAGATATTTTGAAAGCATGCGCGTGGTCTGGGGGAAATCCGCCACACCCTGATCAAAAACTTTGCGCGTATCAGCCTTAACTTCGGGAAACGCATCGGATGCAGGCGCACGCAGGTTTTTAATATTTTCCGGATCAAGCACCTTCAGAAAACCCTCGATAAACCGTGCCATGGCCTGGGCGTCGAACTTCTTAAGCGCCGCTTCGAACTCGAGTTGCGTCGTGTAGGTTTTATCGCCCTGGATTTCGTTTTTGCGCATGCGGTATTCGGCGCGCGCGTTACCGAGCGCAGACTTGTCGGCCGGTGCATCGCCCAGCGAGACCTGGTATCCAGAACCCTGATTTTTGCCGCTCAAAACAATGTGTTTGAAGCCGCCGCTGGCAGGTGTGAGGTAGGGGCTCTCATAAAGGCGGGCAAAATCGAAATCTTCGAGGGCGTCGTTGAGAAAGATGAAAAACTGCCGCGCCTTCTCGTCATAGGTGAGGCGCTCACTCATGAGGTTCAGAACGCCGATGAGCTCCCGGGCCACGAGCACCCCTGAATTGCCCGGGCCAAGTCCCTTGACGGCGTCCTTAAAGGTGGCCGCTCCGGCGGCGGTAGCGGCCCAGACCCACAGGGCTGCTATTTTCAGGGCTTTCGAGGCGTTCAGCATCTGGCTTTCTGAAAAAGGGGATGCTCCAGTCAGCAAAAAATGGCAAAAGGCTTGACGGCAAGTGAGAACAATTCTCATTACCTTATGATTGTTTGCTGCTGTGCCAACATCAATGACCGTCAGGTGAAAGAAGCCCTTGCCGAAGGTGCGCGCACCCTGGCCGACGTACAGGTCAAGCTCGGCGCCGCGATGGGCTGTGGTCGCTGCCGCGATGCGGTCAACGAAGAGATTTCAAAGTTTTGCGGCGCAACCGCCGGTGGTGCTTTCTTTCCGGCTGATCTGGCCCATAACGCCTGATGGCGGGGGCAGCTTCTGCCCGTTATAATCTTGCTTGTACTTATCCGTTTTCTGCTGTGACATGTGTTGTATTCGTTAGGCGATAAAGTCCCCCGCATCGCAAGCGATGCGTGGATTGCCCCTGGCGCAGACGTCATCGGCGATGTGACCCTCGGCGCCGAAAGCTCTGTCTGGTATGGTTCTATCGTGCGCGGTGATGTGCATTCGATCCGTATCGGTAAACAAACCAATATCCAGGATCTCTCGGTCATACACGTAACCGGCGGCAAATTCGCGACGACGATCGGCGACCGGGTCACTATCGGCCACCGCGTGCTCGTGCACGGCGCGACGCTCATGGACGATTCTTTTGTGGGTATGGGGGCGACGCTGCTCGATAATGTGACGGTCGAACCCTT
>JAFLED010000285.1 GCA_017302045.1 Spirochaetota bacterium
GATCCATTCGTTCGCGTTGCCGAATTCGGTCTGGCCTGCGGTGGTCCCTGTAGTACCGAACGAATAATCTGCTGTGCCGAAGACGCCTGGCCCGACAGGCATCGCGAAGAAAGCGATATCTTCGACCGGCGTATTCTTTTTCGTGCGAATCATCTTGCCGTTGTCGATCGCCACACCGCCGGTATAACCCGTGATCGTAAAAGCCGCCGGCTGGTTATTCGTCATCAGCGGCAGCGGATAAACGTGCAGAGTGCCCGGCGCGGTTGCCTGCGAAAGATAGACTGCCCCGAGCGATTCTTCCATGTCAACGATGTCAAACGTGCCCTGCGTTGTGAAGTTAGGTGCGCCCAGTACAACATTCGCTGGCTGAAAGTTGCTGTAGGTTCCGCCGCCACCGCCGCCGGGAATCCCCCCCGGCATTTCGCCGGGCTTGGGAAAAGTCTGATCCCACAACAGCGATGGTGGGGCGCCCTCGATCATGTACATGTCTTGTTTTGAGCTACCCTCAGGTGTGCCGGATATAAATACCATTTCACCCGGGCGGTTTGACGAATAAAGAACGCTGAGATTACGGATCGAGATACGCGCGTTTTGCAGCGCAATGTTGAGACCCGTGACCGGCCCGCCCATTTGCAGAAAAGACGAACTCATTACCTGCGGCCCGAGTATGGTCATAAAACAGTCGGGGCGCCCCACATACTGCGGGCTGATATGAATCAGGCTGTTGCTACCCTGGCCCGCCGACATCGGCGTCAGCGTTGTGTCGTTACTCGAGGGATCAAAAAAATAGATCTGGCCGGTATTGGCGCGCGTGATGATTTTTGCACCGTCGGCTGCTGCGCCGACGACGGTGTGCGATTTCCAGGTTGAATTCGTAATGTCGTTGAGCGCCGTTACGTTAGAAGTCGAGACAGAAGGATCGAAGTCCGCATAGGTGATATAGCCGCTCGTGTTATTGACATAGATACGCGCACCGTTACCCGATTTGACCGCCGCGAAAGTGATGGCAGCACTCCAGTATTGTTCGGCGCCACCGACGGTCAGCGCCTGCGGTGAATTAAAGAACGGCAGAACGCCGTTGTTGGCGTAAGCGGTAACGGATGTCGCGACAAAAAGATGATGTTTGCCCGTGGTGCATCCGCCGCAGGCCCTGTCTGAACCAAAGATTGCGATCAGATAGCCGTCGGTTTTTTGCACAACAAAGGGGTTATATTCTTCGGAATCGTCTTTCGAAATCGACTGGCCGTCGCTCGTTCTGAACGCGGCAGATTTACCGACGACAGATTCGTCGGCCTGTTTCAGGGAGCAGGCCGACGAAAACAGCATGAGTGCGCCCAGCAGCACACCGCTTTTTCTGAGCCCGAAATTTTCCGCTTTCCACATATTTCCCCCTTAACCTAAAAAACCAAAGTCAGGCTCACCAGGTGAGCAATCCGCATTTTCGAACCGTCGCTGCCGTCAGAATTCGTACCGGGGTATGCGTTGCCCGGCTTGAAAGCCCCGAAACCATAAAAGAACTGAACATCCGAAAAAACGCTGTAAGCCAGGGCAACGTCGATTGCCTGGCCGACGTCGGCATTTGCCTGCGTTGCATAGCTGTCAGAGATGCCGCCCGCCGGGCGTGTCTTGCGGTAGAGCGAATATTTTACCTGGAGGCCCAGGTTACGCAGGCTGTGGATAAATTTGAAGGGCCGTGTCTGAAAGCCGCCGCGGTAGATCGTCATATTCGTGAGACGCGGCTTCAGCGCGAGACCTCCCGAAAAACTGCCGAATGCCTGAAAGGCATTGTAACTGCCGGATGTATTGCTCTGCGACGGAGTACTGACGCTTGAGGCATCGTCGTCGCCGCTGCCCATGGCAAAATCGAGTATGAGTTGCGGATCGATCGCGTGCATGACGGGCATAATCCAGGTGAAATTGGCGAGCGCCGCGTATGCCTGAATCTTCGCCGCTTCAGAAACACCGTTCGAGACGACATTGAAGACATTGCCGCCCTGGTAGATGCCGTCGATGCGGTAACGGTAATTGGCGTTGCCGATATAACCCTGCATACCGAGGCCTGCGTAATACGGATTGTATTCGTACCGCGTCGTATTCGACGAGGCTTCGTTAATCATATCTTTGGAGAACATGCCATACGCCGAAAGCTGCGCTCCCCAGAACTCGGGCGAAACGTAGTCGACGACGCCAAACCAGCGCTGGCCACTGTTCTGTACGCCCGAGTCAGCGCTCAGGGTCGGTGTCGAAACAAAGGCATTGGTATCGCCGGCGCAACCCGTGATATTGAGCGCGCATTGCTGCGTGCCATAGTCGGCCGAATAAAGTCCCATACCACGCACGGTGCCCCAGCCGAAAGTTCCCGTATACGAGACGCCGTCGGCAAAGTTCGCGAGCAGAATGCCCTGCTCGGTAAGAAAGAAGCTGCGTCCGAAACTCAGCCGGTTATTACCAAACCGGGCCTCGAACGAAAGTATTTCGAGTATACCGACGGCGCTGGTCTGTTTGGTGCCGTCGCTGGGCTCTTCAAAGTAACGTTTGGCGGTAAAATTACCGCGGACCATGGTCTCATAGCGGTTCTTGTAATTATATTTCAGGTAGGGGCGGTAAAAACCGGAGAACAACCCCTTGGTTATCGTGCGATCCTGGTAGAAGGTGTTCGCGGCAATGACGCCGAGGCGGTACGTATGATCTGATTTCTGATCGTCTGCAGCCTGCGGATACACCATCAAGGGCGCGAGCAGCACCCCGCAAAGGAAAACGAGATTTAATTTGCGCAATGTTGCCTCAGAATTTGCGTATTGCCGGAATCACGGCATTGCCGGGGCCGTTCAGGCGGTTGATATTGTTAAACAGTCTTTGAAAATCGTTACCCAGCCCCGCCTGGTTGTCGAAATTCATAAAAAAGAAATTACCTTCTAACCGGTTCTGGCCAGGCATATAGACCTGGTTCGGGCGGCTTTCCAGAAGCTGGGCCTGAAAAGGCGGCACAAGTTTAACACCGTCGGCGCGCGCGGTATTGCCTTCAGCGACCGGTATGGGGCGGTTCAGGCCTTGTATGTTTCCTGGCTGTTTATCTGCCTGTGCCTTCAGATCGCGTATTTCTTCGCGAGCAGCGGCACCTTGCCTGTCGGCCGACATGCTACGCAGCATACCCACGCGTTCGGTGACGATTACGGTTTTTGTCTGCGCGTCTTCTAATCTGAAACGGGCTCCTTCGGCGCCCCCGGGGCTTTGCAGCGCGGCGCGCGCCTCTGCTGCCTGTAAAGCCAGACCATCGCGCTGTGCAACGGCCTGCATGAGACTCGCGCGCACGAGTTCTTGTTCTGTCGCTGCGGGCGCCGGTTCGACGAAGGCAGGGGAATGCAGTGCCTTAACGGCGAAGTGCGAGCCATGGCGGCGAGCGCTGAGGAATGAACCGCGCACACCCGCTACCATTGTTGCGGAGCGCACTTTGAACAGATTACTTTTTCCTTCATCTGCCTTGGGTAAAAACGTATTCACGGCGCCGTTCACCAGCTCGACCTCTACCGAGCTGCCTTTGCTGGCCATGGAAAACTGGTTAAAGTTGATGGTCGTGTTCGGTTTGAGAGAGACCTGCCCGCCATTGCGCAGCAACACGACGACTTTACTGTTGTAGCCGGTTTGAATCGAAGAGGTTGCATATACCGAGGCTCCCGGCTGCAGATTTTTCCACTGCCCGTTCTCAAAGATTTGTGCCTTACCGGTGAGTGTCATAATTTTTCCGGTTGCCTGTTCTTGCGCGGCGACCGGCATGATCAAGGCGCCGAAAAAAAACAACAGACTCAGGGAAACCACTGTGCCGTATCTGTTCTTCATTGCTCTCCGCTGATTTTTCATGGTGTCCCCTGTTTGTTTCCCTGTGGGTTGATTTTTGCCGGCCCCGACGGATTATGATACATGTCTTCGTAGGTTTCATGCCCGAAGTCGCGGTACGGATTTTCAGTTTTATTCCAGTTGTTTTTTTCTTCGGCGAGATTCGCCGCCTCGTCGAGAATTTGTACGAGTTCTGCGCCCGAGATATAGTCTCCCGCATTCATACCTTCTTCAATGAGTCCCAGCGCCTCGGCACTTTGCAGCGCATACCATGAAAATCCCGTGAGGCGAAACATCAGGCTGCGCTCGAGATTATGCGCATAGATCGCGGTCTTTGTCGTCGCCCCGAGCGAGACGGGGGTCTTATAGATATCGACGTCTTTGGTATTCATAAAGCCCAGCTCGCTTGCCCTTTGGCAACGTTCTGCATCCGTCTTATACTGATTAAACTCGCCACGTTGCAACAGCACCAGACGGCAGAGATCTGCATAGAGAGCACGGCCGCGCACCTGAATCGCGCGCATCGCAGCCAGTTCTGTATCGCCTGTAGCGACCGGTACAACGGTTTGTTCGGCCGCAACCACAGCGGCCTTCTTCTTAGGTCGCGGCGCTCGCTGCGCGAGAATCGGCGCGGTTGCTAATAATATGAAGACGATACGTTTCATGCCCTATTGTTAACACAGTTAGACGCCAGGCAAAGCCAAAATACTACAAAGCGGCGGCCTTAGATTCAAGCCGCTAATGCAACGATTGCCTCGTTGAATACCGCCGCTGGCGTCCGGTAATTCAGGCGCTTTCTGGGGCGTGTATTCAGCTGATCGACCATGACGTCCAGTTGATTTTGAT
>JAFLED010000286.1 GCA_017302045.1 Spirochaetota bacterium
ATACGCCTGCGCGACGCGCTGAATCTGAAAAGCGAAGATCTTGTGACGCGCGCGAAAGACGCCATCACCGACAGCGCACTCAAGGGCGAACTCGACATTGACAAGGCAGTGAAGCTCAAAGCAGGCCCCCGGGGTTACGACATATTCTGCAAGGCAATACGCAACTTCGACGACCCGGCATCGCGCGCCGTAGGTTACATCTTCTGGTTAGCGGCCGCAGAGGGCCGTAAGCCCACAGGGGCATGGATGCAGGCAGGCGAGGCCGCCGACGCAGCGGGCGATTATGCCGGCAAAACCCTGCCCGAAATTCTCGCAGTCGAAGAAGCGAAAGCAATGGCATGGGCGATGCGCGAAGCAGACGGCAATCAGTCCGACGCGGCATTGCTGCTCGGCATACCGCGGCAGACCTTCAACTACCGCTACCGCAAACTGACGCGCGGCAAACCGGCACGCCCGCAGAAAACCAGCAGTCAGAAAACCCAAGCGGCCGACACACCAGAATCATGAGCGTACAACAGACAGGTTCCGGCGCCGCGGGCAATATCCCCGCCGAAGAGAAGAAAAAATTTCCGCTCAAAAAGCGTGTTTCGCATGTGCTTGAGTTCGGCTTTACCATGCTGTTCTTCGGCATCATCAACCTGTTTCCTTTTTCGGCGCTGCATTCGGTCGCGAAATTTTTTCGCATTCTGCTTTCGCCGTTTCTGAATTCGGCGCGCCGCCGCCGCCGCGCGCATGTCAGCGAAACCTTACGGATTACCGACGAGCAGGAACTCAAACGTTTCGTGAATAATAATCTCGACAATACCATACGCAGTTTCTTCGAACTCATGCAGGCATGGAAGATGAAGAAAAAGAAATTCATCGACAAGTATGTCGAGTTCGGCGAAGACTCGCTCGCGATAGCGGCGGATAAAGAACAGGGTGTGGTCTTCGCGGAGGGACACTTCGGCAACTGGGAGATTCCGATACCGGCCTATGCGTCGATCGGCTTCAGGGTTTTTTTCTCGGCACAAAAACTATCGAACCCCTATGTCGACGCCTGGACACACCGCACGCGTATCGGTTATGGCGGCGGCGGGCCGATCTATCAGAAAGAGGCGGAAAAATTTATCCCGCTGCTGCGTCGCAAAGAGCCGCTGGGTCTCGTGTCAGATCAGGATGCAGGGCATGACGGAATTTTCATCAATTTTCTCGGCCGCATGGCGGCGACGCATACGGGCCCTGCGCTGCTCGCTTACCTCGGCAAGGCAAAACTCGCGGTCGGTTTTTGTATTCATCAGGGTAAGGGACGCTATAAGTTCTACTCGCGCATTCTTTACCGGTTTAAGAATAAATCGGACTTCGCATCGTCGCGCGAAGCCGCCGTCGAACTCACCAAACTCTGGGTTGGCGAACTCGAAAAAGAAATACGCAAATACCCCGAGCAGTATTTCTGGGTACACCGGCGCTGGAAAACCCGCCCCCCCGAAGAATCGAAAGAGGTCGCCTAGATGTTCGGGTACCTGTTTGCGCGCCTGTGGCAGAACCGCTTATCGCGCCTGATTTTTCTCGGCGCAATAGTGCTCATCACTTTCGGCCTGATTTATAACGGCCGCCATTTTTTCTACAAATATCTTTCGCGCACGTTTTCTTCGGCCGACTGGAGCGACGTCATGACGCATGGCTCGCGCCCCTTCGCTTTTGAAGAAAACGAAGGCAAGGCGCAGTCGCTCACCGAAGCGGCATGGAAAGAGTTACATAACCTTGCCGTTAAAAAGCTGGCGATCAAAGACGCGAAAGAGACCATAGCCCGCACTATCACCCGTCGCCCCTACTCCGCGTTTCTCTATAAAAGGGCAGAAGAAGATATCTTTACTTTTCTGAATGCGCTGCAGTCGAATTGCGGGCATCTGATTACCGACACCTCGATTACCGAGCGCGTGAACACGGTCGCAGACGTAAAAGGCGAAAGTTCTGCCGCAGGCAAGATGCACGCCCCAGTCTCTCAAAACATGCGAGACTTGCTGAAAATCCATGCGACATATGTGGAAGCGGCGTTACAGAAAAAACCCGATTTTCTACCTGCCATCGAACTCAGTGAAGAAATTTTTCGCGCAACCTGCGCGTTGCGCGAAATCGCTCCGCTTGTGGCCCGGGCCCTCGACTACCGCGAATACGCGCTGCAAAAGCAGATATTCGCCGCCGACGGCGGCAGAGTATATGAAAAAAACCCCGAACTCTTTCATGTCAAAAGCACCGAGGCTTATGCGAGAGATCCCGCTTATCGCGAACTCTTCATCCGTTACTTTGAGACGACAAAATACCGCACGGCGTATGATCCGGCGCAGTTAAAAAACGTGCGGAATGCCTACGCGACGCTGCAAAACCCCAAAACCCTGGAAGCATTGATCGCCGCCCTGCTCGCCGAAGCGCAACACAGCACGCCGCTGATCGCAAAAAAATGTCACTTCGAACTTTTTGCGCTGGATTATCCCGGCATTACCGAACGCGCAGATTACCTGTATGCTCTCGCCGAAACCGCGGTGCGCGGTGAAGAATTTGCGCGCGCCGCGAACATTGTCGCCAATGCGCTCAAGTCGCCGTATATTAAGAACGAAACGACGCAGAAAGATCTCGAAAGGCTGCGCTTTCATCTGAACCTCATGACGCATGAAAGCGAAAATTTATCTCGATTTTAATTCGACGCATCCGCCCGACACGGCAGCGCTCACGATGGCGCGCGAATTTTATTTCACCCATTTCGCCAATTCTTCGGGACTTTCGCTCGAATCGCAGGCCGTCAACAAACGCATCGAAGAAACCCGGGCCGAGGTGGCCGGTCTTATCGGCGTCGCGCCCGAGCAGGTAATTTTCACCTCATGCGCGACAGAGTCGAACAACCTTTTAATCCGGTATTTTCATGCGAACCGCAAAGAAAAAATATTCCGTGTATTCAGTTCGCCCTTCGAACACCCGTCTGTAGCCGAAACGTTGCGGCTGCTCCCGGACACCGAAGTCACTTTCCTCAAAACGGATAAGAACGGCTCTGTCGACACTGCGGTTTTCACCGCGACGGACTTCAGTGAGTTCGAGCTCGTTACGATGATGGCCGTGCAGAACGAAAGCGGCGGCATCATGCCGCTCGCTGAACTCATGAACGCGCTGCCCGGGGGGCATCCGCCGGTGATCGCTGATTTTTCGCAGGCATTGCCGAAACTCGCAGACAACGCCCCCGCTCATCTGCGACCCGATCTGCCGGGATTATTGACGCGGAAAAATTTCTTTCTGACGGCGACGGGCCACAAGATCGGTGCGGGTTTTGGTGCCGGGCTCATTGTCGCACCGCAAGACTCGCGGAGTTTGACGCAGGGCGCCTTGTTCGCTGGGGGCAACCAGGAGTTTGGTGCGCGCGCCGGCAGTCACAATGCCGAGGCGATTGTGGCTTTCGGCGCAGCGCTGAGACACAAGCTCGCCGGCAATGACTTTGAAAAATGGACCGCGGTTACACGCGCCTTTGAAACCGCACTGTTGCAAAAAATTTCGTTGCCGCATGCTGCGACGGTTGTCGGCTCGGGGGCCACACGCGCCCCGGGTACAACGCTCCTGTTGTTACCGGGGATAGCCATCGATTTTCTCATTATGGCACTCGACAAAGCGGGTATCACCGTCTCCACGGGAACATCGTGCAAGTCGCGCTCGCGCTCGCCTTCGGCCGCACTGATCGCGATGGGTTACAGCGAGAGCGAATCGCTGAGCGTCGTGCGCTTCTCTTATGACCAGAACCTCGGCGCCGCAGAGATCGCTTTCACGGCAGAACAGACTGCGTCCGCAGTGGCCAAACTTCGATAGCGCAGGCCGCTTTTCCCGGTGCGGCGCTGGGCTCCGGGCCGATCTCTGATTGTCAGCATGTCGCGGGGCGGTATTTTATCTTTATGCGTCTGATCGTATTTTTACCGCTTACCCTGGTCATTGCCTGCGCCTCGGGCCCTGAAAAAGGCCCAACCCCCGGCTTTACCGACCTCATCGCACGTGCTGCAGATTTGCGCGAGAAAGGCAGTACCGATAAGGCGCAGTACCAGGCAATCGTCGACGATCTCACCCGCATTAAAAAAGAAAATCCGCAGTATAAAAACGACGGCGGCAACGCCAAACTCGCGGCCGAATTTTTCGCGAAATTTCCCGCTGTTTCTTGCGAACTCGCGGTCAGCGAACCCGAAGAAAGATATTTTACGGTCACGGGGTTCGCCTCGCCTCTGGTTCTGACCACCGTTTGTCCGGTGAGTTCACCCTTCACCTTTGAGGCCGACAGCCCCGATATCGCACTCGCCCCCGAAGGGTTCACCTATACAAACGGTAAGATGACCGCGAAGATCCGCGTGAATTCAGCGACGACCGACCGCAAAAAAAACAAACTACGCTTTTCGGCGCGGTATTACGCTGCCGATTTTCTCGCCGCGCTGCGCGCCGATTTCGACAGCGTCGAGACGAGTATCATCGCGGTAAACCCCGTCGAATATACAATTGCCAGCAGCCCGCTCGCCTCGCCCGATTCTTACGATGCGGTGCGCCGCAAATTCCGTAAGGCAGAATTTACCAGCAGCGCGGCTGTCGGCGAACTCGGCAGCGAGGTCGCGGCCTCAGAAACCGGCCAATTCAC
>JAFLED010000287.1 GCA_017302045.1 Spirochaetota bacterium
CCTTGATGCGCGCTTCCTGAATCTGGTTGGCGCTCACCTTGACCTTGAGGCCACCACGGGTTTTGGTCTCGCCCACCGCAACAGCTACAGGTTCGACCATATCTGTAATCTGGTCTTCGCCAATGACTTCGTCTTTAGTGGTTGTCTGATCGACCACGAGCGCCTCGGGCGACACATGCGCGAGATCATTGCGGTCGAGGTAAGTGATCGCCAGCTCGCGGAAGATGAAATCCATCACTGATGTCGCCATCTTTACACGGTCATGCCCCTGCACTACCCCATTCGGTTCGAATTTTGTGAATACGAACGCTTCGACGAATTCTTCAAGCGGCACACCGTATTGCAGGCCCAGAGAGACTGCGATCGCGAAACCGTTCATGAGCGAACGGAACGCGGCGCCTTCTTTGTGCATATCGAGAAAGATTTCACCGAGCGAACCGTCTTCATACTCACCGGTTCTCAGGTACACCTTGTGCCCGCCAATGACGGCCTTCTGGGTATAACCCGAGCGGCGTGCCGGCAGGCGGCGCCGTGCCGCAATCGTGCGCGTAACAATTTTCTCAACGATTTTTTCGGCCACTTTTGCCGCTTTAACGGCACTCGGTGCCGCCATAATGTCGGCAATCTCGGCGCTTTCAGCGCCTTCACCGTCTTCGTCGAGCGCATCGAAGATGTTTTCACCCACGGTCGAGAGCGGCTGTGAAAGTTTCGACCCGTCACGGTAGAGCGCGTTTGCCTTGATCATCATTTTCCATGAAGCGAGATAGGCCTGCTTCACGTCTTCAACCGTAGCCTCGTAAGGCATGTTGATAGTTTTCGAGATCGCTCCGCTGATAAACGGTTGCGCTGCGGCCATTACGTTGATGTGCGCGCCATACTGAATGAAGCGCTGGCCACGGCGACCGCACTTGTTCGCGCAGTCGAAGACCGGCAGGTGCTCGTCTTTAAGGAAAGGCGCACCTTCGATCATCATGGTACCGCAGATCGCCTCGTTGGCAATCGCCACCTGCTCGGCGGTAAAGCCGATGTGTTGCAGCAGATTAAAGTCGGGTTTTTCAAAGATCTCTTTCGGGATCTTCAGCGTGTTCGCGAGAAAGCTTTCACCCACGACAAAACGATTAAAGACATAGTTGATGTCGAATGCCGTCGGCAGCGCTTCTTCGATGGTATCCAGAACTTCGTCGGTAAACCCGCGCAGTTTCAGGTTTTCGCGGTTCACATGGGGAGCTCCCACGAGGCTCGCAGTGCCTACGATGTAAGAAACAATTTTTGCAACCTGGTCTTTCGCATAACCCAGGTGTTCGAGCGCCAGCGGTACAGACTTGTTGATAATCTTGAAGTAGCCGCCGCCCGCGAGTTTTTTGAACTTCACGAGAGCAAAGTCGGGCTCGATACCGGTGGTGTCGCAATCCATGAGCAGGCCGATCGTACCTGTCGGCGCAATCACGGTGGATTGCGCATTGCGGTAGCCATGCTTTTCGCCGAGGGCAAGTGCTTCATCCCACGCGAGCTTCGCGTCGGCTAAAAGGTAATCCGGGCAATATTTGCCATTGATGCCCATCGGGAAAATGCTGAGGCCTTCGTACTCGCTCTCGGGTGCGTTGTTCGCCGCGCGGCGGTGGTTGCGGATGACACGCAGCATGTGCTCGCGGTTTTTTTCGTAACCGGGAAATGGCCCAAGCTCAGCCGCCATTTCGGCAGAGGTCTTATAGCTTACACCCGTGAGAATCGCCGTGACGGCGCCTGTGATCGCGTTTGCCTGCGCCGAGTTGTAGGGAATGCCCGATACCATGAGCCATGTTCCAAGGTTTGCGTAACCCAGACCCAGCGTACGGAATTTGTACGAGAGTTCGGCAATGCGCTGCGACGGGAACTGCGCCATGAGCACAGAAATTTCGAGAACAATCGTCCAGACGCGGATCGCGTGCTTATAAGCGTCGACGTCGAGACGGTTTTTCTCGGCGTCATAAAAACGCATCATGTTGAGCGACGCCAGGTTGCAGGCAGTATCGTCGAGGAACATGTATTCGCTGCATGGGTTTGAGGCATTGATACGGCCGTCTTCGGGGCAGGTATGCCATTCGTTGATCGTTGTATCGAACTGCAAGCCCGGGTCGGCGCATGACCACGCCGCAAACGAGAGCTTATCGAATAGATCGCGCGCGGGAATCGTCTTGTGTACCTTGCCGTCGGTACGGCGGTAAAGTTCCCAATCGCTGTTTGCTTCGACAGCCTTCAAAAATTTATTCGAGAGGCGCAGCGAGTTGTTCGAGTTCTGGCCCGCGACAGTCAGGTAGGCTTTCGATGTCCAGTCAGTATCGTACTCTTCGAATTCAACCGATGTGAACCCTTGGCGCGCAAGGTGGATAATCCGCTGCACATAGCTGTCGGGCACATTCGACGCGCGCGCTTTTCGGAGCGCGAGCGCCAGATTTTTATTCTGTTTCGGGTCGAGCAACGAAGGTTGTTTGACGCAGCCTTTCACCGCATCGAGAACTTCGGTAATGACCTTGCGGATTGCCTTTGAACCCGCAACAAGGCTTGCGACCTTCGCCTCTTCAGTCACCTTCCAGTCGATGAACGCTTCGACATCGGGATGGTCGACATCGAGGCAGACCATCTTCGCGGCGCGTCGGGTGGTACCACCCGACTTAATCGCGCCCGCGGCAGTGTCGCCGATCTTGAGAAAACTCATGAGGCCCGACGATTTGCCGCCGCCTGACAGGCGCTCGTTCTCGCCGCGCAGCTGTGAGAAATTCGAACCTGTGCCCGAACCGTATTTGAAGAGGCGCGCTTCACGCACCCAGAGATCCATGATGCCGCCGGCATTGACGAGATCGTCGTCAACCGCCTGAATAAAGCATGCATGCGGCTGCGGGTGCTCGTAGGAAGACTTAGACTTAACCAGTTTACCGGTCACCGGATCGACGTAATAGTGCCCCTGCGAGGGACCATCGACACCATAAGCCCAGTGCAAGCCTGTATTGAACCACTGCGGTGAGTTCGGCGCCGCCATCTGGTTCATCAGCATGTATGAAAGTTCGTCGTAAAAAGCGCGCGCGTCTTCTTCGCTAGAGAAATAATTGTGTTTATAACCCCAGTAGGTCCATGCGCCCGCGAGGCGGTGCATTACCTGCTTCGCCGAGGTTTCGCGCGTGTAGCGCTCTTCTTTCGGGAACTTCGCAAGCTGCTCTTCGTCGGGCACCTGACGGCTGAGCCAGGCAGGAATACCCTCTTCGGCAACGGGTTTCAGCGCCTTGGGGACTCCGGCTTTACGAAAATATTTCTGCGCGAGAATGTCGGTTGCGACGTTCGACCATGAAGACGGCACCTCGACCTCATTCGCCTCGAAAGCAACCGAACCGTCGGTATTCGTGATTTTCGACGTGCGCTTCTCGAAGATTATGTCGCTATAGATGTCTTTCCCTTGTTGTGTGAAATGCCGCGCAATTTTCATAAGCTTACCCCTTTATAATATACAAATTTTCGCCTGCGGACTTTTATCTGCGGGCGGCGATAGGTTGTCTAAAAAGTCGATAGCTCGACCCTTTAGACATACCTTCGTGTTTTATTATCGTGCTGTCCTCAGACCTTTCAAAAGCGAACTTTTGAGAAGCCATTGGAAGAGAACTAAGAACATGCCACCTAACCGGCAGCACATTCCTAGGGATGGACTTCTTATTATGTCACATTGCGTCAATCCAAGTTAGGAAAAAAGATAGAAAAAGTCATGAAGATTTTCGCAACATTCCACCAATCTTGCGGTGCATAAAAATTAGTTAGGAGATCAATCCTGGCACAGAAAATGGTTTTTCTTCTTTAATATATGAACCCGTGTTTTACCCCGGCCCATGAGCATCGAACTTCTGACCAAACTTCTGAGTGCGGCGCTGGCTATCATCATGCTGGGCCTGGGGCTCCATCTGACCGTGGCCGATTTCGCGCGCGTTTTCCGATATCCTAAGGCTGCCTTCATCGGCCTTTTCTGCCAGCTGTTTATTTTACCTGCGGTCGCCTATGGCCTGTGTAAAGCCTTCAACTTGCCCGGCACCCTTGCGGTTGGTGTCATGCTGCTCTCCGCTTCGCCGGGGGGCGTCACCGCGAATCTTTATAGCCACCTTTTCAAGGGTGATGTCGCGCTCAATATCACACTGACCGCCGTGAACAGTCTTTTAAGCCTCGTGACCCTGCCGCTCATTGTTACGTTCAGTCTTGCCCACTTTCTTGCGGCAAACCAGCAGATTCCGCTGCCGACGCAGAAAGTCGTGCAGGTCTTTGCGGTCGTACTCGGCCCGGTTTCGATCGGTATGCTGATTAAACATTTCGCCGCGGGCGTCGCGGCCAAACTCGACAAACCGGTGAAGATTCTCTCTGTCATCGCGCTCGTACTGGCGATCGTTATCGCCGTCATCGACCAGCGCGCGAGCCTTGCCGAGAATTTCAAGGCCGCAGGGCCTGTGATGCTGCTCTTCAACGTGCTCAGCCTTTTCGTAGGTTATACCGTACCGCGCTTTTTCGGCGTCGATAAGCCGCAGGCGATCGCCGCGGGCATGGAAATCGGCATCCACAACGGTACGCTCGCGATC
>JAFLED010000288.1:0-2346 GCA_017302045.1 Spirochaetota bacterium
CAGGAAGTTCGGCCCAAATCAGGCAAAGATTCTGCGAAAACCGGCGCGCAGCAGACGGTAAAATAAATAAAGAAAGATCGCAAGCGTGATCAGCGCATACGTTGCGATCATGCCCGCAGAATTCAAAAACGGGATTCGCCGCGCGGTGAGATCCAACATATAAACCGTGTTGCCGTCGAACAAGACCTCGAGACCGGCAAGGCGCGAATCGACGAAACGAAAACGCCCTGACCCGAGGGGTAAAAGCTCGCCGCTGCGCAGAAAACGCGAATTGTAGCGCAAGGTGCCGTTAGTGGGCTCGATTGTGAGATCGATGAAATAACGCAGAAACCAGAGACGCGGGTCAATGAGATCGTAAAAACGGTACTTTCCGGAAAACCGAAGCAACTCGTCGGCTGAGGGAGTATACGCGGCTGCCGGCGCATGCGGCACCATGAGCTCAAAGATGGCATTTGCAGCCTCGGACGAAGCCGCATTGTCGCTCTGGTTCGAAAGCAGCACCACACCCGAGCGCGATGCGGGGTGCAGAATCATGCGGTTCGCGACGCCGGCCAGCCCGCCATCCCACCAGGCGATGACACGACCAGGCGTTTCGTTGACGCCAAAACCAAGACCAAAACCGGTCAGAGATTCGGGATAAGGCCGCGCCTGTATCTTAAAAAGACTCTCGACGCTCTCTTTTTTCAGAATACGCGCGCCGTCGAGCTCGCCGCCATTCAACAGCATCAGCGCAAAGCGCGCCAGCTCAGGAGCCGTGGTAATGAGACCACCGGCGGGCAGCGCCGCCGTGACATCGTTATGCACCGAAAGTGCTCCCGGGCTCATGAGCGAACCGTATGCGCGCGATAGCTTTTCGTTTTTGAGCTCCCAGGGAGAAACAAAGGTCGAAGCGTGCATGCGCAGCGGCTGCAGCAGCACCCGCGTCGCATGCTCGGCGAAACGTTCGCCTTCGGCGCGGCCCGCGAGATATCCCGCGAGAGAAAACGCATCGTTGGCATAGACGATTCTTTCGCCGGGCGCAAATTTGGCTTTGAGGTTCTGCGAGAGATATTCTTCGAGCGTCTGAACGGGGTCGCCCTCAGACGCGATGGGTTTCCACGAAACCGGCAAACCCGAAGTGTGCGTGAGCAACTGCGCCAGTGTCGCCCGCGATGGTTTGCCGTCGTTGCCTGCAATCTGCATCGGTGCGGGCAGGTAATCATTCGCGGCTTTATTCAGCTCAAGCCTGCCCTGCTCTGCCTGGCGCACCACAAGCACGGCGGTCACAAGTTTGGTGAGCGACGCCGCCGGAATCAGCGTGTCGGCAGTTATCGGGCTCTGGTTTTCACGATCGGCGTAACCCGATGCATAAGTATTCACGATTTTGCCGTCGCGGATGACAGTCGCGACCATGCCGGGAGTACCGTATTTCTGCTGCTTTGCCGCGAGAATTGCCGGAACTTTTTCGTCGAGCGGTTCGGGTTTTGCTTCGGCCGCAAATTTCACATCGAAGCCAATGAGCGCAAATACGAGAAGGGTTCTTTTCATCTGGTTTCTACCGGGGACAGGGGCAAAGGGATTCATCCGCCTGCAAGAAGTTATGCAAAGGAATTCACCCATCGTCAGAACTCGATGTTGGGTCGCAGCAGCACCTGGAAATGCTGGCCACCCAGGTAATTATCGAGCGGCCCCGAATACAGGCTTTCGGATTCCCATGTAAACCCGAGCGCCAGTACAAATGCCGTCGCTTTTTTGATCGGCCACTTCTTGTTCACCTCGAAATACGAACGTACGGGTTTCAGGTTCGCGAGTTTGAAATCGAGGCGAAACTCGAACCCGCTGTTCGATAAAAAATCCCACGCATCGGCGGTGTAGTCGAGGCGATTGCGTTTGATGCCGATAAAAGCGACGTCGGAGATATCGCCGTTGTTGTGCAGCTTCACACCAATCTTGTAATCCCATTGCAGCTTTTGCAGCGTAAAGAGCTGATCGCCCTTGATTTTCCATTCGAGCTCGAACCAGTGGTCGTTGAAAAGTTCGTTATCTTTAATATGGTACGAGCCATAGCTAATCGTGTAGCCGGTATAGCCGATAGAACTCTGGTAGCCGGATTGTTTATTTTTCGCGCGCTCTTCGGCGTCGCGCGCGAGCGGTTTATAACGCGCCACATTGCCCAGAAAAAGCGAAACCGCATAAGGCTCCTGAAATCCGCGCGTCGCAGCGCGTACCAGGTTAAAACTCTCGCCGCCAACCTGCGCGCGCTGGTAGAGATCATAAGCCTCTTGCCGCACCAGCACACCGGCGACCGGCATCGGGTTGACGCTCGCCTCGAGAACGGCGTAGCGCGGCAGTTTGAAAGGCGAGAAC
>JAFLED010000288.1:2356-4536 GCA_017302045.1 Spirochaetota bacterium
TTTCAGCTCGCGCGCCTCACCAAGGTTTTCCATGGGCGTCTCGGTGAAATTGATGATCATACCGCCATACGAATAATAGGCGTCGATGCCGTAATCCCACTCTATACGCTTGTGTTTGACCTCTTCTTCGACAAGCGGGTGGCCATACTGCAGGTAAGCGCCGATAGGGTCTGCGCCGTCCGCGAATAAGGCCGCCGCGCCTGAAAAAAAAACCAAGCAAACCGCCCGGCGCATGGCTTAATAAAGAGCGGTATGCTCGCGGATTTTTTTGAGGAGCGCCTGGTAGTCGATCGGCTTACCGACCACCTCATGCGCGCCAGCCTTCGTGGCTTTCTGGTGCAGATCGCTGGTGTAACGGCCTGAGGTCACGAGAATGATACAGCGGTAGTCGCTGTCTTTTTGCTCTTCATAGCTGCGTACGCTCTTAATGAGTTCTATCCAGCTTTTTGCAGGCAGGTTGGAATCGACGAGTACAATCCCCGGTGAAAAATCGCTAAACGCTGCCAGCGCCTCGTCGATATCGCTGCCGCGACGCACCGTAAAACCGTTGAGTTCAAGAAACGACGATAATGACAGCGCGTCGGTCTCGTCGACATCGGCCAAAAGCACCTTGTCGCCGTTTGGAAAATGCGAAGAAACCGGCATTTAGCAGTTTCCCGGAAAAGACAAAAAAAACAACCCCGATGTCGACATTTGCGCGTATTTTCCGCTTTTGCGCACAGCGCGAACATGATTTTTCATAAAACCGGCTGGCTCAAGATTGGCTTTGCGGGAAGTCGATAATGCCTCAGGTAGAAGTGCCATGACCCGCCGTGCCCGAACCCTTGTTTTCACGCTTTGCGCGGCAGTTTGCGCCACCCGCTTTCAGTGCGAGTTTAAGATGCCCGCCTTTTGGGCAGAGAGCGATAACCTGCCCTGGCAAGAACGCCTCTTGCGCATGGCGGATTTCATACTTATGGAACCCGGTTATGCACAGGCAAGAACGCTTGCCGGCGATTGGGCGGCGTATACGCAAAAATTTGCGAGCGACGAAAAACGCGCGGCCGAACTCGAAATACTCGCAAATGAACCCGCCATTCTGGGTTTGATACGCGACCCCAAGGGGGCGCTGGCCCCCGCATTCGAGGCCGAAACCGCAGAGATACTCAATGGTTTCGGCAATGGCGCACTCAAGGCCTGGCGACTGCGTACGCTCGACGACAAGATTCTCTTCGCGCGCGATGCGAAGCGTCTCGCCGCGCTCGATACCACAACCGCGCGGCGCGAAATCGGCCCTCGCTATTTTACCATCCCGATCAGCGGGGCGGGGTTTAATGTCAGTCTCGACGCCGAGTGGGATATCACGCGTCTCCCCGACTTTCCGCTCAGCCAGATTAATTCGGAATATTTGTTTCTGACGACCGACCACGAGATGAATATTCTCGCCGTCGGTAACCCCCGTTCGATACCCGACTCGGGTTTTCGTTTTATTTCAGGAACCAAATTTATTTCCGAAGCGCATGGTGTAAAGCATGGCCTGCGAATTCTGATGACCCCGGCGCGGGACTTCCGCCTCGTGATCTGTTACCCGTTTGCCGGATACCTGTTCTACGCGGTGCGCGGCGGCCTCGTGCTGCTCATGCTGGTCGCGCTGATTTATGCACTGGCAAAAATCAGGGCGCTGCGCTCGGCGGCATCGCATGTCATGGAAAACCGTTCGGGCGAATGGCTGCAGCAACATTATGAGCAAAGCCTCGGTATCAACGAGCAGGCTCTCAACATCGGCGAGAAAGCGCTGGGGGTTGTCTCGTCGCTCAAAGACCGCGAAGCGAAAATCATCGGTGAGCTCGGCCGCCATATCGAAGAGCTGAGCGATAATTTTACAGCACAGGCGCGGCTCGTACTCGAAGAAGCGTCTAAGGCTCAAAGCACGCCGCCGGCGGTGGTTTCATCTGCGGAACCGCAACGCGAAATACGCCGACCGCTGCACAAAAAAGCCGTCCATAAGGCACCGATACTGATCGATGCCGAAAAATCGCCTGAGATTCAGGTCGCGATCGAACTCGATCTGCCGCTCGACGACGAGAAACAACTGACCCCTGAAGAGAAAACCGCGTATATCGGTTCGCTGCGCCGCCGCGCGCAGGAAAAAACCGGTGAGAAAGATTTTATCCACGACGAAAAAATCGACAATTACGACT
>JAFLED010000289.1 GCA_017302045.1 Spirochaetota bacterium
AAGAGTACCCTCAGCACGCTTGCCTGAATATGCACCATTGGATTGTTCGAGAAAAACTTCAAGGTTGCACTCAGAACTTCTACCTCGTTGGCTGCCATAACGCTCCCGAAAACGGCAAGATCACCAAGATTGATAAGAACGAAATGCTGCTCGAAGCCGAGAACGGCAAGACGTACTCGTTCCCAATGCAAACATTCCAGGGTGCGATGAAGGCCGTTGCGAAAGAGGGTGCCTTTGTGTACCGTGGCGATCTGCTTGCGGGCGAAATTATCAAAGGCCGCCTCGACCAGCCGAACAAGAACAACGCACGTAAGGCGACGATTCTCGCCGACGGCCTGGCGACCAAGTTCGGCCGCCTCGCACTCGGTAAAAACATCACCGTGGCCTTCATGCCATGGGATGGTTACAACTTTGAAGATGCGATCATTCTTTCTGAGAAGCTCGTCAAGAACGATACTTTCACCAGTATCCACATCGAAGAGTTTGAGATTCAGGCGCGCGAAACCAAGCTCGGCCGCGAGATCATCACGCGTGATATCCCCAACATCAGCGAGCGCGCCTTTCGCGACCTCGACGATGAAGGTATTATCCGTGTCGGCGCCGAAGTGCGTGCGGGCGATATTCTCGTCGGTATGGTAACTCCTAAAGGAGAAACCGACCTCACTCCTGAATACCGTCTTCTGCACTCGATCTTTGGCGAAAAAGCCAAAGAAGTGCGCGATTCATCTCTGCGCGTACCGAACGGCCATGCCGGTATCGTCGTCGACATCGTGCGCTTCAAGCGCGACGAAGGCGACGAACTGCCAGCGGGTATTGTCGAAGCGGTCAAAGTCTATGTCGCGCAGAAGCGTAAAATTTCTGTCGGCGATAAAATGGCGGGCCGCCACGGTAACAAAGGTGTTATCTCTACGATCCTCAACGAAGCCGATATGCCAATGCTGCCCGACGGCACGCCGATCGATATTGTCCTGAACCCGCTCGGGGTACCTTCGCGTATGAACCTGGGCCAGATCTTTGAAACGCAACTCGCGTACATCGGTAAAGAACTGGGGATTCACTTCGAAACTCCGGTTTTCGACGGTGCGAAATGGGAAGACGTTCAGGCCTACGCACAAAAAGCGAAGCTCAGCCCCGATTCGAAGATTCACCTGCGCGATGGCCGCTCGGGCGAACACTTTCAACAGGCCGCTTTCGTCGGCACGATCTATATGCTGAAGCTTCACCACATGGTAGAAGACAAGATGCATGCCCGTTCGACGGGGCCATACTCACTCGTGACGCAGCAGCCATTGGGCGGTAAGGCCCAGTTTGGCGGTCAGCGCCTCGGGGAGATGGAAGTCTGGGCACTCGAAGCATACGGTGCCGCGCATACTCTGCAAGAGCTTCTGACGGTTAAGTCAGACGACATGCAGGGTCGCGCACGCGTCTATGAATCGATTGTGAAGGGCATCCACGCGATTAAGCCGGGTGTTCCTGAAAGCTTCAACGTTCTCATCCGTGAGATACGTTCGCTCGCGCTCGATATCACGATTCTCGACGGCGACGAAAAGCCGGTCGAGATATCGGATATGGACGACGAATTTTCACGCATACGCCGCCGTATCAAAGTTGATTCGGTGGAAAATACCGCAGGGTAACAGGGAAAATAAATGAGAGAATTTCACGACTTTCACAAAATCCGCATCAAGCTCGCGTCGCCGGACAAGGTGCGCGAGTGGTCGCATGGCGAAGTAAAAAAGCCAGAGACCATCAACTATCGTACTCTGAAACCAGAGCGCGACGGTCTGTTCTGCGAAAAGATCTTCGGCACCACCAAAGATTGGGAGTGCTACTGCGGAAAATTCAAGTCGATTCGCTATAAAGGCGTTGTCTGCGATAAGTGCGGTGTTGAAGTCACGCACAGTAAAGTGCGCCGCGAGCGCATGGGCCATATCGAGCTCTCATACCCTGTAGCTCACATCTGGTATTACCGCACGGTCCCCAGCCGGATCGCCCTCGTGCTCGACATGTCCGCAAACGACATCAAGAGTGTGCTCTACTTCGAACGCTACGTAGTGATCGATCCGGGTGAATCTGGTCTCGAACTCAAACAACTCATTACACAAGAAGAGCATGGCCGTTTGGTCGAGCTCTACGGCGACAAGTTCTATGCTTCGATCGGCGCCGACGCTGTGAAAGAGCTCCTCTCGATGGTCAACATCGAAGAAGAGATCCGCCTCATCCGCGCGAAGATTGAATCCAAAAAGAAGATCAGCGACAAACGTATTCTGAAGCGCCTCGAAATTCTCGAAGCATTCCGCGACAGCCATAACCGCCCCGAGTGGATGGTTCTGGATACGATCCCGGTTCTGCCTCCCGAACTGCGCCCCATGGTACAGCTCGAAGGTGGCCGTTTCGCGACGTCTGACCTCAACGACCTCTACCGCCGCGTCATCAACCGTAACAATCGTCTGAAACGCCTTTTGGGTCTCAAGGCTCCGGATATCATTGTTTCAAACGAAAAGCGCATGCTGCAGGAAGCGGTCGATGCTCTCTTTGACAACAGCCGCCGCAAGAAGTCGATCAAGGGCAAGGGCAACCGTCCTCTGAAATCTCTTTCAGATATGCTGAAAGGGAAACAAGGCCGTTTCCGCCAGAACCTTTTAGGTAAGCGCGTCGACTATTCGGGCCGTACTGTTATTGTCGTCGGTCCCGAACTCAAGATCTACCAGTGCGGTCTGCCGAAGAAGATGGCACTCGAGCTCTTCAAGCCCTTCATCATGAAGTGGCTCGTCGACAAAGAATACACACAGAATATTAAATCCGCGAAGCGGATGATCGAAAACGAAGAACGCGAAGTGTTCGAAGGTCTCGAAGAGGTTATCCACGAACACCCGGTTCTGCTGAACCGCGCTCCGACGCTCCACCGTCTCGGTATCCAGGCATTCTTGCCGGTACTCGTTGAAGGTAAAGCGATACAGCTGCACCCGCTTGTTTGCCACGCGTTTAACGCTGACTTCGACGGTGACCAAATGGCGATTCACGTGCCGCTGTCGCCGCGCGCGCAGCTCGAGGCATGGCTCCTCATTCTTTCAGCGCACAACCTGCTGAACCCCGCGAACGGCCAGCCAATCGTCGGGCCAACGCAGGACATGATCTTGGGTCTCTACTACCTGACCGCGGATCTCGCCGGCGCAAAAGGTGAAAACCTGATTTTCGACAACATGGACGAGCTCAACTATGCGCTCGACCGCGGCGTTCTCGAATACCGCGCGAAAGTTCGTTTCGTCCAGAACGACAAGATTTTCGAAACAACGCCGGGCCGTCTCATCTTCAACCAGATGTTGCCGCCGAACTATCCATACGTCAATAAGCCGCTCACCAATAAAACGGTGAACGAGATCATTGCTGATCTCTATAAGCTGAAAGGCGCTGCGATTACCGTAAAATTCCTCGATTCGATCAAGAAATTAGGATTTCAATCCGCGACGCGCTTTGCGCCGACGATTTCGATCGAAGACGTAAAAATTCCCGAATCGAAAGTCAAAATCATCGATAAGGCGAACAAAGAAGTCGAGCGCGTTGAAACAGAACACCGTAAAGGTGTGATCACCAACGAAGAGCGCTACAAGAAGGTCATCGACATCTGGACAAATGCGAACGAAAAGATTACAGAAGATCTCTTCGCGCTTTTGAGCCAGGACCAGGGTGGATTCAACCCGATCTATGCGATGGCGATTTCAGGTGCGCGGGGCTCGCGTTCACAGATTCGCCAGCTCGCCGGCATGCGCGGTCTGATGGCGAAACCGTCAGGTGATATCATCGAACTCGCAATCCGTTCGAACTTTAAAGAGGGCCTCGGCGTTCTCGAGTTCTACATCTCTACATCAGGTGCGCGTAAAGGTCTCGCCGATACGGCCCTTAAAACAGCCGATGCGGGTTACCTGACACGCCGTTTGGTCGATGTTTCGCAAGACGTGATTGTTCGCGAAGACGACTGCGGTACGAACGAAGGCTTTAACATGTCGGCCGATAAAGAAGGCGAGAAGGTGATTGTGAGCCTGCGCCAGAAGATTTCAGGCCGTTACTTGCAACAGGATATCAAAGACCCGAACACAGACGAAGTCATTCACATCCGCAATACGCTGATCACCGAAGAAATTGCGGCGCAGATTGAAACTCTCGGTTACGAGACGATCAAAGTGCGGTCTATCCTCACTTGCGAGTCGGTGACCGGTGTCTGCGGCTGCTGCTACGGTATCGACCTTGCAACCCTGCAACCAGTAGAGAAGGGTGAGGCGGTGGGTATCATCGCCGCGCAATCGATTGGTCAACCCGGTACACAGCTGACGATGCGTACGTTCCACATTGGTGGTACGGCAACTACAAAGTCTGCTGAAAGTGCGATTAAAGCTCCTTATGACGCGGTTGTGCTTTCGCTCCAGGGCCGACAGGTCGTGAACCGTCAAAAACAACGCATCATGGCGAAACGCGGTTCGGTAATTATCGCGCAGATTTTCGCGCGTTACGCGAAAGCGCAATTTGCCGAATTCACG